>JAEXWS010000106.1 GCA_023406225.1 Bacillota bacterium | reverse complement strand
CCACTTGGCGTGGCGGCAATACTTCTCTTCAAATCAACCTGGCATGGGCCTTTAGCTCAGTTGGTTAGAGCAGCCGGCTCATAACCGGCCGGTCCCGGGTTCGAGTCCCCGAAGGCCCACCAATTATGGTCGATCGCCTGACGGGGTCTTCCGCAAGCGATATAGGGGTATAGCTCAGCTGGTAGAGCAGCGGTCTCCAAAACCGCGTGCCGAGGGTTCGAATCCTTCTGCCCCTGCCATAAAAGTCTTTACAACGCTTGTTGTATGTGATATAATTTCTAAGGTTTTAAGCATATCAAAGATGGCCCGGTAGTTCAGTTGGTTAGAACGCTAGCCTGTCACGCTAGAGGTCGACGGTTCGAGCCCGTTCCGGGTCGCCATTTTTATGCTGCTGTAGCTCAGTCGGTAGAGCGCATCCTTGGTAAGGATGAGGTCGGCAGTTCGAATCTGCCCAGCAGCTCCAAAAACACCTGAAATCTTCGGATTTTGGGTGTTTTTTGTTTTTCAAGTAAGGCAAGATGATGTTTGGCGCAGCGGCGCAGTTCGGCATCTTTTATGTTCTTTGATATCAACGATGCGGCGTCCATCGCAATAATCGGCGCGGCCGACGGCCCCACCGCTGAGGAAATCACGTGTTTGCACCGCAGAACTTTTTTGAATCGGTTATATAGGCAATGGTTTCAGGCGGCTGAAGCGGCGGCAATTTGCTGCGACTGTGGAGGTTTGGACCCTGGCGAGGCAAAATGAATGAGAGAACCTATGCAGCCATCCACGAGGCCCATTTTGGACGGATGAAAAAAACGCGAAAGCCGCCGCTGCGTGCGTATATGAAAAAGGCCGGAGGCGATCGATCGCCTCCGGCCTTTTTTATGACGGTTTCCCTGCGGGCAGGGGATCAACTGACGGGACCGCTGGGGTGGGGAAAGACCATGCGTGGCAGGCCGCTCATGGCCTGCGGTTTTTGCGGCTTGCGCCGAAGGCGGAGGCGCTGCGCATGGCGCGGACCAGTTCCGCGGGCGTGATGCCGGGCGCGACGCAGTCCAGACGGCTGCCGGGGACGCACTGCTTTTCGCACCAGGCATAAAGCGCGGCCTCAGACACCCGGTCCAGCCCGATCTCCTCCATGGTCACCGGAAGACCCAGCCGGACCATGAAGTCCACCAGGTCCTCCGCAAAGGCCATGTCCGTCTCCGTGTCCAGCAGGAGCTGGGTCACGATGCCGAAGGAAACCTTCTCCCCGTGCATGGCGCCGTGAAGCTGGGGGAAGTCGGCCAGGCGGGTCCCCAGTACGTGGGCCGCCGCGGTCCCGCAGCTCTCCCAGCCCACGCCGGAGAGAAGGATGCTGGCCTCCGCGACCCGTTCATAGGCCGGGGTGACCACGCCGGTCTCCGCCGCCAAAACGGCGGACTTTGCATCCGCCCGGATGGTGTCGTAGCAGAGCTTTGCCATCGTGCGGGCCGTGAGGGTCGGGAGGTATTTCAGGCGGGTGGGGATGTGGGAGAGATAGCTGGGCTCCGCCTCCAGATAGGTGGCCAGAGAATCCGCGATCCCCGCCAGAAACATGCGCATGGGCGCTTTGATGCAGACGCTGGTATCCACCAGCACCACATCCGGATTGGAGGGCCACCCCTCCGTGTCGCTAAAGCTGCCGTCCTCGTGATACCAGACGGTGCAGGCGGTGGGCGGCGCGTCATTGGAGAGGGTGGTGGGCGCCACGATGTTGGGCACCCCCGCCTGATGGGCCACGCCCTTGCTCAGGTCCAGCGCCTTGCCGCCGCCCAGGGCCACGATGGAATCAGACTCCGCCCGGGCCATGGCCTCCACCACGCGGGCGCATTCCTCCCGGGAACACTGGCCGGTGAGCAGATACTCCTCCGCCGTCATGCCGGCCTGTTCCAGAGAAGGCGTCACCAGCTCCCGGACCAGGGCCCGTGTCCGCGGTCCCCACAAAAGCATGGGCCGCTTCCGGCCCCGCTCTGCCAGCAGGGCCGGAAGGTCCTTCAAAACGCCCTCTCCCTGAAGATACCGGGAGGGAAGGGCAATCAATTTTGCATTCATGTTCTCGCCGCCTCCATTCCAGGCCATGATGCCACAGCCCGCCTCCGGCTCACAAGCCGGAGCCTCCGCTTACTTTCCGTATTCATAAAAGCCCCGGCCGGACTTTTTGCCCAGCCGCCCTGCGTCCCGCAGCCGCTGAATCTGGGGAGAGGGGCGGAAGCGGTCTCCGTACGCCTCAAATAGGATCTGGTCCACATTCATGTTCAGATCGTGGCCTGTCTGGTCGATGAGCTTGAAGATGCCCATGGGGTGGCCCAGGCCGTACAGGCAGATCTTATCCACGTCCTCCGCGGTGCAGACGCCTTCCTCCACCAGACGGCAGGCCTCCAGGTAAAACGCGTGGAACATCCGGTTCAGGGCAAAACCCACAACGTCTTTCACCCGCACCGGCTCCTTGCCGACGGACTGAAGCAGGCCGTAGACCACGTCCACCGTCTCCTCCTTCGTCTGTAAGGCCGGGATGACCTCCACCAGCTTCATGACGCTGGCAGGGGAGTTGAAGTGCGTGCCGACGAAGGCGCGCCCGGGCCCCACCGCCGCCGCCAGCTTCGTGATGGAGAGGCTTGAGGTGTTGCTTGCGATGATCGTCTCCGGCTTGCATACGATGTCCAGCTGCTTGTAGACGTTGGCCTTGACCTCCAGCACCTCCAGCACGGCTTCGATGACGAGGTCGCAGTCCGCCATATCGCCTAGGCTTCCGGTGGCGGCCACCCGGGAGAGGACCGCCTCTTTTTCCTCCGCCGCCAGCCGTCCCTTTGCAATGCGCCGGTCCAGCACGGCGGCCTGCTTCAGCTTTCCCTTTTCCGCAAGCTCCTGATTGATGTCGCCGAGGACCGTCTCATAGCCGTTCATCGCAAAATACAGGGCGATTTCAGCGCCCATCATCCCGGCGCCCACCACGCCGATCTTTTTGATCTCCATTGCCGTTTCTCCTCTCATTCACACCGCTTGATCAGCATGGCGGTCCCCATGCCTCCGCCCACGCAGAGGGTGGCCAGACCCCAGGTCAGCTTCCGCTTTTCCAGCTCATGCATCAGCGTCACCAGGATGCGGGCGCCGGACGCGGCCACCGGATGGCCCAGGGCAATGGCGCCGCCGTTGACGTTGGTCTTTTCCAAAACGGACTCCCGGGACAAGCCGTAGTGGGCGCACCACTCCTTGATGCAGCCAAGGGACTGTGCGGCAAAGGCCTCGTTCAATTCCACCAGGTCCACATCGCCCAAGGTCATTCCGGCCTGGTCCAGCGTTTTGATGACCGCCTTCACAGGGCCAAGCCCCATGATGGCCGGATCAATGCCCACCGTCGCCATGGAGACCACCTGGGCCATGGGCTTCCACCCGTTGGCCCGGACTGCCTCCCCGGAGGCCAGCAGCAGCGCCGCCGCGCCGTCGTTGAGCTGGCAGGCGTTTCCGGCGGTGACGGTGCCGCCCTCTCCGGCTTTTTTAAAGGCCGTGCGCATTTTGGCCAGCGTTTCATAACTGGCGCCGGGGGTGTAGCTTTCGTCCGTGTCAAAGACCAGCTCCCGGCCCTTCCGGTCCTGATAGCGGATGGGGACGATCTCCTCCCGGAAGCGGCCGGATTCCACCGCGCGCTGGGCCAGCGCCTGGGAGCGGGCCGCGAAGCGGTCCTGTTCCTCCCGGGTGACGCCCTCCTTCGCGGCCACATTCTCCGCCGTCATCCCCATGAGATAGCCGTTGAATTGGTCGATAAGCCCGTCGCAGTACAGCGAGTCCTGAACGTCCACGGAGGAGGGGCCCATCCTGGTGCCCTTGCGGACGCGGCTCGTGAGGATATAGGGCACCTGGGACATGCTCTCCACGCCTCCGGTCAGCACCACGTCCTCCCCGGCCTGAATGGCGTTATAGGCCAGGATGGCGGCTTTCAGGCCGCTGCCGCACTGCATGTTCACCGTGGTAGCGGGGATCTCGTTGGGGATGCCCGCCTCCAGCTCCGCCCGGCGGGCGATGGAAGGCCCCTGGCCTGCGGAATGCTGGTGGGCGATAAATACCTCGTCGATGCCGGCGGGGTCCGCCCCCGTCTCCTCCAGCACCGCCTTGATGACCTGGGCGGTCATGTCCCCGGGCTTTACGGTGGAGAGCCCGCCCAAAAATTTGCCGATGGCGGTCCGTTTGCCGTTTACGATGTATACGTTTCTCATAGCTGTTTCCCTCTTTTCCTTTCGCCGCTCACCAAATCAAGCCCTCCTGTACCGCCTGGGCCCGAAGCGTCTCCCGGAAATCCGGGTGGGCGATGCCGATGAGGGCCTCCGCCCGCTCGCTGACGGTCATGCCGAACAGGTTCACCGCGCCGTACTCCGTGCAGACGTACTGCACGTCGAACCGGGAGGTGGTCACCGGGGTCCCGGTCTCCAGGTGGGGCACGATGCGGGAGATGGTTCCGCCCTTGGCGGTGGAGGGCAGGGTGATGAAGGACATGCCGCCCTTGGACATCTGCGCCCCACGGACAAAATCGATCTGCCCGCCGCAGCCGCTGTACTGCCTGCCGCCGATGGTGTCCGCGTTCACCTGGCCCAGCAGGTCCACCTGCAGGCAGGAATTGATGGATACCACGTTGTCGTTCTGGGCGATGATGTAGGGATCGTTCGTGTAATCCACCGGGACCACCAGAAGGTCCGGGTTGTGGTCGGCAAAGTCAAAGAGCCGCTTGGTGCCGATGAGGAAGTTTGCCACGATCTTGCCCTTGTCCAGCGTTTTTCGGCTGTTGTCGATGGCGCCGGACTCATAGAGATCGATGATGCCGTCGGACAGCACCTCCGAGTGGATGCCCAGGTGCTTTTTTTCCTTCAAAAAACCCAGGATCGCGTCCGGCAGGCCGCCGATGCCCAATTGCAGGCAGGCACCGTCCCGGATGAAGGGGACGATGTGGGCGGCGATCTGCTCCTCCACGCCGCCGGTTTTGCTGCGGGTCAGCTCCGGGAGAGGCTGGTCGTGGATGACGATGCGATCCAGCTCCTCCAAAGAGACTTTCGCGCCGCAGGTCCAGGGCAGGGAGGGGTTGATCTGGGCCACCACGGTCCTGGCCGCCTCCATGTTGGCCACAGAATAGTCGGCGTTGAGGGCATAGCTGCAATATCCCTCCTCGTCCGGTTCCGTCAGCATGACGAAAAACACGTCCGCCGGGTGCTCCCGGTAATATTTCGGCATCTGGTAATAGAAAGCGGGCAGCGGGTCCACCCGCCCCTCCCGGTAGGCCTGCCGGGCGCCCCGGTCCAGGAACTGGCTGACATGCCGGAAGCTCCCGGCATACTGGGGCTCCAAAAAGCGGGGGACCTCCCAGAGGTTATGGGCGATGACTTTGACGTTTTCCAGCTCGTCGGCCCGGTCGGTCAGGGCGTCCATGAGATACATGGCGGTGCCTGCGGCCTGCTGAAGGACCACGGTGTCCCCTGACTTCACGCATTTGACGGCCTCCGCCGCGGAGACGATCTTCTCCGCATATGTTGTTTTCCAATCCATGTTGCTCTCCTTTGCCTTCCGTCAGGACCCGTAGCCGAAGAGCCATGGGATGCCCAGGGAAATTGCGGGAATATAGGTCACCAGCAGCAGCCCCGCCACCAGCGCCAGCAGGAACGGCACCAGCCGCCTGCACAGGGTGGTGAATTGGATGTTGCCCAGGGACGACGCCACAAACAGGTTCAGCCCCACCGGAGGCGTACAGAAGCCGATGGAGATGTTCAGGCACATCATCAGTCCAAAGTGGATGATGTCCACGCCGTAAGACGCGGCGATGGGCTGAAGGATCGGGGCGAGGATCAAAATGGCGGGCGTTCCGTCCATGACGCAGCCCACGATCAGCAGGAAGATGTTCATGACGACCAGCACGAGGATGCGGCTGTCCGTCAGGTTTGCGATGAAGTTTGCAAGCTGCATGGGGATCTGCTCCAGCGTCAGCATCCGGGCCAGGGACGTTGCGGTGCCTACGATGACCATGATGGTGGCCGTGGTGACCGCGGAGGAGGACAGCGCCGCCAGAAGCTTTTTGAAGGTCAGCTCCCGGTAGACGAAAAAGCCTACGATCAGGGCGTAGACCACGGCCACCGCCGCGGCCTCCGTGGGGGTGAAGATGCTGCCGTAGATGCCGCCCAGGATAATGACCGGCACCAGCAGCGCGCCGATGGCCGCCTTGAAGGACTTGCCGACCCGTCCCCAGGCAAACTGCCTGCCGTTGCCCTCCCAGCCGTTTTTCCGGCAGATGAACTGGGAGACCAGAATGAGCAGGCCGCCGCACAGGATGCCGGGGCCGAAGCCGCCCATGAACATGGTGGCAATGGAGGCGTTGGTGGCCACGCCGTATGTCACGAAAGGAATGGAGGGCGGGATCAGCACGCCCAAAACGCCCGCCGCGGCGATCAGGGCATAGGAAAAGCCCTTGGAATAGCCCTGGTTGATCATGGAGGGCACCATAATAACGCCGATGGTGGCCACCGTGGCCGCGGCGGAGCCGGAGATGGCTCCGAAGAACATGCAGGCCAGGATCGTAACGATGGCCAGACCGCCCCGCTTGTGGCCCACCATGGAGTCCGCGAAGTCAATGAGGCGGTAGCTCAGTCCGCCGCCCTCCATCAATGCGCCCGCCAGGATAAAGAGGGGAATGGCCATCAGGGGGAAGGAGTCGCAGGCGGTGAACATGGTGGTTGCGATATAGCTCAGGGAGAAGCTTCCGGAGGTCACGATATAGAGCGCCACCGCCATGCCGATGGACCATGCGATGGGAACGTTCAAGACCAGCAGGATAAAAAAGGTGCCGATCAAAATAATGCCCGCGTTCATTGGCTCTCCTCCCCCTTCCGCATCATCTTCTCACTTTCCGTCTCTTCCATGGGCAGGATGCCAAAAAGCTGCTTTACCAGGACCACCAGCCGTTGGAGCGCCCGTATGATCATCATTGCGGCGCCGACATAGGGAGCCGCGTATGCAAATTGCATATTGATGTTGTTCGCCGCGGAGTATTGGGGGCGAACGCCCATGCCTGCCAAGACCTGCGTGCCGAACCAGCACAAAAGACCGAAAAAGGTCAGCGAGATCAGGTTTGCAACGATGTAAAGCACCACGCGGGCCCGGCCCTTCAGCACGAGGGGCAGCAGGTCCACGGACATGTGGCTTCCGTTCCTTACGCCTTTACTGGCCGCCAGGTAGATCACCCAAACGCACAGATACCGGGCGCTCTCCTCCGTCCAGGCCACCGGAAGCCCCAGCGCCCGGAACACCACCTGGATGAAAATGATGGCGCAGGTGATGAAAAACAGCACCGCGCAGACATAGGTTTCGAAAAAATCCAGCACGCGGTCAATGACGTGATTTGCCTTTGCCATAGTTATTCTCTCCTCTCTGTTCCAGTCTCCCGGGAATGGCCCCGGGAGACTGGAAACGGCGACGCATCACTTCTCGACGCCGGTGACCTCCTCCAGCTGGCCGTTGGCGAACTTGTCGTTGCAGGCCTGGATCTGTTTCAGATAGCTGTCCAGATTGGGCTCGGTGCCCTGGGAAACGAACCAGTCGTAAACGCCTGCGGTGGCGTCCTGGAACGCAGCGCGTTCCTCGTCGGTGAGGCGGGTGACCGTCATCCCGCCGGCGGCCAGGTCCTCAAAGGCCTCCTCCTCGCCGTTGGCGGACAGCTCCAGCTGATACTGGCAGGCCTCCCGGGCCGCCTGGTCCACAGCGGCCTGGAGATCCGCCGGAAGGGAGAGATAGAAATCGTAGTTGATGGAGATGGCGGTGGCGTCATAGACCGCATTGATGTCGGTGATATATTTCTGGACCTCGTCATAGTTGCCGGTGGAGGCGATCAACGAGGGGTTCACCTGGCCGTCCACGGTCTTTTGCTGCATTGCGGTAAACAGCTCGGAGAAGGCCATGGGCATGGGATTGGCGCCCATATCCGTATAGATCTTCAGCAGGATATCGTTCTCCTGGGTGCGGATCTTCAGGGCCTTCAGATCGGCGGGGGCGCGGACTTCCCGGACGGAGTTGCTCAAAGCCTGCCAGCCATTCTCAAAGAACACCAGAGGATAGATGCCGGTTTCCTCTGCGATGGACTTGGTGAGCGCCTGGCCGTCCTCGCTGTTCAGGAAGTTCTGGATCGCCTCCCGGCTGTTGAACAGGTAGGGGAGCTGCATAAATTTGAACTTGTCGGTAAAGTTGGCCAGGACGACCGCGCCGCCCTCCGCCATCTGGATGTTCCCCTGCTGGCACTGCTCGTAGTATTCCCGGTTGGAGCCGAGCTGGCCGTTGGGATACACGTCTACCTGGATGCGGCCGCCGGAGTATTCCTCCAGAAGCTCCTCCAGCTTGTAGAGGCCCTGCGTGATGGGATGATCCTCAGAAACGGAGCCCGCCAACTGGATCTTATAGGTGCTCTCGGCGGCGTCTCCGCCGTCCGCCGGCTGGCTGTCCGCCTTCTTTCCGCCGCAGCCCGCCAGCAGGGACAGGCTCATGAGCAGGGTCAAACTCGCTGCAATCAACTGTTTCGTTTTCATGTTCTTCCTCCATGTCGTAAGAATGACGCATTTTGCGTTTGACCCATATTAAAGCAAGGCGCATGCCAAAAAAATCGAGTCATCTTTCATAAAACAAGCCGTATTTTCTGGCGCATATGCCTATATCGGCGGCAATAAAGTCTAAAAAAATGGAACCGTTTGTCCACGAATTTAGACATTCCAAATTCGTGGACAAACGCTCCCGTCATGCTTCGCCCTTGACGCGCTTTAATTTTTTGTAAAGTCCGGAGCGGCTGACCTGCAGTTTGGCCGCCGTCTGATCCACATCGCCGCCGTTTTGCTCCAGAACCTGGCGGATATAGGCGTCCTCCAGCTCTTCCATCACGGCTTTCAGCGGCCGGACCGTCTTTGGAAGCTCCATTCCGCCGGAGCGCCGGAGAGAGGCGCCGGCGCCGTCCTCCTTATGGGGGACCGGCAATTCCCCGATGAGCACAAAGCGCTCGATGGCATTGCGCAGCTCCCGGATGTTGCCGGGCCAGTGATAGCCGCGCAGACGCTCCAGCTCCAGGTCTGAGAGGACCCGGGCCTTGCCGTGCTTCCGGTTGAACCGGGCCAGAAAGACGTTTGCCAGGTCGCTGAGGTCCTGAGGCCGCTCCCGCAGAGGCGGGATGGTCACCGGCACCACGTTCAGCCGGTAAAAAAGGTCGTTCCGAAACGTCTTTTCCTCCACCATTTTCCACAGGTCCCGGTTCGTGGCGGCAATGATGCGCACATCCGTTTTCTGAGTCCTGTTCCCGCCCACCCGGCGGAACTCGCCGTTTTCCAGCACCCGCAGAAGCTTGGCCTGGGCCGCCAGGGGCAGTTCGCCCACCTCGTCCATGAAGATCGTGCCGCCGTTGGCCACTTCGAACAGCCCCGCCCGGCCCTCCTTCAGCGCGCCGGTGAACGCCCCCTTCTCATAGCCGAACAGTTCCGCCTCGATCAGCTCGTTGGGGATAGCGGCGCAGTTCACCGGCATAAAAATGGCGTCCTTCCGGAAGCTGTGGCGGCGGACAAAGTTGGCGGCCACCTCTTTGCCGACGCCGGATTCGCCGTAGAGCATAATGGTGCTGTCCATCCGGGCCAGGGATTCCAGCGTGGAAAAGACCTTGCGGGTGGCGGGGTCGTTGGCCACCACGTGGTTTTCCGAATAGGTGTAATCCAGCATCTCCATGGCCGCCCGGTAGCCTTTCAGCTTTTCCTTTTCCTGCTGGAGCTCCTTTTGAAACGTCTCCAGAATGTCCAGGCGGCGGCTGTAGGTGACCACCATGCACAGCTCGCCGTTCTCATCGAAAATGGGCGTGCTGACGCAGGCGACCTCCTGGCCCTCCTTGTTAAAATAGGTGCCCATGGCCTGCTTGCGGGTCCGCAGGACCTCGTCGGTCATGGAGTAGCTGGTGTACCCCTCCGCCCGCAGCTGATAAATATCCATGGTGAGGAGCTTTTCCAGCGAACAGCAGAGGACCTGGACCGAGTCGTTGTTGGCGTAGATGATCCGGCCCTGTCCATCTGTCGCAAAGAGATCCGCACAGCTGTTTTCCAATATCAAATTGTATTCCCGGTCCGTCAAATGCGCGCGCGTCCTGTGTTCCATCCCCTGTGAGGCCTCCTGTCCCGTAACATGCCCTCTTTCCGTTTTACGGATTTGATTTCTGTTTATTATAGTGCACCCAAGAAGATTTGACAAGAAACGAAAAAGCCCGGCCATTGCGGCGACCGCGCCGGGAGGGGACGAAGGACTGCGGGAAAGCGGCCTGATGGAGATAAAAACGGCGGCTTCAAAAAAATCAGAGCAATATAAGGCGGACTTGTCAAACTTGTACAAGAAAAGCCCTGTATTTTGAGCGCCAGGATTCGCTGCCGGTATTGTCCTTCCCGGGAAAACATGTTAGAATCTGCTTTGGTTACAATTTGCATTTAAAGAAAACATTTTGGACTGCAATATATAACCGCGCAATCTGTGGACCGCGGACGGCATGAAAGGGAATGGGAATATGAAGAACAAAGGGTTGGCGGGCCTGCTGGCACTTAGTATGATCGTGGCTTTGCTGCCAGGCGGGGCGCTGGCAGCAGAGGAGGGGTTCGAGCAGGATACGCCGAAAGCCTGCACGCTGACCGAGGGCTGTCTTTTGGAGGCGGATCACGACGGCGTCTGTGTGATCACAGAGCCGGAACAGGAGCCGGAGCAGGAACCGGAACAGGAACCGGGACAGGAACCGGGACAGGAACCGGAACCGGAACAGGAACCGGAGCAGCCCGTCACAGTCTGCACCCTTGCTGAGGACTGTCAGGCTGTGGAGCACGAGGCGGGATGCCCCAGGGCGGTGGACGCAGGGCATGAAGAGGAGCAGGCTCCGATCCCATCTGCTGAACAAGAACTGGAAAACACGGCGGAGCTTTCCTCAGAAACTGAGATTATAGTTGAGGGAAGCGCGGTGTCGGTTTATGGGATCCAGCAGGCAATTACGGCCGCACTGAAGGATCACAGTAAGGACCAGCCGGCCGGCGATGTGCGGCTGGTGCTGAACCCCACGGACATGACGGTAAAAATGTGCGAGTTGTTTCAATCCGTTACCTATATCAACGTCCCCACGGATAAAGGCATCACCTCTTTTACCGTCACAACAACAAAACCGGATGCGTCAGATGATTCACCTGTTATTCTGGATGTGAGCAGTGGGGACGCCTCTTACATATTCGCCAACGGCATCCCGCTTATCATCACAGGCCCCATCCAGGTCGGCGGCGATATCTATGGCGGCGGCGACGGCGTTGATACGGGAAGCACCAGCATCACATATGAAGGAGCCACGGGCGGGATTACCAACCGCACGATCATCCATGGCGGCGGACTGAACGCGAACGTAAACGGTTCGGCCAGCATCCGGATCCAATCGACCCACATTCAGCCCTCGAATGCATTTGGAGAAAGCGCCTTCACCGTGTATGGCGGCGGCCGCGCCACAGAGGCCGGGGAGACTGCCAATGTAACGGGCGGCACGAATATCGAGCTTCATGCGCCCGTTGTGACGGTTTACGGCGGCGGGGCGGCGGATGACGGCGGGACCGCCCGGGTGGAAGGCGGCGCGGCCATCCATTTCCTGCCTGGCGCGAATGCGTTGAAAAACGTGTTCGGCGGCGGATACGCATATAACCACACCAACGGCGGAAGCGGTACGTCCCGCGCGGAGGTATACGGGACGGCAAGCATCCGCATCGACGCCCCAATGCAGCAGCTGCTGTATGACGGGGACTATATCATCGGCGGCGGAAGAGCCAATATCGACGGCTCCACCCTTTCGGCCATCGCGGACGTTGGAGCGGTGAAGATACGAGTGGACGAGGATATCCATACGAAGCCCGGAGAAAGCGCCACCAGGCACTGCCTGATCGGCGGCGGCGTGGCGGACGGCGCGGTGAATGCAAACCCGGCGCCGGAGGAGGGCATGGATATCTGCCGGGCCAATGTAAACGGCGATGTGGAGATCACGGCGGCGGACGGCGTCACGCTGGGCCACGCGCTGGTGGGCGGCGGATATCCCTATGCCGCCACCTGCGAGGTGGGCGGCACCGTGCGCATCCACCTGGGCGACGGGGTGGGCGTGTCAAAAATCACTGGCGGCGGCGAGATCAACGGCAACTGCAACCGGGAGGTATCGGCGGACGTCGGAGACGTCGCGCTGACCATCGGCGACGATGTCGTCTGCGGCGGCGATATCGTGTGCGGCGGAACCATGGTGCCCCACGCGTCGTCCGGGTACAGGTCGGACGGCAGCCATGCGGACGTCAAGGGAGACGTCACGGCCGTTCTCGGCGAGCGGTTCAGCGGCACCGGGGCGTTCCGGGGCGGCGGAGCCGCGATCATCCCCAATACCTCGGCGTCGGTTGGCGGGACCGTCACAGCGGAGCTTGGCTCGGGTTTCCAAAATAATGGGACCGTTTCCGGCGGCGGATTCGCCGGCGCGGCAGGGAGTGGGGCCGCCACAGGAGGCGTCTCCCTGACATTTCAGGGGGATATGCCCAAAAAATTTACCAGCCTGTATGGCGGCGGCTATGCCAGCGGACAGGATTCGGACGCCTCGGTGCATGGGGATGCAAGGTTCACCTTCGATGGGGTGGACTATACCGGCGGCGCGACTCTGTGGGCGTATCTCGGCGGATATGCGTCTGCCGGCCAGAATGCAAAACTGAATATCTCCGGAGATATCACAGTGCATGTCACAAACGGCAGCAATATGCCTAGCTGCGTGATCCAGCCGGCGGGCTACAACGTCACTGCCGGGGGAAACACAAGCGTCGTTGTGGATGCCGGAAGCTATTGCGATACCGTTTACGGCGTCGGCGGAAGCGCCGGCGTCAAAACGGCAAGCATTCAAATCAGCAACGCTTCGGTCCTGAATCTCTACGGCGGCGGCTCATCCGACACCAGCAAGGCGGACACAGTCGATCTTACGATCGAGCATGCCGAGGTAAAAGGAACCCTTTATGGAGGCGGCTATCAGGGCCAGGTTGGAAGTGTCCATATCACACTTGATAACGCCGCAGTCAAGGGACGCCTATATGGCGGCGGTTCCACAGCTGGTGCGGCGGCCCAGGCGGCCGAAATTCGTGTTCTGGGTGATTCCTCCTTCCAGATGTGGAAGAGCCCTGGCGGGATTGCAGACGGCGTTACGCTTCTGGTCGGTGACGGTGTTACAGAGACAGATGCAAAAGCAAGCATCATTTACGATGCTAACGTCGATATTACGGTGGCCGAGCATGCGGCCCTGACCAGCACGGCCGCGCCCAGCGGGAATGTCTTTTTCTACGGCGTGAAGAACGTGGAGCTAAATGGGACCCTGGCGCTGAACCGCGATGAGACCATCGGGAATACGTTGACCGGCAGCGGGAAGCTGATGCTGGGCGGAGACAATGCCCTGACGGTGTGGAATGACGTTTCCGGAACGATCACGGTGGACTTCACCTCCGCGCCGGTCGAAGGGAAGGCCTATATCAGCGCGCGCAAGACGAGCACCGGCGGTTTTCGCTATGGCGGCGAAGGAAGTTACGCGCTTGTCAGGAAGCCATCCGAGGAGTACGGCGACGACGACCAGTGGAGGCTGGAGGCCGTAAC
The DNA here is from genome assembly GCA_023406225.1 of Bacillota bacterium. Taxonomy (GTDB): domain Bacteria; phylum Bacillota; class Clostridia; order Oscillospirales; family Oscillospiraceae; genus Oscillibacter. Next base: position 30,604 of record JAEXWS010000106.1, on the reverse strand, counting down.
GACATATCAGGTCACCGTGTCCCAGCCGGCGCATGGCGCGATATCCCCCGGCGGGACGGTCGCGGTGGTCCGGGGGGAGGCGCAGACCTTTACGCTGACCCCCGAAGCCGGCTATAAGCTGGCGTCCGTGTCGGTGGATGGAGCGCCCGTGACGGCGGCGGACGGCTCCTGCACCTTCGTCCCGGTGAAGAACTGCGTGCTGACCGCGGTGTTCGAGCCCATGACCTCCGTGGATATAAACGAAGGGATTGGAAATCTCCCCGATGTGCCGGAAGTCGGTGCGGAGGAAGAATTGGAACACGCGATGGAAGACATCCTCAAGGCGAAGCAGGATTACGAAGCGCTCAAGGACCAGATATCGTTGGACGATCAGACAACAGCCAATCTTCATGAGAAGCTGAGCCAGCTCCCCAACGTGCAGGTGAGCGTGCAGGCGGAGGCGGACGGTTCCGGCGGCCCGGCCGTGTCGATCCCGGAGGGCCAAAAGAGCGCGCTGCTGGAGAATATGACCGGCGGCGAGGCTGCGGCGCTGGCGGCAAAGGCGATCCAAAACTATGAGATCGTGATGACGGTGGAGGAAACGGAGCCCGCCGGAGAGGCGGCGGAGTCCGTGCAGGTGGCCCTGAATGGGAAAACGGCGGCGCAGCACTACGATGTCGCGGTGCACAAGGTCATTGGGAGTGCTTCTGAATCTCAGACGGAACCGCTGCATGAGCTTGCGAAGCCGGTGCGGCTGGTATTTGAGATCCCGGCCGACATGCTGCAGGTGCCCAATGGCACGACTCGGACGTTCTCAATTCTGCGGACCCACGGAGCCGTCACCGAGGCATTGGAGGACGAGGACACGGCTCCGGAAACCTATACCGTGACCAGCGACCGGTTTTCCCTTTATACCCTGGCCTATCAGGACCGCCGAAGCGGTTCCGGCGGCGGTTCCAGACCCTCGTATCCCATCCAGCTCTCCGCGGATGCGGAGCGGGGGGCCGTCAGCGCGGATCGGACGGCCGCCCCCAGTGGAGCGCTGATCTCCGTCACGGCCGCGCCTGCCGAGGGGTTTGCGCTTGAAAAGCTGACCGTCACGGATCAAAAGGGCGCCGAACTGCCGCTGACCTCCAAGGGGAACGGCGTATTTACATTTCAAATGCCCGCGGGCGGGGTGAAGATCGCGGCCGTCTTTGCCCGGAGCGGACCGGAGAACGGCTGCGCGTTCAGCGCCGACTGCGCCGCGCGGCGGTATACGGATGTCCAAGAAGACGCCTGGTATCATGAGGCGGTCGATTTTGCCGTGGGCAACGGCATCATGATGGGCATTTCGGACATGGCTTTTGCCCCGGGGATGACGGTCACACGCGGCATGTTTGTCACGATCCTGTACAGGATGGAGGGAAGCCCGGAAGCAGCCGGCGGACCCCGGTTTACCGATGTGGCGGACGGACGATACTGCGCGGAGGCGGTGAGCTGGGCAAATGCCTGTCACATCGTACAGGGATATGGAGACGGCCGGTTTGGACCGGATGACGCGGTCTCCCGGGAGCAGATCGCGGCGATCCTGTATCATTTTGCCGCGTATAAGAAGTATGATCTGACGCCATCGGGCAGCCTGACCGGCTTTTCCGATGCCTCCGGCGTGTCCGGCTATGCCGCAGACGCCATGCGCTGGGCGGTGGGCTTCGGACTGATCGGCGGCATGGGAGACGGCACGCTTGCTCCGCAGGGCATTGCCACCCGGGCGCAGACGGCGGCGGTCGTCATGCGCTTTTGTGAAAACCTGACAGCAGCTTGATCGATAAAAAGCAGGGCGGTTCTTATGGACCGCCCTGCTTTTTTTAATAGTGGGCCCCAATGTTTTCTCAAAAGGGATAACAGGCTGCTTGAGCTTCTATTTGATAATTCAATTTTAAACCCATATAGTATTCCTTTTTCCTATATGTATAATTCGTATTTCTTTCTTTCTTTATAAGGAGGGCTTTTGTAAAATTAACTATATACAAAAGCAATGAGAGGGTAAATATTTGTCATACTGTTTTGGTAAATAGTAAAATTAAGATCTGGCATGAAGAAAATTTATACAGGTATATTAAGATGTAGGAGGAAACCAAATGGTAGATTTAAAAGTAAACTGCGGCAGATTAGAATTTAAAAACCCATTTGTTGTGGCATCAGCTTCGACGAGCCGAAGTGTAGAACAGGCAAAAATTGCGGAAGAAGTGGGAGCGGCCGGTGTGATTCTGAAAGCCACTGTGACAAAACAGCCCTATGAAGCCCACCCATTCTATTATAAAGATCCCGACAACCGTTTTTTGTGCAATCCATCTGACCCGCGTCTTTTAATTGATGAGGGTGTAGAACTCATCAAGGCATGTAAAAAAGAGACGCATATTCGAATTATTGCAAATACGATGGGCTCTGGCAGTAATTTAGACAGCTGGGCGGACGTAGCCAGAACCCTGTCTGCTGCCGGAGCGGATATGCTTGAGATTAACTTGGGGTGTCCCAATATTGGCCTCATGCAGCGTGCTATGGGGAATATATCCGGGAATGAGGAGCAAGTTCTGGGAGCAGTGTGTGGACAGTCGCCCGTGATCTCTTCTGAGATTGTAAGAGCGGTCACCTCGGCTACTACAATTCCGGTGATGGTAAAAATGACGCCGACTGCGCCGAATATGACTGCTGTTGCTGAAGCATGTATTGAAGCTGGCGCCGCATGTGTGGATATTTCCAATGTACTGCAGATTCTGCCGGGCGTGGATATTTATCACGATGGCAGACCGGTGATGCCTCAGTATGAGACCTCGCCTTTTGCAGGCCTTTGTGGTCCTGATGCAAAGAAATTCACATTACGGAACATTGCCCAATTGATGATGAAGCGGCCAGAGTCGGATGTAATGGCCTCTGGCGGGCTGATGAATTGGAAAGACTGTGTAGAGGCGCTTATGGTTGGAGCCAAGGTGGCAACTATCTGCACGGCTATCTACTGGTATGGTTGGAAGGTCTTTAAGGAGATGAACGCTGGTCTTGAGAAGTATATGAATGAAATGGGGTACTGTTGTATTGACGACTTCAGAAGTCATGCGCTGAAGTATATTGCGACTCATGAGACTTGCAAGGTTCGCTATTTGGTTCCGAAACTAATAGATGACCGTTGCATCGGCTGTGGGACCTGCGCGAGGCCAGGGCACTGCAATGCAATTGAAATGGTAGATCACCGCCCTCGAATTGACATTACGAAATGCCTGGGCTGTTCACTGTGCGCAGCACTTTGCCCAAAGCAGGCATTGCAGCTGGTAGACAACCCGCTGCCAGTAGAACAGATTCCTACTCATTGATGGAATTAAGAACTGCAAGGAGAGACCAGAATGATAGATCAAGCCTATCGCGAACCATCCTTGGAAGAGCCTATGCTCAGTAATACCCGTACCGAATTTAATCTCTTATTTGACCATTCTCCAAAAGATCGCAGTATTTTTAAAGACGAGCATATCCGTTCGCTCTTGGAGGGATTCATCGACTTTCATATTCACTGTGGGCCTGAAAGCGGAAGTAACCGGGTTCATGACGACGATTTCGTGGCTATGGAAGCGGTAAAGCAAGGTTTGAAGGCAATTGTTCTGAAAAACCATACAGTACCGTCTTATATTCGAGCACCGTTGGTAAAAAAGGCGGCCGATGCCTGGGCGTCCGAAAATGGAAAGGCTCCGCTGGATGTAGTCGGCGGCGTTGTGCTCAATCCGCCTGTTGGAGGATTGAACCCGGATGCAGTGAAGGTTTGCGCGGATTTGGGAGGCCGCATTGTATGGACACCTTCAACAAGCGCCTCTCACTATTATAAAGTCAAAGGGAGACAAGGCGGCATTGATGTTCTGAATGAGAATGGGGAGGTTGTGCCGAAGCTGCTAGAGATTTTTGAACTGATCCGAGACAATGACATGATTTTGGCCTTGGCGCATCAAAGCGTATACGAACGTTTTGTTATCATCGATACGGCAAAAAAAATGGGCGTGAAAAAAATTCTATTGAGTCATCCCTTGGGATCTGTTAACCGGGCTACGCCGGAACAGATTGCTGAAATGGCAGCTATGGGTGCATATGTAGATGTAACTTTTAACACATCCGTTCCAAATCTTTATCAACATGGGGATATTCCCGGTATGCTCAAGCTTTTTGACCTGATCGGATTTAGACAGATCGTGGGAGGGTCTGAATGCGAACAGTTGGGAACCTGTACGCCTGCCATGGGTATGGAAACTTTTGTGAGAGTATTGTTGATGCTGGGAATCAGTGAAACGGATATCCGCATGATGTTTGATGAGGCGCCAAGTCGGTTGCTGTATGAATAAAATGAGAGAGGACAAGCAAAACAGGATGATTCGACTGAATGTGTTTCGAAAAGCGATTTATGACACAATTGAAAGAGCAACCACCACCATTGCTCCGGATATTGACCAAGCATTCCATGAGGCCATTGCATGCGAAATGCCAGATGGTCTACCGCGTATGGCTCTGGAGGCTACTTATAAAAGTATGACTGTAGGACAAGAGAACCACTGCCTGTTATGCTCCGACACTGGCTGGCCGCTCTTTTTTATCAAGCTGGGAGAAAACGTCCGACTTGAAGGAGGCCTGGCAAATATGGGAACAGTGATTGAAGAATGCGTTGCCCAAGCTACAGCAGATAATTTTCTGCGGGCTACAGTCAAGCATCCCATCACCGGCTACGATACGGGAAACAATGTAGGGGCCAATGTGCCCGGTGTCACGATCCATATTGTACCCGGTGACAATATTGAATTTACCTATGTCTCCAAAGGCGGCGGATCTGAGTGTTTTGGCGGTACGCGGTATATGGTCATGGGGTTTGCAGACGGTGTGGCTGGAATTGAAAAATTCATTATCGAATCATATATCGATGGCTGCAAATCCGGTAAGATATGCTCCCCATCCCTGATTGGCGTCGGTGTTGGCGGCACTGCGGATATTAGTGCGAAACTAGCTAAAGAAGCGTCGTCCCTCCGGCCTATTGGAAGCCATCATCCAGAACCTGAGATTGCAGAACTTGAGGACCGCTTATACAAGGCGATCAATCTGCTGGACGTAGGTGCTTTTGGATTAGGCGGAAAGCGGTCCGCATTTTGTGTCAATGTGGAATATGCATTTTCTCATATTGGCGGCATCGCGGTGTCCATGAGTGCCAGTTGCTGTATCACTCGCAGGGCGACAACGGTGGTGAATGCAGACAACACAGTTGCCGTGAAGCCACTGCCGGAATGGTTTGAAGGGAGGTAAGCGTCATGGCGGTTTATCATCTGACGGTTCCTCTGAAAGAGGATGATATCCGTAAACTGCGGATTGGCGATACAGTGTTTTTCGATGGCGAGATATTTTCCACCCGTTCGAAATTTCAGAAATATATCTTTGACCAAGGGATGCCCATGCCTCTCTCCACGAAGGACCGGAATTTGCTGATTCACTGCGGTCCTGTTATTGTACAGGAAAATGGTAAATGGACGGTAAAGTCCTATGCCCCTACTACCAGTATCCGCTTTGAAAAGTGGGGGGAACGTTCGATTCGGGAATGGGGACTTCGATGCATTATCGGAAAAGCTAGTATGGGGCCAAATACCATGCAGGCTATGAAGGAACTCGGATGTGTTCATGTTTGCATGCTGGGCGTTACCAGCAATTTGGGCCCAGAACATGTAGAGGAAGTGGAAGATGTGTTTTACAAGGACGAGCTGGGAAGTATTGAAGCTTGTTGGCTCGTTCGGGTAAAGGATTACGGCCCTTTTCTGGTGGATATTGACACCACCGGAAAAAATTATTTTGACCAAATGGACGGCGAGGTGGACAAACGAAAAGAATTGGCGTTTGCCCAGTTGGGTATCCCCACAGATTTTCAATATACAAAGCTGTATTAAGGAGGGACGAGCATATTGGCCATTCAAGAAAGCCAGCTGCGGAACGTGGCCCAAGACCTGATGATCTTGGCGTCAACTTATCTCCCCGATGAAGTGGTGCAAGCCCTGGAAAAAGCACGGGATAGTGAGACTCAACCTGTGGCCCGGGCACAGCTGGATGCTATTTTGGAAAACGTTAAGATAGCGAAAGCAGATACCATTGGACTCTGTCAGGACAGTGGCCTCCCCCTCTTTTTTATGAAGTTGGGGACAAAAGTGACCTTGGAAGGAGATCCTACCCGCGCACTGTGGGATGCAGTGGAGAATGCCACAAGGAATATTCCGCTTCGGCAGAACTGCATCCATCCATTGACTTTTGAGAATTCAGGCACCAATACCGGTTGGATGATCCCCTCCATCCATTGGGACATCCTTGCAGGAGAGGACTACTTGGAAATCCTCTGCGCACCGAAGGGATTTGGCTCTGAAATCCGCACAACCACCGCCTGGGTGCTCAGCAGTGAAGACACCGTGGCAGCTGCAAAGCGTGCGGTTTTGGATGTGGTGGAGGACACGATGGGAGAACCCTGCCCGCCGGTCATTATTGGGGTGGGTATTGGCGGGTCTTACGATTTGGCGGCGTTGAACGCCAAGAGAAGCCTTTTTCGAACTCCCTTCGGCACGGACCATCCAGATCCGCAAGTAGCAGAGCTGGAACGGGAAATCAAAGACGCAGTCAATGCCACTAAACTTGGCCCCATGGGATTTGGCGGCGACACCTATGCAATGGCAGTCAACATAGAAATTGCCGGCTCTCATACCTCGATCGTGCCCATTACCGTTACCTATCAGTGCTGGGCGGATCGCTATGCCAGCGCCCGAATTTATCAGGACGGCAGGGTGGTGTTTCTATCTCACAAAGATGGTGCAGAGTACTGCGGAGAAAGGGGCTGAGAAGCGTGGCAAGGGAATTTGAGCTCCATCTTCCACTGCAGGAAGATGAGATTCGGCGTTTGCGGATGGGAGACATTGTGTACTTTACAGGACTTGTCCACACGCTGCGGGACATGGGGCACCGCAGAGCAATCCAGATGATTCAGGATGGTCATATGGACGAGATCCCCTTTCAGACCCTGAAGGGAGGCGCGCTGTGGCACTGTGGGCCCATCGTAAGAAGACAGGAGGATGGACAGTGGATCGTCAACTCTGCAGGTTCCACCACCAGTTCCCGTTTTTCTCCCTTGGGAGCCGAACTGATCAAGCAGATGAATATCCGTCTTACGATTGGAAAGGGCACTATGACCGGAGCCGCTGTAGATGCAATGAAAATGACAGGGTCTGTATTTTTAAATACCACTGGCGGCTGTGCAGCGTTATATGCCAAGAAGATACAACGGGTAGAGCGTGTTTATTGGGAGGACCTGGGCCTGCCGGAGGCTTGCTGGGTTTTGTATGTTGAACGCTTAGGTCCCATGATCGTCGGTATCGATAGTTTGGGAAACAGCATTTTTGACACAGTCCGTTGGACTATGAAAAAAAACCTGCAGGAGAGTTATCGAAAACACAACCTGAAAGAGTCCTATGCATACCTGCCCAAGCGTGTAATTATAGGGCCATCTGCAAAGGGAGACGAGGAGCCATGAAAAAAGTGCGAGGGGGCATTCAGAGAGTCATCGGTTTTTTGAGCAAAGTGTATCTGCTTTTGAGCTGTATTATGTTGGCGGTTTGCGTATCCAGCACAGTCTTGGGCGTAGTTTTCCGCTTTATCCTGCAAAGTCCTTTGAAATGGGTGGAAGAGGCCGCTGCACTGTCCCAAGCATGGATGGTCTGCTTGTTGATTCCGCAGATGGATATAAAATACGAACACATAACCATGGAGATATTTTTTAACGCAATGAAAAGGCCTGTCCAGTTGGCAATTCGAATTTTCCAGAGTGTTTTAACTTGTGCGCTAGCGGTCATGCTGCTTAAATACGCCATCAGCGTTGTGGAATTGAACGCCAAATTACATACCATAACCGCAACGCTGCTGATCCCCTACCACTATATTTATATGGCGCTTCCCATCGCGTTTGGCTTTATGATTGTCGTACATGTGGGCAAGATCTTGACGGGCGATTTCGGGCTGAAAACGCCGCCGGATACGCCAATGGGACCGGATGAGGGAGAGGTGACTGCATGATTGCTGCATTCATTATTTTGCTGCTCTTGATGATTTTGGGAATGCCGGTTTATATCTGCATCCTGGCCAGTGCGATTTATTTGCTGGCGGTGGTCAGCGGTGTCAGCCCTACGCTTGCAATCACCTCGATGTTTGATGGTGTAAATAAGTTTACCTTGACGGCGATCCCATTCTTTATGCTCTGCGGCAGCTTTATGCAGCGCAGCAGCATGACACGCCGTCTGGTGGGAACGATTACTCCCTGGTTTGTTAAAATTCGTGGCGGCATTGGAATCGCAGGCGTTGTGACCAACGAGATATTCGGCGCTATGTCGGGATCCGCACCTGCGGCGGCCGCAACGATTGGCAGATCCTTATATAAACCTGTGGCGGCGGAAAATGGTGAAGAATTTTCTCTTGGCCTGTTTACTTCCTGCGGGGCACTCGCAATTATTATGCCGCCCAGCATTTGCATGATCCTTTTCGCCTGCGCCACCAATGCATCTACGGGCAAGTTGTTTGCTGCCGGTGTATTTCCCGCGTTGATTACCGGAGTGGCCATCTCCATGTTTATTGTGTACCGTTCGAGGAAGCCTGGGCCAAGTGTAAGATTTGACCTTTCCAAATGCATGAAAGGCCTAAAAGAGGGTTGGCTTGTTTTGGCAATGCCCATCTTGGTTTTGGGCGGCATTTATGCCGGCGTTTTTTCCGCCACAGAGGCTGGCGCCATTGCCGCTGCATATTCCTTGATCTTACCACTGTGTGTTTACCGGGAATTTGGGTGGAGCGATATTGTTTTTTGCTTGAAGGAAACGGCAGTGACCTCTGCACAACTGTTGGTCCTGTGTTCCATCAGTACCATTCTGTCTCAGGCTTTGGCTTTGGCGCAAATCCCGGCTATGGTCACGGCGGCCCTATCTGGATTAAGTCCTTGGCAGTTCCTGATGATGCTGAACGTGTTACTGCTGTTAGTGGGGTGTTTTTTTGATACAGCTTCCGCCGTGCTGATTCTTGCCCCTGTAATTTATCCTGTTGCCACTGCACTTGGCATCGACGTGATACACCTGGGCATTGTATTTACCTATAACCTGGCGATTGGCATGTTTACACCGCCCTTTGGCCTGAATATCTTCATTATCCAAAGCCTTTTTAAAGCACCGCTCCAGAAAATTGTCAAAGGGACGGTTCCATTCTTCCTGCTGTACCTGGCGGTTTTGCTGCTTATCACTTATATCCCGGAAATATCCCTGTTTCTCCCAAGCTTGACGGCATAAAAATTCTGTTTTCAAGCACATCTGCACGAATATCTATAGCGCAGACATATGAAAAATATTTACGGAGGGAATTATGAAAAAGAAACTGAGCGTATTGCTTGCATGTGCCATGCTGATGAGTTTTACCTTATCCGGCTGCGGTAAGACGGTAAGCGCAGAGAAACCAGCAGAGAACGGCGGGAAGGAGACTGCGACTGCCGTAGATGACGAAACTGTTTATACGATGAAGATCGCTACTGCGACTGCTCAAGGCAACCCGCAGACTTCGTCTCTGGAATGGCTGAAAGAGTATATTGAAGCAGAATCCAATGGCCGTATAGTCGTAGAGACCTATCCTGCCGGACAGATGGGCAGCGCGCAACAGCAACATCAGCTGCTTTTGGCGAACGAGATCCAGGGTATTGCTGAACCTACCGCTTTTATGGTAGGCTTTTGCGACGAACTGACTCTACTGGACCTACCTTATATGATGGATTTTGATCAGATCACGCTGCAGCAGATTAGTGACGTGTTTAACAGCGAGGTTACTGATCCCATTCGAGAAGCTTGCGAGACCAAGGGCCTGTATATGGCGGGGATCAACGTGATGACGTATCGGATGCTGATGACCAACTTCCCGATTCGGACACTGAATGACCTGGCTGGAAAAAAGATCCGCTGCGGCAACACCCTGCTTCAGGAAGAATGGGGTCGCTTGGGCGCGACCGGCATCGTGCTCTCTGTTCCGGAACTGTATACTGCCTTGCAGCAGAAAACTGTAGAGGGACACGAGAGCGATTACAACTTCTTTGATTCCGGTAAGTACTATGAGGTTGCGCCGTATCTGGTCGATACTCCGCTGGGCACCCAGAATTCCATTCATCTGTACAATTTGGATTGGATCAATTCTTTGCCGGAGGATCTGCAGGAAATTGTAAAAGGCTCTTCGGCTGCCATTCGTGAAAAGTATGAATCTGCTTGTTGGGAAGCGCAGGATCGTATTCGGACTGAGTGGGCTGATAAAGGTGTGACTTTCTGTGAAATCTCAGAAGATGTTGTTGCTGAGATGCAGAACAAACTCTCCGACATGGCGGATTGGTATCTGAACACCACACCCTCTATGACGGATTGCTATCATAATATCATCGCCGCATGTGAGGCCAGTTACTGAATAATTTCCGGTAAGGGCATGGGAACGGCTGTAAGGAACTTGTTCCCATGCCCTCCTTTTAAGGAGATCCTTGAATGATGGTATTGATCTCAATATGGGGCTGTTGTTTTCTGGCGTCCATCGTGCAGGCGTGCTGCGGCTCCGGTTACGCTATGATTGTCACTGCCTTGCTGCCGTTATTCATTCCCTTCAGCGATGCAGTCGTAATCAGCTGTATCAGTTCACTGTTTGGAAATATTCTATTGATTCTGAAATATCGACAATACATCTGTTTCAAGGTGATCCTGCTCCCAACGATTATCTGCATAGGGGTGACTGCATGGCTCGTCACCGTTTCAACAGGAATATCTGATACCGTAATGAAGCGGCTGTATGGAACCCTTTTGATTCTGATTGCCGTTATCTTTTTCTTCTGGGGAAAGTACATTCATTTAAACGGCAGCGCACGCACCGCGATTTTTGTCGGGGGCTGCGTGGGCTTTACCAATGGCCTTTTTGCTGTCGGCGGTCCGTTTATGAGTTTTTATTTGCTCTCTTTTCTAGAGGATAAAGAAATGTTTATCGGGACCATACAAGCCTTTTTCCTGATTTGTGGACTGTCCGGGCTATTCAGCCGGATCGCAAGCGGAATGGTCACCAGCTCGCTTTTGAAACTGTCGGCCGTCAGCCTTCTGGCAATTTGCTGCGGCCAGCCTATTGGAACGCAAATACTCCGGCATTTAAGTTTTCAGTCTCTAAAAAAAGTGGTTTATGGTTTTATCGCGGCTATGGGCATCTATCTGGTGTTTTTCACTGCCTGAGTTGGACCATTGAAAAGAGCTCTACCATTTGTTCCAGTGCTACAGCGATTCTGTGGTCTGCCGTCTCCTGTTTTCGGAACATCAGCGTCAGCTCCGGACACATATATTGATGTCCCAAGGGAAGTGAGGTCAAAGCAACCTGTTTTTTTAATTTTCGGATGGACAGGCTGGGTGCCAGTGCATAGTACCCTGCCGTCAACAGCTCCTGTACCGCCAAATTTTCGTTGGAGCACTCGACGGGAACCGCGTTGGGTAGCAATGCAGAAAGGGACTGCCTCATAAGTTGGGTCTGCGTATTCGTCCCGATCAAGACGAAGCGTGGATTCTCCTGCTGGCGTAAGAGCAACAGAATGTGCTGAATGGAAAAAGACTGATTTGCCAGAAGATAAAAGTTCCTGGATGGAATGACTAACTCGATAAAAGCTTTTTTCATCAATACATAGCTTCCGAACTGCCGAAATTGTTCTGCGGAAGCAGAATCGGTCAACACCAAGTCCAACAGGCCGTGAGTGAGGCGCAGAAAAGCTTCCTCATTGGATATATCCCACATAATTGGATGTTCTGAAAAAAGTTGCTGAAAGGTTTCCTTCAGAGGAAAAAACGATGAAATAGCCGTAATGCCAATGGCAGGAGGCTTGGAATTTGCTGCTGTAGAAGTTGATAATTCTTCTAAGGAATTGAGAAGGGGCAGCATTTGACGAGCACTGTCCAGATATTTCATTCCGGCCTCCGTAGGCTCTAGCCTTTTGGAGGACCGATCAAAAAGTTGAAGATTATACTCTCGTTCAAGGCGTTGGAGAAAACGGCTGAGGGAAGACTGTGTCAACCCTAACCGCTGGGCCGCATCTGAAATTGTTCCTGCCTCGGAGATGGCGAGAATGTATCGGATGTCCTTGAAATTCATAACTCCGCCCCCCTTTACGAATTCTTAAATAATACACTAATCTACACTTTTTGAGGTATAAAGTCAAATTTTCAATGAGAGTCTTATCTTTATATGAAGGAGGCGCGATTAATGGTTCTACGAGAATATACCGTGGGCAGTGAAGAAAAAAGCGATGTCCGCGTTACGGTCCGTCCGGGGAGAGGCAGTCTTGAAATCACGGTGGAAAGGCTTCCACATCCCCGATTCTACACCAAATTGACAAATCTTATTACCCAATGTATGGAGGCGGAACAGGTCTCTGATGCCCATGTCCAGATATGGGACTTTGGCGCATTGGATTTTGTGATCAGGGCACGTCTGCAGACAGCCCTGAGGGAAGTCCGGAAGGAGAATGCGTAGTGCTGTTTCGTACCATTCTTTCCATCCCATCCCATTCCCCTAAAATGCTGCTGAATGCGGATATGATGGGAGCGGATATCATACTGTTCGATTTGGAGGACGGCGTGGCTCTCAGTCAAAAAGCCGCGGCACGGGACTTGCTGTGTGCCTATCTTTCCTCCGGATTATCCCGTTGTTCGGCTATGGTGCGGGTCAACGATGTCAGCACGCCGTTTTTTCTAGATGATATCGCAGCCGTTCTTCCACTGCCCATTCTAGGGATCATGCTGCCTAAAATGGAAAAGCCGGAAGAACTGCTCTACGCTGATGAGAAAATGCGGGAAGTTGAACAGGCCAGCGGTCTTGCCAACGGCAGCCGGTCCATCATTGGCACAGCGGAATCCGCCCTGGGCGTGGAGAATGCATTTGCCTGCCTGACCAGTTGTGACAGGGTCATCGGCTGTTCCTTTGGCAGTGAGGATTTTGCCGCCAGTTTGGGTGTAAAACGTTCGCCGGACAACGACGAACTGGACTATGGCCGCCGCCATCTGGTGGTGGCTGCCAAAGCCGCTGGAAAGTTGGCGATCGACACCGTGTATACGAATGTCAATGACGATAAAGGACTGCGTACTATGACGGAACAGGGAAAGCGATGGGGCTATGACGGAAAATTCATTATCTCTCCCCGACAGGTGCCTGTAGTTCACAGTGTGTACACACCTACCCGGGCGGAGGTTCAGCATGCCTTGGAAGTGGAAGAAAAGATGGAAGAGGCTCGGAAGAAGGGGCGGGGTGTTGCTGTGTTGAACGGCAAAATGCTGGATAGGCCTGTGGCCCAGCAGGCCGCAAAAATACTGGACATGGCCAGAGCGGCTGGAATCTATGTTGAGGAGGTGCCTCATGAGTAAAGTCGTAGGTTCTTTGGAAGAAGCTATCCGCCTTTGCGGGCTTCAAGACGGAATGACCATCTCCTTTCACCACTGCCTTCGAAGCGGCGACGCCGTCAGCGGTCAAGTGGCGGAAGCCATCATGACTCTGGGCATTCGGGATCTGACAGTGGCGCCCTCCAGCCTCACCAGCGGAAATGATGTGCTGCTTCCCTTCATTGAGAACGGAATCATTACACGTGTTCAGACCAGCGGTTTTTCTCCAGTTTTGGGACGGCTGCTCCAGACCGGCAAAATTCAAAAGATCTGCGATTTGCGGACCCACGGCAGTCGCCCTGCTGCATTGAAATCCGGTGCAATTTCCATCGATATTGCCTTTGTCGCCGCTGCTGCGGCAGATGCCAGCGGCAACTGCAACGGTACCGGCGGCCCCAATTCTTTCGGTTCAATGGGCTATTCCATGACTGATGTTCGCTACGCCAAGAAGGTCGTTGTGGTCACGGATCACCTCACGGACCTTCCCATCTATCCGGTCTCGATCAGCCAGAGCGATGTGGACTACGTGGTGCAGGTGGATACCATTGGCGATCCAGCCGGCATTGCCACTGGCGCGATGAAGCCCTCTACAAGCCCCTTGAATATCCGGATTGCCGATTTGGCAGCCAGGTCGATCATCCATTCCGGACACATGCATGAGGGCGTGTCCATGCAGACCGGAAGCGGAAAGATATCCCTAGCCGTGGCGGCTCAGTTAGAAGCCTACATGCTGGAAAAGGAGATGGGCGGTAGCTTTGCAATGGGCGGCATTACCGCCATTCTGGTGGATATGCACGAAAAGGGGCTGCTGCATACTCTGTACGACACACAGAGCTTTGATCAGACTGCTATTGCCTCCCTGGCCCGAAATCCTGGACATGTGGAGGTCTCAGCCGAGACCTACGCCAGCCCGTTAGCCAAGGGAGGGCCTATTGTAGACGATTTGGACTTTGTGATTTTAGGTGCCACGGAGATCGACACCAGCTTTAATGTAAATGTTATTTCCGATTCCAACGGTTGCGTCATCAGCGGTGCCGGTGGCCACGGCGATACTGCTGAGGGCGCCAAAATGACAGTTATCACCGCGCCGCTATATCGGAACAAGTACCCAACTATCGTGGATCGCGTGGAAACCATCACCACGCCAGGACGGTTCGTGGACTTATTTGTTTGCCAGGAAGGCGTTGCGGCGAACACAACATTGCCACGCAATATGGAACTGGCAGATCGACTGAAGGCCGCGGGTATTCCTGTCTGGGATATCCATGACCTCCAGAAGCGGGCGGAGCAATTCACAGGTAAGCTGCCACCGCTCCCGAAAGGGGAAAAGGTTGTGGGCCATGTTTATTGGCGTGACGGCAGCGTGATCGATAAAATTTACAGCATCGACGCGTGATCGTAAGATATTGCTTGATTTTAAATACTTAAATCCGTATCATGATTATGGTACGTCCTCTGAAAGGAAATACTCTATGAGAAATATTCTGGATTTGACTGGGAAAAAGGCCCTGGTTACGGGAGGCAGCCGCGGTATCGGCTATCGCTTGGCCCAGGCACTCCACGATGCCGGGGCCGAAATCGTAATTTTCTACAACAGCACCTGCCATGACGGCTTGGCGGAACGGATGCAGGGAGATGGCCCTGCCGTCCACGCCATTCAGTGCGACGTTTCAGACCGCAGAACCTTGGAACAGGGAGTGTCTGCTGCTGCGGAGGCTCTGGGCGGTCGCATTGACATCCTCATCAACGCAGCTGGCATCAACCGGCGCTACTGGTTGGAAGATTTCCCCGCTGAGGAATGGGATGCTGTTATCAACACCAATCTGAATGCCGCCGTGTATTGCACCCAACTGGTAGGTAAGTACATGTTGGCCCAGAGGTATGGCCGGGTCATCAATCTTGCGTCTATGAACAGCTTTGTCGCCGGAAAGCGTGTGGGCGCTTATGTAGCTTCCAAGGGCGCCATCGCCCAGATTACAAAGGCATTTGCCAACGAGTGGGGAGACCGGGGCATCCGGGTCAATGCCATTGCCCCCGGCTATATCAAAACGGATATGACCGCTGCTTTGCAGCAGGATGAGACATCGTATAAGGACATCTTGGGGCGGATACCGGAGGGGCGTTGGGGCACACCTGATAACCTGGTTGGTCCTGTTCTGCTCCTTGTCTCCGATGCCGCCGATTATGTTAATGGCATCGTTATGCCCATTGATGGCGGCTATCTTGCGCGATAAATCAACAAGGACACATCGAACATTAGCTATTAGAGGGGCATATGGAATTATATGATTTGAGATATGCGATTACAGTAGCGGAGGAGGGCAGTCTTTCCAAGGCTGCAGAACGACTGTATATCACGCAACCTACCTTGAGTCAGGCCCTTCGTAAAATCGAGCAGCAAGTTGGAAAACCGCTCTTTGAACGTCGGCCCTATGGGATGCAGCTAACTGAAGACGGCCGCGCCTTTATGGGCCGTGCCAGACAAGTCCTGCAGCTGATGGAAAAACTGGATTCGGAACTTCAAAAATTTACAGATGTCCGTCTAAAAACACTGAATATCGGCGCGCCGATTACTTGGGGAGGGTTTTTGGTTTCGCGTATTTTTCGGCAATTCTATGCCGCTTACCCAACGATCAATTTGAATATCAGTGAGATGAAATCCTCCCTTCTGGAAGCGGTCCTTTTAAAGCGCCAGGTCGATGTTGCAATTGTAGCAGTTCCTGATCCTATTACGGCTCCAATAAAGCGATTAAACAGCGCATTTATTCTTTCCGACCCAATTCTGGTAGCGGTTCCTGCTGATAGTCCGATCTGTGAAAAACTACTATATGAATCATCTGAGGAATTTCCCATGGTGCCTATGGAGGCGCTGCAGGGAGAACCATATATTACCTACAAAGCCGGTGTGCCTATCCATGCCACGTTTAAGCGCCTTTTTGAAGACTGCGCGATACAGGCGGAGCCCATTGCCGCAGTTTCCTCAGCAGGTACCGCTAAACGATTGGCTCAATGTGGGATGGGATGGACTTTGGTTTCGAGAATTTTTGCGCGCTATTGTCTGGCTCCGCCGCATCCGGTCTATTGCGTGCCTATTTTAAAGGATCTGCCCAGGCTGAATGTAATGGTCCTCTGGCGCAAGGATGAGCCTGCCCGCGGTGAATTGCGTTATCTGATTGAACTTTTGAGAAACCTGGATTTTTCTTGAATTTTGGATGTCCTTGATGTTAGTTATACCGATGGAAAATATTTTTTAAAAGCCGCCGCCCGACTCTAGGCGCAGAGGCATATTGCGGGGCGAAGCTGCTTGCTTTGGAATATTTGAAATGCAGTGAGGGAGAATAACGGTAAACTTTCCGAAAGGGGTATTTCAATGTTTAAGCATGAAAAGCAGTTATTTCATCCGGTGGGGGTGGAAAAAGCGAATCCTCAGTACGCCGCGCTGCTGCAGGAACAGCTTGGCGGGGCCAACGGCGAGCTGAAAGCGGCCTTGCAGTATATGTCCCAGAGCTTTCGCATCAAGGATCAAAAGATCAAGGACCTTTTTTTGGACATCGCCGCAGAGGAGCTTGGCCATATGGAGATGGTGGCGCAGACCATCAACCTCCTCAACGGGCACGATGTGGAGGCGGAGAAGGTGGCCGCCGGCGAGATCCAGAGCCATGTGCTTTTGGGATTGAATCCCGGCCTGATCAACGCCTCCGGCTACTCCTGGACCGGGGACTATGTGACGGTGACGGGCGACCTGTGCGCGGATATCCTGAGCAATATCGCCTCTGAGCAGCGCGCGAAAGTGGTCTATGAATATCTCTACCGCCAGATCCATGACAAGAAAGTGCAGGAGACCATCGATTTCCTCCTGAACAGGGAGGAGGCGCACAATCAGATGTTCAGAAACGCCTTCAACGAAGTGCAGGACACCGGATCGAACCGCGATTTCGGCACCACGAAGGCCGCAAAGATGTATTTCTCCATGTCCAATCCAGGACCCAACGCGTTCGCGGGCGAGGACGTCCACGCGCCGAAATTCAAGTGACGGGAGCTTCCAATGAAAGACCGGCCGGGAGAAACGCGCCCTTCCTCCGGGATGCCGCCGGTTTAAGGACTCCCGGCGCGAAATAAAGGCAAAGACCAAAAGCGGCCTGCCCACCGGGGCAGGCCGCTTTTTAAGACGGCGGCGGTCAAAATCCGCCCGCATGGCGGGGGCCGCTTTCATGGAAATAGGCCTCGCAGCTTGTCTGCGCCTGCCGCAGCGCATCCTCCGCGCGGATAACGCCCAGGATCGCCTGCTGTATATGGGAGGCCAAAATGTTTTCCAGCTGCAATTCGCTGAAATTGCTGTAATAGGCGCTGCTGCTGCGGCGGTTGGCGCTGGGAAAGGCGCGGCGCGCGGTGGAAAGCCAGGGATACCGCTCGTTGATGTCCCGGTTTCCGTATGCGGAACGGCAGGGAGAGAGACCGCCCAATGTGGTAAAGACCGGTGCCACCAGGTCTGAGTACAGCCAGGACAAAAAGGCGCAGGCGGTCTCCGGGTGGGCGCAGTCCCGGGTGATGCCCACGACGCCGCCGCCCAGCAGGGGGATCCCGCCGGGGACCGGCGCAAAGCCCAGCTTTCCGGCGATGCTGGACATTTTGGAGTTCAGGATGTGGGAGGCGTAATTGATGAACACCACCGTCATGGCGGCAGAGCCGTCGGCAAAGCCCTCCAGCACGTTTTTCCAGACGTCGTGGACCGCGCGGTCGGAGCAGGCGTAAGTCTCCTGGTAGTTTTTCAGGGCCCGCAGCGCCTCCGGCGTATGGATGGTGATGCGGCCCTGTCCGTCCAGCAGGTCGCCGCCCGCCTCAAACAGGCGGGGCATGAACTCGCTGGGGCTGACCACCACGTTTCCAACGGCCACGGCGGAACCGTATTGAATGGGGGACTGCGGGTTTCGGCTGCGGGTGAAGAAGGCGGCCACTTGATTGTAATCCGAAAAGGTGCGGGGGACCTCCAGCTCCGTGCGGTGCGCTTCAAAATACATGCGCTTGTAGGTGGGGTCCGTGAAGAGGTCCCGCCGGTAGAACATCAGCTGGGTGCTGGGATCGTAGGGGACGCAGTACCGCACGCCCCGGGAGGCGGTGTAGTTTTCACCCAGTTCCGGGATCGCCTGAGAGAGCAGGGCATCCCAGTCGAAGGAGATTTGGTCCAGAGGGCGGAACAGCCGCTCCGCCAGCTCGTCCATCCAGGCCACGTCCATGCGGATCAGATCGTAGCGGCTGCGGGCGGGCGTTTGAAGCGCGTCGTAAACGTCCCGCAGGGACGGCAGAACGGTCAGCTCCAGGTGGATCCCCGTGCTTTTTTCCAGGTGGGGAAGCAGACGGGAGAGCGCGGCGGTGGAGGGGGAGGCCATGGTCAGCATCCGCAGGCACTGCTCAGACAGGGCGGGCGCCGCCACAGGGGTCCGAAAACCGCTGTTTCCCACGTGGAGCCGTTCGGGCAGGGGGGCCGACCCGTCCAGATGGGCGCAGAGCGCCTTGACGATCCGGTGCGCCAGCCGCTTGTGATCCAGCTCATAGGCCAGGATGTTGGGGTCCGTGACGGCGGAGCGGATGGCCAGGGTGATGAACCGGGGGCATGCCTGGCGGCTGGCGTAAACGGCGGCGGTCCGCAGGGCGGCCTCCCGGCGGCGGTCGGCGCAGACGATGTAATCGTAAGCCGCGTCCGGTTCAAAAAATTCAAAGGCCCGCAGTTCGATCTGGTGATTGGGACAGGCCACCACGGTCACGGCGCGGCCCTCCTGGGGAAAGGCGGCGCGGAATCCCTGAAGGAACAGCGCCGTGTCCGGCATGGAGGCGGTCTCCGTAAAAAGCCCGATGCGGACAGCCCGGCGCTTTTGAAGGAAGCAGGCGATCTCCCGGCCGGCCTGGGCGGGATCGAAGCCGGCGTACATGACGCCGGCGCGGGCGGGACCGTCCCGCTGCAAAAAGACCAGCGGAAGCTCCGGAGCCTCCGCCCGGTATTGGGCCACGGCGTTTGGCAGACAGGAGCTTGTGATGACCGCGCTGACCCGGGCGTTCAGCGCATCGGACAGCATCGTGCGCTCCGTGGCCTCCATAGAGCGGGTGGAGTAGAGCTGTACGGAATATCTCCGCTGTACAAATTCGCTTTGAAACACCTCGTACATGGCGGCGTAGGCGGGGTCCTCGATGCCCGGCAGCAGGACCGCCACAGCCCTGTCTTTGCCCTGGCGGAGGCTTTGGGCCTTGTTGTTCACCTTATAACCCAGCTTTTCCGCGGCCTGCCACACCAGCCGCATCTTTTCAACGCTGACGTTCCCACGGCCGTTGATGACATTGGAGACCGTTCCGTGAGAGACGCCGGCCTCCCGCGCGATATCTTTGATGGTAGGCATTCCAAACGCCTCCTTATCAGGTTACGTCCATTGTAGCCTATCCCATTTTATTTGGCAAGGTCAAGTTGTTCACGTTCGATATTGTTAAATATATCTAAAATAAAAGATGTATATATAGCCAATATGTAATAACACACAAAAATATTTGGAAAATATGCGGTCAAATAATTGACACGTTCCAATTTTAGTGATATGGTTGGGTCACAAAAGAAGCGCAGCCGGACGAGCGAACGATGAAGAAAAGGAGATGTGTCACATGAAAAAGATCCTGAGCCTGACGATGGCGCTGCTGATGGTTTTATCCCTGGCCGCCTGCGGGGGCACGGAAACCCCGCCCGCGGACACGAAGCCCCAGGAGAACACGGACGCGCCCGCCAAGACCGGAGGCAAGCTGGTGGTCTATTCCGCGCTGAATGAGGACAACACCATTGCGATCGCCGACCAGTTCAAAGCGGACACCGGCATTGAGATCGAGTACATCTCTCTGGGCGGCGGCGACGCCGTGGCCCGGGTGCAGGCCGAGATGGGCAGCCCCAAGGCGGATATCCTGGTGGGCGGCTCCGTGGACCTGTACGGATCCCTGGCGGAGGCAGGAGCCTTCGAGGCCTATGACTCCCCCAACAACGACGACCTGGATGCCCGCTTCAACGACCCCGACCATTTCTGGCAGGGCTGGTATATGGGCGTTTTGAGCATCATCGTCAACGAGGACCGGTTCGAGAAGGAGCTGGCGCCCAAGGGCGTGGCCCTGCCGGAGACGTGGGACGATCTGCTGGACCCCGCTTACAAGGGCGTGTTCGTTTGGGCCAATCCCACCACCGCCGGCGGCGCGTATATCGCCACCGCCTGCCAGATCTTCCGCCTGGGCGAGGATGGGGCCTGGGAGTATCTGAAGGCCCTGGACCAGAACGTCCACCACTACTACAAGGGTGCGGGCGACGTCATCAGCCCCGTGGCCACCGGCGAGTTCATCGCCTCCATCGCCTGGGGGCACGACAGCTTCAAGACCCAGCAGGAGGGGTATCCCCTGAAGATCATCATCCCCAAGCAGACGGCCTATGAGATCGGCGGCGCGGCCATCGTCAAGGGCGGGCCCAACACCGAAAACGCCAAGGCGTTCATGGACTGGCTGCTGACCAAGGAGGCCCAGGAGCTGAGCGTGGCCACCTCCTACCGCTATCCCGTCCGGGACGACGTGACGGCTCCCGCGGGGCTGCCCGCTTTGAGCGAAGTGGATCTGGTGGAGTATGACCGGGACCGGGCCGCCTCGATGAAGACCGCCGTTCTGGAGAAGTTTGAGTCTGAGATCACCGCCAACCGCTGATGCGCGCGGCAAAAGCGCCTGCCCCAGCGGGCAGGCGCTTTTGCTTACGATTGAAAGGAGAGGTCCCTTTGGCAGGAAAAACGACCGCCCGGGAATCGTTCAAGGAGATGAAGCGGCTGAAAAACGAGCCGCTGCTCCTTCTGGCGATCATTGCAATCATTTTGTTCGTGGGATTTTTTGTGGTGTATCCGGTGGTCCGGGTCATCATGTTCCCCGGCGCCGAGGACTATATGCAGCTGTTTACCAAGGCCCGGTGGTTCACCGCGCTGAAAAACAGCCTGTTCATGACGCTGATCTCCACAGTCTCCTGTACGGCGGTGGCGTTTCTCTTCGCCTATGTCATCGCCCGGCTGGAGGTGCCCTGCAAGGGCCTGTTCCGCTTTGTGACGCTGCTGCCCATCGTCTCGCCGCCCTTCATTGTGGCGCTGAGCTACATCCTGCTCTTCGGCGTGCAGGGCATCGTGACAAAGCAGCTTTTGGGGCTGCATGTGGATATCTACGGCCGCCTGGGACTTTGGATCGTCCAGACCGTCACGTTTTTCCCATACGCCTATTCCGTCATCCGGGGCGTGATCTGTTCCATCTCCACCAACCTGGAATACGCCGCGTACAACATGGGCGCCACCCGCTGGCAGGTGTTCCGGGACGTTTTCTGGCCCCTGTGCCGCCCCGGCGTGGCGGGCGGGGCGCTGATCGCCGCCATCAACGTCCTGACGGATTTTGGAAATCCCATGATGATCGGCGGTGATCTGGCCCTGCTGCCCACGGAGGCCTATATGCAGATCTCCGGCTGGTATGACATGAAGACCGCATCCGTGCTGGCGGTGGCGCTGCTGGTCCCCGCCGTGGTGCTGTTCCTGGTGAAGAATTTCTGGGTGGGGAAGCGGTCCTATGTGACCGTCACCGGCAAGGAGATCTCCCTGAATCCCTTTCCGGTGCCCGGCTGGGTGAAATGGAGCCTGTTCGGGCTGACCATGTTCATCTCGTTATTCATCCTGCTGGTGTACGGGACCCTGTTCTATGGCGCCTTCACCAAAACCTGGGGTTATAACTGGTCGCTGACCACGGAGAATCTGGAATATGTGTTTTTGAAGGGAAAGCAGATCTGGAACTCCATCCGCTACGCCTTCGCGGCCTCCCTGGGCGCGGCCTTCCTGGCCATGGTGCTGGCGTACATCGTGCAGAAAAAGCAGGTGGGGCTGAATAAGTTCCTGGATTTCCTGGGGATATTGCCCGGCGCCATCCCCGGCATGTTTTTGGGCATCGGCTTCGTCATGGCCTTCAATACGCGGCCGCTGGAGCTGACCGGAACATCGCTCATCATGATCCTGGCGCTGCTGTTCTGGAACATCCCCACCTGCTACAGCTCCGCCACGGCGGGCCTTCAGCAGATCGGCGCCTCGGTGGAGGACGCGGCGCTGAACCTGGGGGCAAACAGCTTCCGCTCCTTCCGGGACGTGATCATCCCGCTGCTGAAAGCGCCGTTTATGTCCAGCTTCGTGCTGTCCTTCCTGCGGTCCGTGACCTGCCTGAGCGTCGTCATTTTCCTCTACGCCCCCTCCACCACCGTCGGCACGATCTCGGTGATGGTCCTGGTCCAGAGCGGCCAGTACGGCGAGGCCGCTGCGTTTACGGTCGTTCTGATCACCATTGCGTTTGCCGTGCTGAAGCTGGCGCAGTGGGTCCTTGGCAAACAGGGCATCGAACTGGAATTGTAAAGAGGAGGCGAAGGAAATGGCTTATATCGAATTTAAAAACGTCGTCAAACGCTTTGGCGGCTTTACGGCGCTGGATCATGTTTCCCTGGAGATCCCAAAAGGGGCTTTCGTAACGCTGCTGGGACCCTCCGGCTGCGGCAAGACCACGCTGATGCGCCAGCTGGCGGGCTTCTCCGAACCGGAGGAGGGCGACGTCATGATCGACGGCAGGCGGATGAACGGCCTGCCGCCCTTCAAGCGCAGCACGCCGCTGGTGTTTCAGGAATACGCGCTGTTCCCGCATATGACCGTGTATGAAAACATCGCCTACGGCCTGAAGCTGACCCGAACGCCAAAGGAGGAGAAGGACCGCCGGGTGGCGGAGATGCTGGAGATGTTCAACCTCACCGGCCTGGAAAAACGCTTTCCAAAGGAGATGTCCGGCGGACAGCAGCAGCGGGTGGCCTTTGCCCGGGCCCTGGTCATGGGGCAGGAGATCTTACTGCTGGATGAGCCGCTCAGCAACCTGGACGCCAAGCTCCGGGTGGACGTGCGGACGGAGCTGCGGCAGATCCAAAGAAAGCTGGGGATCACGGCCATCTACGTGACCCACGATCAGGACGAGGCGCTTTCCATGTCCGATATCATCGCGGTGATGCGAAAGGGCCGGGTGGAGCAGGTGGGCACGCCCTGGGAGATCTACTTCCGCCCGGTCAACCGCTTTGTGGCGGATTTCGTGGGGACGGTCAATTTCCTGGACGCCTGCGTGCTCAAGGCGGAAGGGGATATGCTGACCGTGGACCACGGCGGCATGGAGCTGAAGGTCCCCGCGGCGTCCGCCGCCGCCCCGGGCCACAAGATCACGCTGGTTGTGCGCCCCGAGGGCATCCGTTTGCTGTCGGAAGGCGATTCGGCCCCTGAGAGCGCCGTGCTGGACGGCGTAATTGAAAATTACAGCTTCCTGGGCCGGATGATCCGCTATTGGGTGCGGGTGGGCCGGGAGACCTTCGTGATCGACGACGCCAACGTGGATTTGACCGGCGCCCGCTCCGGCCGTGTGAAGCTCTGCCTCGACCCGCGAAAGCTTCATATTCTGAAGGATGGTGGCGGTCATGCTGACGCTTGATTTCATCAATGTCGGCTATGGCGACGCGGTGTTGATCCGGGATACCGGGGCGGGATTCACCATGCTGGTGGACTGCGGAGACACCGCCGTAGGGGACGGCGGCCCCGGCAGCATGCGGATCACCGCGGCGGAGTTCCTCCGCCGGCAGGGCGTTCACACCTTGGACCTTCTGGTGCTGACCCATCTGCACCGGGACCACAGCGGCGGATTGCGGGAGTTGCTGAACGCCGTTCATGTGCGGGAATTTTGGGGGAACTATCTCCCGCGCCGTGCGTACTGGGGCGGACAGGTGGCCGTGGAGGGGAGCTTCTCCGCCGGTCCCCGCTGTTTGCTGGAGTCGCTGAACATCTATCTGGCGGCGCTGGCGGCGATGGAGGCCGGCGGCACGGTCATCCGGCGGATCGAGCGGACGCCCATGGCGGTGGAGCTGACGGCCGCCCTGCGCGCGGAGGTCTATCTGGAGGACGAGGCGCTGTTCGCCGGCAGGCGGAGATTTGGCAGCGGGCGCTGGACGGCAGGCCCGGCGAGGGGGACTTGAGCGAGCTGGACCGTTTCATTAATGACACCAGCATCCGGATGCGGCTGCATTACGGCCGGACTTCGGTGGAACTTCCGGGGGACGTCTGCGCGGCCTGCTGGGAAAAGCACCGGCTGTCCCCCTGCACCGTCATGAAGCTTCCGCACCACGGCCACAGGGATTCCATTACGCGGCGGCTGCTGGAGATGCTGGCCCCGGAGCATGCGGTCATCTCCGTGTCCAACACCCGCGCCGACGACTGCCCCTCCGCCGCCGTCATCGAGGCGCTGCGCGCGGGGGCCTGCGTCCTCCACATCACGGACGCGGTGGCAAAGGGGGCCGTCCGCAGCCCCAACCGGCCCTCCGTTCACCTTGAGTTCGAAGCCTAGATTTCGGCCGCGCCGGAATCGTGTAGAAAGCCGCGCCGCTCGTTAGAGCGGCGCGGCTTTCTGCGCGGCGGTTCCCGCCCGCCGAACGCCGCCTTGAAGAACTTCCGCTTCCGGCGATTGATTTATGGCGGCGGCGGTGGTATAGTAATGCTGTCTTATACTGTTTAGGTCCCAAGATGACCGCCGGGGCCCCGGCGGCCCGGTCGGGGCTGTTTCAAAAGGGGCGGCGTTTGCGCGTCCCCGTGAAAAGGTATCCCGCCGGAGCGTTTCTTTGCGGACGGGAGACCTGCGGAAATGGCCGGAAGAGCGGCAAAAAGGAGCGTATGGGCGATGAAACGAGATCAAAAGAAGCCGGCCGGGAAGTGGGAGATATCCTTTTCTTCCATCATGCGGTATAACGCGGTGTTCTGCGTGCTGGTTCTGCTGTTCGTCATGCTGGGGGGAACGGTCCATTCCATCCGCAGGATGGAGTCGAACGCGGCGGCGGCTCTGGCCGGGAGCCAGTCTCAGATATCGCAGCGGGTCACGGGAGCCGTGAACCTGCTGGAGGCCCTGGCGAGCCTTCCGGAGTATTACGACCCCGGGATCCCGCCTATCGACAAGGTGAAAAAGCTGGACCGGATCAGCCCCTATTTCGGCTTTATGATGATCTGCTTTGTGGATGAGAACATCATCGTCTACTCGGATGGGGAGGAACCGGCCAGCCTGGCCAGCCGGGAGTATATGCAGCAGCTGTTCTCCACCGGCCAGCCCCAGGTGACGGACAGCTTCGCCGCCGGCGCGGACGGCACCACCCTCAATTACACCGTGGCGGTCCCCCTCCTGGACGGGCAGGGCGTCATCACCGGCTGCCTGTTCTGCGCCATTTACTTCGACGAGGTGGTTCAGATCCTGGAGACCTCGGCCGGCTCCCTGGACGGCGACGCGACGCTGATCGGCTCCCGGGGGCAGGTGATGTCCTCCTCCGCGGGACTGGCCTACGGGGACTCCGTGATGGACGCCCTGCGGGACGATATCCTCTTCGGCACCACGGCGGACCGGCTGGAGGAATCGCTTCTGGCCGCGCAGCCCGGCGCGTACTGGAGCATCCGGGACGGAAGCCTCTGCTACACCGCCTATCAGCGGGTGGAGCAGACCAACTGGGATATCCTGTGCACGGTCCGATTCGAGACGCTCTTTTTCCAGACGTTCCCGGCCCTGCTGCTCACGGCCTGCCTGACGGCCCTGGGAGCGGTGGGACTGATGCTGGTCCTGCGGCGCTATATCGGCAGGCAGATGGCGGTGGTGGATACCCTGGTGCAGTCGATCGGGGAGCTGGAAAAAAGGATCTATCAGGACCACCGGCCCGACGACGTGGATTTTAACGAGGTTTTGCGATTGACCAGCGACGGCCTATCCGACAGCCTGACCGGCGTGGTCACCCGGTCCGTGTTTCTCAACCAGGCCGCCGCCCAGCTTGCCAAGGCGGACCCGGAGACGGTCAAGGCCATGTTCTTCGTGGATATGGACAATCTCAAGTATATCAACGACACCTGCGGGCACGACGGCGGGGACATCGCGCTGAAAAGCGTGGGGTATATCCTGCGGGAATATGAAAAGAAATACGGCGGCGTGGTGGGCCGCTACGGCGGGGACGAGTTTTTGATGCTGCTGACCGGCCTGGACGACGAGGAGGAGCTGAACGCCGTGCTGGAGGGGCTTGTGCTCCGGCTCCAGTCCGACGTGCAGTCCGGCGGCCAGAGCATCCCGGTGCAGTGCAGCATCGGCGTGTCCGTATACCGGCCGGGCATGGAGCTGGAGGAGATGATCTCCGCGGCGGATGAGGCGCTTTACTATGTGAAGCAGAACGGAAAGGGCTATTATTCGATCCACCGGAATTGAGAGGCAATATGAAAAGAAACAGCAGGAGGCGGATGCTTCTTTCGGCCGGCGCAGTGCTGCTGATCCTCGCCGCGGTCACGGGCGCGGGGCGGCTGCTTTGCGGCGGGATGGTGAGGATACGCCAAAGCGCGGCGGAGGACATCCTGTTCTACTATACGGAAAAGATCACGCTGCAATTGAACGGCACGATGAACGAGGCGGACGCGCTGGCTCGGACCGCCCTTGTGATGGAGGGAGAGGAGACGGATTGGTTCGTGCGCGCCTGCGAGCCGCTGCTTGCGCGGGAGGAGGTGCGCTACGTCTGCCTGTTTGACGGCGATACCCTGGTGAGGGCGCTGCCAAGGGCGGGCTACGGCGGACTGGAGGGACGGGAATTGCAGGAATTCTCCTACGCCTTTACGCTGGCCAAGGTGGTCAAGGACCTCATTGTGGAGGGGCCCGTCGTCCTGGACTGCGACCCGGCGCGGCAGGAGGTGTTCCTCTTCCTTCAGCCCATCGTGGAGAAGGACGCGTATCTGGGCGAGGCCGCGGTGGCGCTGGACCGGGACTATGTGCTGGACCAGCTTGGATTGCAGGAGCTGTCCGCCCAGGGGTATGACTATGAGCTTTGGCGCGTGGAGCCGCAAAACGGCGCCAAGGAGGTGATCGTGACCACCGATCCCTCCGTGGACTTTTCCCAGGCGAAAAAATCCACCTTCTACCTGCCCAGCCAGTGGAACCTGAGCATTCAGCCGTCCGACGGCTGGGTAAGCGCCGGACAGAGAGCGGGACTGCTCCTGAGCTGCGCCCTGCTGGCCGGCCTTCTGCTGGCGCTGGCCGGCACGGGGCGCAGCCTCTTCCTCCGGGAGCGGGAGCGGCGGCGGCAGGACCTGGTGGACGCGGCCACCGGCCTTTACAATCAAAAGGGCTTCACCGAGGCGCTGGAGCGCTGGCTTGCCCGGGACGGCGGCGCTGTCATCCTCTTTTACTTTTCACTGGAGGGCTTCGACCAGGCCGCCCGGCTGATCGGCCCCACCCAGGAGGCCGCCTTTTTACAGAGCGTTCCCGGGCGCCTTCAGGGGTATATCCGCAGGCCCTATCTGGCCGGACGCCTGGGATCGGGCAATTTCATCCTTGCCGTCCGGGAGGCCATGAACAAGCAGCAGCGGGAGGACTTTGCAAAGGGGCTGTCCCTGGAACTTATGATGAAGGTCTCCATCCACGGCCAAAAGGAATTTTTGATGGCGCGCTATCAATGCGCCCCATGCCGGTCCGGCGGCGGGGCCGAGGAGGAGATATCCGCCCTGCTGCGCGCCTATTACGCCAGGATCACGCAGGAATCTCCCGCGCGGATGCTGATCGAGAAGTGCAATCAGCTCATCGAGGGCAATAACACGGTCATATTCGACGAGTATACGGACGGGGAGATGACGGAGCTCTCCAAGACCCTCAACCGCTACCGCAAGCGGGTGGAGCAGCTGGTCTACCGGGACCCGGTGTTTCATGTGGGGAACCGGCCGAAGTATTTCCGGGACGCCGAGGTGCTGATCTCCTACGACGCCAAACGGCGGTTCAGCCTCTTCTGCGTCGATATCTGCGCGTTCAGCCAGTATAACGAGCTGTTCAGCACCGACGTTGGGGACGCCATCCTCCACGAGGTGCTAAACCGCCTGTCCAGGCCCCTGGGCACGTACCTCTACCGCATCAACGGCGACGTTTTCCTGGGGATCTCGCTCTCCACAGAGAGCGTCGAGAGCCTGGCCGGGCGGCTGTATCAGATGCTGGTCCGCCCGGTCACCGTTGGAAACGCCACCATTCCGCTGCAAGTCCGCGTCGCGGCCTGCCAGTATCCCGCCCACGGCGCGGCTCCGGGCGTCCTGCTGGACCACCTCCAGTCGGCCATACGCTTCTCCAAGGAATCCGGGCAGAACATCGTGCTCTACAACGACGCGCTGGACGCGCTGCTGCGAACGGAGGCCGATATCCTGCGCCGCCTGCGCGGCGCCATCCAGCAGCGGACGCTGGAGGTGTGGTATCAGCCCATGATGTGCCTGGAAACCATGCGGTGCTCCGCGGCGGAGGCCCTTATCCGCCTGCCGGACGGGCAGGGCGGGCACTATTCCGCGGGACAGGTCATTTCGCTGGCCGAGCGCAATGGACTGGTGGAGGAGCTGGGCGATTACGTGCTGAACGCCGCGTGCGCCTTTATGCGGACCCAGGGCGGCGCGCTGGGGCTCCAGCGCATCGGCGTCAACCTCTCCGTGCAGCAGCTCATGGTGGGAAACAGCGCGGAGCATCTGCTGGACCTGATCCGCTCCGCCGGCGTCGATCCCCGCCAGGTCACTCTGGAGATCACCGAGAGCGTCCTGATCCAGGCCATCGACCACACGGCGAAGACGCTGAAGCTGCTGCGCCAGGCCGGCATCCGCATCGCGCTGGATGACTTCGGCGTGGGATACAGCAGCTTGAACTACCTCTCCAACCTGCCGGTGGACATCATCAAGATCGACCGCTCGCTGACCAAGCAGATCTTGACCAACGAAAAACAGCGGGCCCTGCTGAACTCCATTGTGGAGATGGCGGTCATCAACGATTTGACGGTGGTTGCCGAGGGCGTGGAGACCGGGGAGGAGCAGGCGCTCATCGCGGCGGCGGGCGTACACTGCATCCAGGGGTATTACTATGCCCGGCCCATGCCGGAGGAGAAGGCGGTTTCCTTTTTGCGGGAACGGCTGCCCTGAAGGATCGTCCCGCCGAATGGAAAAAACCGGCCGAGCATTCGCTCGGCCGGTTTTTTTATCTTCCATCCTACGGCGGCGCGCCGTGAAAAAGGTTGACAAATATTCTACACGGCGTGTATTATTTAGGGGAGGTGATATTCGTGGACTCCATTCAAGCGGTCGTTCAAGGGGTTTTAGAGAAGGCGGATTCGCGCGAAAGCCTGGCGCGGAAGCTGGGCGTCTCGGTGAAAACGCTGAGACGCTGGGAGACGGGGCGGAGCGTTCCGCGGCCGGCGCAGGAAGGAGCCCTGCGCGATCTGTACGAACAGGGGAAGCGGGGCTTGTCCATCGACGCGCTCAACGACGTGAGGCTCCGCCTGCAAGAGCGCATCGACCGGGCCCTGGCGGAGCTGAGAGAGGTCCTGCACAGAAGAGCGCAGTTCTCGTCGAGAAACGAGGCGCTTGAAGAAATGTCCAAGCTTTTTTTCGCGCATATAACGTCCGTCATCGACGGAGGGCGGGGCATCTGCTCCGCGGCGCTGGCGGCTTTTGATGGAAACGTGGCTCAGCGGCTGAAAGGATTTGTGGCCGGGGAGATCGAAAAGCGATTTTCGGGCGATGCCGGGGGGGAAGCGGCGGGGGAGAGCTTCCGGCTGAGGCTGAAAGACGGCGAGATCCTATTTGCGGAGGAGATCGTCTCGACCTTTGAAGCGAACTGCGCGCTTTCCGATGCGCCGTCGGTCCAATATCTCAAGGGAACGGATATCCTGAACAATCTCTTTGGAAAGTTCCTGGCGGACTCTTTTTCTGACGAGAAGCAGATGGGCCAGTATCTGACGCCCCAGGAGGTCGTCTCCTTCGTCGTCCAATTGATCGGCATGGACGCCGGGGATCTGGCGGACCCGGCGGGATACGTCCTGGACCCGTCCTGCGGCGTGGGGTCGTTCCTCTCCGAGTATCTGGAGCGGGCTTATCAGGAGACGGAATCGCTGGAAGGGGCGGCCGCCGCAAAAAAAGTGGTGGACAGGCTGCTGCATGAGCGGATCGTGGGCGTCGACAAAAGCGAGCGCATGGTCCGGCTGGCGACGATCAGCCTGTCCATGTTCGGCTATGGCC
>JAEXWS010000100.1 GCA_023406225.1 Bacillota bacterium | reverse complement strand
GGGGTCGGGGGGGGCGCGGTGGTCGGGGGCAGGTTCGCCTTGGGTCTCGGGCTCCGGCGCGGGCTCCGGGTCGCCATGGGGCGGGTCCCCCACATACGGCTCGGGCGGCAAATCCGCAGGCGCTTGCGGATTTTCAGGGGAGGGGGCCGCCGTATGGTTTTCGTCCGGCTGTGGGGTGGCGGTACTGGGGTCGAAGCCCTTGGCGGCGTCTACCATAGCCTGGGCCTCCTCTCGGGGCATGGGGGTGACCTTGGTGGCCTCCTTGCGTTCCTTGGCCTGCTCTGCCTCCAGGATACGACTGGCAGCGGCGTACACCTCCTCGTTGCCCATGCAGCGGATACCGAAAGCGGTCAGGGAGGCCAACGCCTCCAGCGGGGTGTTGCCGGTGATTTTAATTTCAGTCATTGGGGGATTCCTCCTTTTCCGGGAAATGCGGTGATGACGGCTCGTTTCTTGTCCTGGTCCTCGATGTCCACCCAAAACAGGCTAGTGGGGTCGTTCACACAGTCAATCAAAAGGGCTCTGAACATCTCCGCCGTTTCTTCATTCTTTTGCTTCAGGTCGGCGTAGATTGCGCAAACTACCAGGCTAATGTCGCAACAGAGGTCCAAATAGCCCCCGTGTGCCCGGGTTATGCAATGGTCACCAACGAACTTAACTTCAATCATGGCTTACCCTTTCCTTCTTCTTGGCCTCCGCGGCCCGCTGCCCTTTGTAAAAACCATATTGGAAGGCGTCGTAGGCCGCTTCATAGCTCGTGTCAGGGTGCCGCGCCACGATGGCCCCGATTTCAGCCAAATTACAGTCGAAGCGCCCGGGCTTTACGGCGTCGATGGTGTCAAAGAGTTTTTCAGGATTCACCACCTACACCCCCTATTCCTTTCCGGCCAGCACTGTGGCTATGGCTTCCATGGCTTTGGGACTCTCCGCACCGCAGAGCAAAGCGGATTTATCCATAGCCGCCGCACACAGCAGGGCCCGTTCACTGACAGTCAGCGTATCAGCATCATCTTTGGTCTCCAGGACAGCGACAATGAAGCCGGTGTAGAAAGCCCCGTTCATTCGCTGGGTGTACTCTTCCGGCGAGAAGATAAATTTGGTACGGCCCGCGGCGATGTCCTCTTCGCTGATAACATCAGCAACATGCATCGGATACTGTTTCATTCTTGACATTTCCTTTCTTGGTCCCCATAATGGGGGTGTGGTGGTCAGCCGTTATGGCTGGTCTCGCGCCGCTCTCAAAGGTTGCAGCTTTGGGGGCGGCTTTTTCTTTTTGCTTGCTCCGCTTGGAGGTCCTGGTAAAATGCCAGTTGGTCCTTGCGGTCCATGCAGAGAAATTCTAGGAGAACGGCCTGCACAATTAGATCAGCGTCGGGATCAAGAAATAGGTCTTGCACTTTTTCCCCAAAAGTGCCATCCCGCGCCTGTTGCAGTGCCACCTCTCGCCGTGTCTGCATCGTCATCACCTCCTTTCCATGAAGTAGGAAGTCAGCAGCAGTCCGGCGGCAAAGACCAGAGCGGCCCCGGCGACACAGATAAAACCGATTTCACCGTAGCTATCCATGAGCCCGTCGGCCAGGACGCCAACTATCAGGAGGAGACCGAAGGCGGCCGGCTGAAGCGCATTTTTCATACCGCCACCCTCCGTATCAGTCCCGTGATAGATTCAGGTTCGGGCGGCGGGGCTTTCTCGCCGGCGGCGATGTAGGCGATCACTGCATCAGCGTCTACCAGCTTCTTGCAGCCTACGGGGGTAACGGGTACCTTCTTGGTGTTAATAAGGGAGCGGAGATAATGCAGGGTAACTTCGGTGTCAGGGTCCTGCGCTTTGATGATTTCCAGTACCCCGGCCGCCGTTCTCATGCGGGGCAGGCCCATGGTCTATTCCTCCTCCCGGGGAGGGTCAGGGCAGACGGTCAGGTTGATAAGCTCGATGATTTCCGGGTTACGCGGGTAATACTTTTCCGGCTGTCCGTTGACCGCGTGGAACATGTCTGCGAAGTGCTCTTGAATGTCTTCCTTGATGTTCCATAGCTGGTGCCGCTGAACCTTTCGATAAAGCGCCAACGCCACGGCCGTCAGCTCGTCGTCGGCGCCGCAGTTGTTGCGGATGCTTTCGTAGCAGTCCTTAAAATAGGCCAGAAACCTAGGGTGCTGGTCTTCGGCGGGCCACCACTTATCAAGGTGGAGCTCTCGGCCAGCGTTCTGCTCCTTGGGGTGCAAGCGCTTCTCCGTGCAAGCGGTACAGTAGACCACGGTGCCGAACAGGTCCAGCTTACCGTCTTCGCCCACAACGTCTGCAAGGTCCACCTGATGCTCAGCGCCGCAGTTTGGGCAGACGGTGAACACGTTTTCGTCAGTGATCTCCGCCCGGACGGTAATGCCTTCTGCGACTCCGGATTTAATGTAAAACATAGATTCTCCTTTCAAAGGTCCAGCTTATTGGACACCCACATGTGTACAAATAGGGGTATCCTCCCCAGTTAACCTGTCGAGTGCGGCCAGGATGGTGGCCTTGGCACTCTCGGCCTCACGGTGCCCATTCAGCACCATGCTGACGTACTCGGGAGTGTACTTTGCCTCTTCGGCCAGTTGTTTGGTCGTAATGCGGGCTAAGTGCATCCGGGCCACTACGTCAGCGGTCCACTCCTGCGGCATAAAATTTCGCCTCCTTTTTCAAAATTATAGGTTGATATTCATAAACAAACGTGATATAGTTTTGTTGCCAGACAAAAGCATATATAACGCGGATGTGTTTAGATTTATCAACGCTACAGCCCTATGATAGCTTATAAATCTAAACATGTCAACCCTGTTATGTTGTTTTTTATAAACAATGGCAAACTAACCAAATTAGGGGATGATTTTTGTATGTTTTATGATTTATACTGCGAATTGTGCAGTGATAAAGGTATTACCGCAAGCGGGGCCGCGGCAGCCATAGGTTTTAATCGAGCGACGGTAACAACTTGGAAAAATACAGGCAAGGCACCAAAAGGAGATCTCCTATCTAAAATTGCAAAATATTTTGAAGTTCCCGTTGATTTTTTGCTTCAACGGCCTCCTTTTGACTATTGGGATGAAATTAACGCAGATCGACGTAGCTTTATAGCCGCAGCAAACCTGGACGACGAACTTCTAAAACTAGTGTGGAACCTTAACCCATTGGACCCTTATGCAATCCCACTTAAAGATTTTGTTAGTTTCATGAGTATTGAATTTCTATCTGCTGTTCCTGATGGCGCCGGTGGGTGGAATATTAAGGTGCGTGCGGGTACAAAAAAAGCGCCTGTCCCCGGTAGCGGGGATAGGCATCAGGTTTCGGACAATGAAATTAAATTCGCGCTGTTTGGCGATGCAGAGATAGATGACGAAGTGCTGGATGAAGTCAAGCGGTTCGCCCAGTTCGCTAGGGAGCAGCGCAGACAGAAGGAGCAGCAGACAAGTGATTGATACTGTATCGCTGTACAAATTAGCTGACCAGCGTGGCTATGATGTGTACTGGTACACCTTCGACAGCCCAGAATTAGAAAGTATGTCCGTCATGGACGGGGAGGCTTGCGCTATTGCCATAGACCCTTTCCGCCTGAACAGTGAAGCTGACGAACGATATAAAATGGCCCATGAACTGGGGCACTGCGAAACCGGAAGTTTTTATAATGAGCATGCAGCGTGTGATCTACGGGCAAAGCATGAACTGCGGGCGGATCGTTGGGCAATAAAAAAGCTCCTCCCAAAGGAGGCGCTGTACCGAGCGTTGTATTGCAACATGGTCCGCTGGGAGATTGCAGAAAAATTCAATGTGCCCGAGGCACTGGTGGATAGGGCCGTAGAGTATTACCGCATGACCGGCGGCCCGGTGGCGTCATAAAAAGGAGGGATTTCCATGGCAAACTACACGACCAATACCAGCGACAAAAGCAAAAAGGTGGCTCTGCTCCTGTGCATCTTCTTGGGATACCTGGGTGCCCATCGGTACTATGTTGGGAAAATCGGCACGGGTATCCTTTATACCTGCACAATGGGCTTCTTTCTCATCGGCTGGCTATCAGACCTTTGGAAAATTTTAATGGGGACCTTTCGTGATAATGTGGGTGCTCCGCTCCGAGCCTAAAAAAAAATGCCTTCCTGGCGCTACCAACACCAGGAAGGCGGGCAAAAGACCACGATAGCTAAATCAAGGTACCTTTGCGCCCTTTATTGTACCATACCAGGGCCGAAGGTGCAAGAAAGGAGTTTTTCACATGGCCTCGATAAAAAAGCGTGGAGACGCATATCTAATCACCGTGTCGAAGGGCTATGACATCAAGGGGAAGCAGCTCCGTGCGTATATGACCTGGACCCCGCCCGCAGGGATGACAGCGAAGCAAGCAGAAAAAGAGGTGAAGCGCCAGGCGGTCCTTTTCGAGGAGCAGGTGGCGTGCAACACCACCCACGACGGCAATATGCGCCTAGTGGATTTCACCGCCCTTTTCCTGAAGGATTACGCCTATCCAACCTTGAAGGTTCGGACGGCATATGGGTACGAGGATAGGATGCGGCGGGTCAACTTGGCCTTGGGGCACATCAAACTGAAAGAACTGAAGCCCGGCCACATCGCTTCCTTCTACGCCAACCTCCAGGAGGAAGGGATGCGGTGCCATCGCTTGGCTGAATACAAGGGAGACTTCGCCGCGTGGATGAAGGAACAGCACACCACGATGACCGCCCTGGCCAAAGCCACCGGCCTGTCGCTTTGGACGTTTAAGCAGCTACGGACAGGGAAGCCCATCGCCCTGGCCAGCGCAGAGCGGATCGCCGCCTTCCTAGGAAAACCCTTTGATGACCTGTTTACTACCGAGCGGGATCTCACCCCCTTAAAGCCCGGAACCATCCACACTTATCATCGGACCCTCTCGGCCGTCCTATACCGGGCGGTAAAATGGGGGTACATCAAAAGCAATCCGGCGGCCTGCATGGACCTGCCCAGCCTGAAAAATCGAAAGGCCAAATACTTGGACGAACCAGACGCCCGGCGCCTGCTGGAGCTGCTTCAGGCGGAGCCGGTAAAATGGCGGGCCATCATCACCTTCGACTTGCTCTCTGGCCTGCGCCGCGGGGAGATACTGGGACTCCGCTGGGATGACGTGGATCTGGACGCCCAGACCATCACCATCGCCCAGACCTCCAACTATATCCCCCCGAGGGGCGTCTACACGGACACCCCAAAGTCGGCCACCTCAAACCGGCCGCTGAAGCTCTCCCGGTCCGCCTTCCTTCTGCTCCTGGAATACAAGAGGTGGCAGGACGCCCAGCGGGAGGCCCTGGGGGACGCCTGGATGGACCAGGACGGCCGGGTGTTCACCCGTGACGATGGCCGGCCGATGTTCCCGGACAGCGTTTCCCAATGGTTTACTAAATTCGTCAGGCGCACCGGCTTGCCGCAGGTCACCGTTCACTCGCTGCGGCATACCTTTGCCAGTTTGATGATTGCTGACGGTACCCCGCTGGTGGTCGTGTCCCACAAGCTCGGCCACGCCCAGACCAGCACCACGGCGAATATCTACGCCCATGTGATCGCCTCCGCCGAGGAGCGGGCCACCCACACCTTTGACAAGTTCGACGACTTGGTGGTGCCGGAGCCGCCGGCGAAGAAGGCACCCACGAAAAAGAAGAAGGCCGCAGGGGAATAATCCCCCGCGGCCTTCTTCTTTATGGAGCTGCTGGTGAGAATCGAACTCACAACCTATGCATTACGAGTGCATCGCTCTGCCTTTGAGCCACAGCAGCGTGTTGTACGTTTTCGCATATTTTGGTGGGCGTAAGCGGCAAATAAGCGGCAAACCCGGTTTTTGGTGGGTGGTGTCTTTCTGACGGCCCAGTGATTGCAAGGGCTGGCGGGGTTTTGCCCCCGTTTTGACCTCATCATTACGAGTGAGCTGCTCTACCCCTGAGCCACAGTAGCATCTGGACCGGGCGACGATTATGATACCACACTTCTCACTCCACGTCAATACTCTTTCTTCCCCCTCCCATATACAAGCAGTTCTGTATAATACAATTCGTATTTCTGCAAGTTTTCCTGCATTTCTATTTTTGTTATTTTGTCGTTTTTTTCGTTCTTGACAGGAATTTTTAAAAATTAATGGACAATTCCGCTCATTTCCTCTGGCTGGTTTTCGACATTTTTCCCTTATCTTTTTTAGCCTTTTCCATCTTCCGGCAGGTTTTCCCAATTAGTTCCATTTACATAACTTTTATCATAAAATTCGTTTACAAGGAGTTATCCACATTCTCCACAGCCTTTTCCACATTTTATTTTTCGTTTATTTTCAATGTGTTTCGTGTCATATGTAATTTTTTTACATCTTCCCTATCTCGCTTTTTCCCTGTTGTCTCCAAGCCTCATTATTTGACATAATAATTTTCATTTTTTAGATTCTCCATTTTCATTTTTACTTTTCTCTGGACGCCGTCACTTTTGCCAAGCCGTTTTTTCCATCTTTCAAAAAAAGCAAGGGTTTCCTCTTTACATGCAAAAATGTGGGGGCCGGCATCCAGCCTCTCCGCCCGTTTTCGGGTGAAAAAGCACGGCTGCAAACGCAGCCGTGCTTTTAAAATCCCTGCGCGATATCCCGCGTGGCATAGGCGTTCAGCTCCATGCCCGCCGTATGGCCCGCCAGGAACTCGTAATACGCCTGGGCTCCGATCATGGCGCCGTTGTCCCCGCAAAGCCGCAGAGGGGGCAGATAGAGCTTACAGCCCTGCCGGGCGCAGGCCCGCTCCAGATCCCCGCGTATGATGGAGTTCGCCGCCACGCCGCCTGCGGCGGCCAGAACGGTGCGTCCCGCCGCGCGGGCCGCCTCCATGGTCCGGGGCACCAGCTCGTCGCTGACGGCCTGGGCAAAGTCCCGGGCCAGAGCCGCCCGGTCCAGCGGCTGCCCGAGCTGTCCGGCGTGGTGGGCCAGATTCACCACCGCCGTCTTGAGGCCGGAAAAGCTCATATCCAGCGCCGCGCCGTCCACATGGGTCCTGGGCAGCTTGTAAACACCGCCCACGGACTGCTGCGCCAGCTCATCCATGGGCCTGCCGCCGGGATAAGGCAGGCCCAGCACCCGGGCCGCCTTATCGAAGCACTCTCCCGCCGCGTCGTCCCGGGTGGCTCCCAGGACCCGCATGTCCGTATAATCCCGCACATCCACGATCAAGGTATTGCCGCCGGAGATAGCCAGGGCCAAAAAAGGCGGCTCCAGCTCGGGAAACGCCAGGTAATTGGCCGCGATATGGCCCCGGACGTGGTGGACGGGGATCAGCGGCACGCCCAGGGCGAAGGCCATGGACTTGGCGAAGCTGAGGCCCACCAGCACCGCGCCGATGAGGCCGGGGGCATAGGTCACCGCCACGGCGTCGACGTCCGCCCGGGTGCAGCCCGCGTCCCGAAGCGCCTGCTCCGTCAGCGCCGCGATGACCTCCACATGCTTCCGGGAGGCGATCTCCGGCACCACGCCGCCGTAAAGCGCGTGCATATCCGCCTGGGATGCGATGGCGTCGGACAGCACCGTGCGTCCGTCCTCCACCACCGCCACGGCGGTCTCGTCGCAGGAGGATTCAAAAGCCAGGATCTTCATGGGTATCCGTCACTTCTCTTTCTCTCACTCATTCCAGGGGACCCGGGGAAAGGGTTCCGCCGGGTCGAAGGGGATCCGGATGAATTTGGCGTACTTATCCGGGGAAAACCGGTTTTGGTAGATGGCGCGGTGCGCGGCCATCAGCGTTTCGTCCGGGATGGGCGCGTCCGCCCAGTAGAGGGTCTTGTAAGGCACGCCGAACATGGCGGTGTCATACCCGGCGGTCCGGGCGCGGTTGCGGTCGTAAAAGCCCAGGCGGCGCTCCGCCAGGGCGGGGTCCGGCGCGAAGCCGGGCAGCTCGCTCTCCGCCAGGATCACAAGATCCCCGTTGGCCTCCAGCATCTTCTCCAGCAGGAGTGCCCCCGTGCCGCCGTTGCGGCGGCGGGAGGACACGCACAGATAGTCCAGCAGCCCCCAGCCCGGCTCCCCCAGCCAAATAAAGCACTCGCCCGCGATCTCGTCCCCGTCGAAGAGGCACCAGGGGCGGTAGCACCCGTCGGCCCACAGTTCCTCGATGGCCCGGAGAGGCTTCAATTCCGCCGGGGGAAAGGCCTCCTTCAAATCAGCTCCGTATACAGTCTTCAGCTGTGCCGGCGTCGGCATCCTCAGTTCCATTGGTAAACTCCCTTGTCATGATCACGGCATCCTCCTTGGGATGCTCATAGTAATTTTTCCGACGGCCCATGCCCCGAAAGCCCATGCCGCCGTACAGGGCGATGGCCCCATAGTTGGACGCCCGGACCTCCAGCGTCAAAAAGGCCAGCCGGCGCCCCTGCGCAAAATCCAGGAAGACCTGCAGAAGCTTTTTGGCCACGCCGTTTCTGCGGCAATCCGGCCGGACGGCGACGTTGGTGATATATCCCTCGTCCAGCACCACCAGAAGCCCCGCGTAGCCCACGACGGCTCCCTGCCCGTCCAGCGCCACCAGAAACGCGGCGCAGTCGTTTTCCAGCTCCTCCGCCAGCATGTTCCGGGACCAGGGGACGGAAAAGCAGATCCGCTCCAGCTCCGCCACCTCGTCCAAATGGTCGCCGCTCATAGGCGCGATGCGCACCTGCATCCCATCTTCCATCTTTCCGCATCCTTTCCAGCATCCGTTTTTCCCGTCCCGCTCCGAAGGAGCCGCTGAGCCGGGGCCGCGTCTCATCCCTTGGCCTCCAGCCAGTTCCTGCCCCAATGGGCCTCCGCCGTCAGGGGGACGGACAAGGACACGACGCCCTCCATCTCCTCCGCCAGCAGCTTTGCCACCGTCCCGGCCTCCGCCTCCGGGCATTCCACGATCAGCTCGTCGTGGACCTGAAGCACCAGGCGGGCCTGGAGCTTTTCCGCCTTCAAACGCTTCCACACCGCCACCATGGCCAGCTTCATCACGTCCGCCGCCGCGCCCTGGATGGGCATGTTCAGCGCCACCCGCTCCCCGAAGGCGCGCATGTTGAAGTTGGAGGAGCTCAGCTCCGGCAGCTCCCGGCGGCGATGGAACAGGGTCTCCACATAGCCGGTCTCCCTGGCCGTCTCCACCACGTCCAGCATATACTGCCGCACGCCGGGGAAGGTGGCGAAATACGCCTCCATATACGCCTTGGCCTCCGCCACGGAAACGCCGATGTCCTGGCTGAGGGAGAAGGCGGAGATGCCGTACACGATGCCGAAGTTTACCGCCTTGGCCCGGCGGCGCATCTCGTGGGTCACGTCGGCGGGGTCCACGTGGAACACCTTGGCCGCCGTCTCGGCGTGGAAATCCCCGCCCGAGAGGAAGGCCGCCCGCATGTCCGCGTCCCCGGCGATGTGGGCCAGGAGCCGCAGCTCGATCTGGGAGTAGTCCGCGTCCACCAGCACCCAGCCGTCCTCCGGCACGAACATCCTGCGGATCTCGCTGCCCAGGTCCGTCCGGGTGGGAATGTTTTGAAGATTCGGCTCCGTGGAGCTCAGCCGCCCCGTGGCGGTCACCGTCATCTGGAAGCTGGTGCGCACCCGGCCGTCCGGGTCCATCGCCTTCAGCAGTCCGTCCGCATAGGTGGACTTCAGCTTGGCGAACTGGCGGTATTCCAGCACCGCGTCCACGATGGGATGCTGGAGCTTTTCCAGCACGTCCGCGTTGGTGGACCAGCCGGTCTTGGTCTTTTTTCCGTGGGGCAGGCCCAGCCGCTCGAACAGCACCTCGCCGAGCTGCTTGGGGGAATTGATGTTGAACGCGCCCCCGGCCATGTCGTAGATGCGGGCCTCCAGCTCCGCGCTCCGCCGGGACAGCAGCTCGCCGAAGGACGCCAGGGCCCCGGCGTCCACCCGGCAGCCCGCCAGCTCCATCTCCGCCAGCACCCGGCACAGGGGCAGTTCGGCAGTCTCATACAGCTCCCAGAGCCGCTTTTCCCGCAGCCGGGGCGCCAACGCTCCGTACAGGGCGTCCACGGCGGCGCAGTAGCGGCCAAGGGACGCCTCCGCCGCGGCGGCGTCCCCCAGGAGGGAAAACGCGTCCGGGTCCAGGTGCAGGGGCTTGGGCAGCTCCTCATTGAAATAGGAGACGGAGAGCCGGGGCAGGTCATAGCTCCCCGCCGTGGCGTCCAGCAGATAGGCGGCCAGGGCGGTGTCGAACACGAAGCCCTCCGCGGGCAGGCCGTTCGCCAGCAGCGTGTGCATCAAATCCTTCACATTGTGGGAGACCTTGCGGATATCCGCCGAGAACAGCGCCCCCAAAAGGCCGTTCCAGTCGCCTTCGTACCGGTCGAAAAACAGCTCCGCAAGCCGAACGGCCCCGTCACCGTCCTTCCAGCACACCGCCGCGCCGCTCAGGTCCGGCAGCGCCAGCACGGACACATGGTCCGCCCCGCGCCACGCGCCCAGCAGCGCCTCCGCCCCGGCCCGGTCCGCCGTCTGCTCCGGCGTGACGGCGGGGGCCCCCGCCCCGGCAGAGGGGCGCTCTCCCGCCGTGAGGCCGAACTTCTCCAGAAGCCTGGTAAATTCCAGCCGCAAAAAGACCTGATAGGCCTGGGGCCCCGGGGCCTTCACCGCATTGTCCTCCGGGCGGAAGTCCATGGGCGCGTCCGTGACGATGGTGGCCAGCCAATAGGAGTGGCGGGCGCTCTCCTCCCCCTCCGCCAGCTTCTTCACCACGTTGGGTCTGGCGGGGGTCTCCGGCGCGGTGCAGATCTCCGGCATGTGGTCATACAGGCGATCGATAGACCCGTACGTTTGCACCAGGCCCATGGCGGTCTTTTCCCCCACGCCGGGAACGCCGGGGATATTGTCGGAGCTGTCTCCCATCAGGGCCTTGAGGTCGATCATGTGGATCGGGGCGAAGCCGTACTGCTCCCGAAACGCCGCCTCGTCCATATCCTTGGTGGTGGTCTGGCCCATCCGGGTGGAGACCAGCTTCACCTTCGTTCGCTCCGTGATGAGCTGGAGGGCGTCCTTGTCCCCCGTCACCACCACGCACTCCCACCCCGCGGCCTCGCACCGGCGGGAGATGGTGCCGATCAGATCGTCCGCCTCCCAGCCCTCCAGCTCATAGCGGGGGATGTTCAGCGCGTCCAGCACCTCCTTGAGCACCGGCACCTGCATCCGCAGCTCCTCCGGCATGGGCTTTCGGGTGGCCTTGTACGTCTCGTCCTCCTTGTGGCGGAAGGTGGGGGCGTGGAGGTCGAATGCGACGCACAGCGCGTCCGGCGACTCCTCCCCCTTCAGCCGCAGAAGCGTCGTGAGAAAGCCGAATACGGCGTGGGTGTAAAGCCCGTCCCGGGTGGTGAGGGGCCGGATGCCGTAATAGGCCCGGTTGATGATGCTGTTGCCGTCGATGACCATGAGTTTCATGGGCTTCCTCCTGCCTGTGGCCGATTGATTCATGTGTTTTCCTAGTATAACCCAACTTTTCACTTTCCGCAAGACAGGCCTTGACACCCCGGCAAACTATGCTAAACTTGTTAGGAATTTGTTTTTCAGGAGGACGCCGGTATGCTGTCCAATCTCGCCACCGTCGCCGGGCAGGTGCTGGTGCTGTTCTGCCTTGTGGCCGTGGGATACCTCTGCGCCAAGGGCGGGCTGGTCCCCCGGTCCGCCGTGGGCGGCATCAACAATCTGGTGATGTACGCCGCCATTCCCTGCACCCTCATCAACGCCTTCCAGCTGGATCTGACGCCCCAGACCCTCCACGACTTTCTGGTGGGCCTGGCGGCGGCCGCCGCCATCTTCGCCCTCAGCCTCCCCCTGGCCCACTTCCTCATCCGGGACGGGGACGGCCACCGCAAGCGGCTTTTGACCATGACCGCCGTGATCCCAAACTGCAACTTTATGGGCTTCCCCCTTCAAACGGCGATCCTCGGGAGCATGGGCGTGTTTTACGGTTCGGCCTACGCCGCCATGTGCCCGCTGTTCATCTGGACGGTGGGCGTGGCTTACCTGCGGGGCGGGGCGTTCAGCTGGAAAAAAGCGCTTTTGAACCCCGGCGTGTTCGGCATCCTGGCGGGGCTCATCGTCTTTTTCGGCGGCATCACCCTGCCGGACCTGCTGGGCCAGGCGGTGACGCATCTCGCTCATCTGGCGGTGCCGCTGCCCATGCTGGTCATCGGCATCCAGCTCGCCCACACGGACCTGCGCCGGGCCGTCCGGGACAGGACCGGCTGGCTGTCCGCCGCCCTGCGGATGCTCGTCATTCCCCTGGCCGCCCTGCTGGCCCTGTTCCTGCTGGGCGTCCGAGGCCCCGTCCTGGTGGCCACCATCATCGCCGCCGCCACGCCGCCCGCCGTCATCATCGCCATGCTGGACGACCCGGATTCCACGCTGGGGTCGGAGGTCGTTTCCCTCCACACCCTCTGCGCCATCGCCACCATGCCCCTGGTGGTGTCTCTGGCCCAGACCCTCGCCGTCCTGTGAAAAAAACGGGCCGCCTTGTCAGGCGGCCCGTCAGGCTGTTGGAAAAGTCCTTCGGACTTTTCCAACAGCCTAAAAATGCCGTTACTTTCCCGGGGCAAAGCCCCGGAAAAGTCCTCGCTTCGCTCGCCGAACGCCTGCCGGCTTTTCGGGGCATTTGATCCCATACGAGGGGGCGGCAGCCCCCTCGCGCTCCCCCGCCCCAGACGGCAAGGGATTCCTGAAACACAGGTTTTTCGACAGGCCGAAACGGGCCGCCTTGTCAGGCGGCCCGTTTTTTCAGCTTTGTCTCCAGAAACCGCGCCAGCTTCGCCCCGGCATATCCCAGCGCCGCGCCCGCAAGGGCGCCCGCCAGCACGTCGCTGGGCCAGTGGACATAGAGATACAGCCGGGAAAAGGCGATCAGGACCGCCAGGACAAGCGCCGGCTTCCAAAGCCGGCTGCCCGCCGCCTTCAGCGCGAATACCGCCGCAAAGGACGCCGCCGTGTGCCCCGAGGGGAAGGACGCGTCCAGGGGCGGCGCCGTCAAAAGCTGAACGGCCGTGTTCACCGCAAAGGGCCGGATGCGCCCCACCAGGGGCTTGAGCACC
The DNA here is from genome assembly GCA_023406225.1 of Bacillota bacterium. Taxonomy (GTDB): domain Bacteria; phylum Bacillota; class Clostridia; order Oscillospirales; family Oscillospiraceae; genus Oscillibacter. Next base: position 2,932 of record JAEXWS010000100.1, on the reverse strand, counting down.
AGGTTGACGCACGCCAGGTCCAGCGCCAGGGCGCAGGCCACGGCCCCGCCGGCGCGCCGGTATCTCCGCAGGGCCAGCAGGCACACCGCCAGCGCCACCCACAGCTCCCCATGGTCGCAGACCCGGCTGACGGCGGGCATCACCGCGTCCAAAAAGCCGCACCGGAGGTGCGCCTGTATCCAGTCCAGAATGGACAGTTCCAACGCTTGCAAGGCAAAACTCCTCTCTCAATGGAAATGGGATATTATGACTATACCATAGACCGCCGGGGATTTCCGCAGAAATTATGGGGCAGGATGCACAAATTTCGGCCGTTTTCCCCCCGGGGCTGTTGACAGCGTTCCCGCAGCGTGGTATGATTCCCTCAAAATTGAATCGCTCAGATAGAGGCGCGAGGTTCATCAGTACCGCACCGGCAAGGCCAGGCAGCCGCCGCGCGGGAAAGGGAACGTCGCCGAAGTGCCGGAAACCGCCTGATCTCCGGTGCTGGGCCGTCGGGAAATACCCGCCGGACTGTCACAAGACTTTGTGAAGCGCTATCAATGGCTGTTCGGAATGGCCCCTTCGGGCCGTTTTCGTCTATCACCATGGACCGCTTGGCAAAGCGGTCCAATTTTTGTCCCCCGGCGGGGACCGTCCGCCGGAAAAACGCTGAATTGGAAAGGTGAAATGAAATGAAGAAGCTTCTCACTCTGCTCATGGCGCTGGCCATGACCCTGTCCCTGGCCGCCTGCGGCGGCGACCCGGCCCCCGCCCCCGCGGAGACCCCCGACACTCCCAGCACCCCCGAAGCGCCCGCCGTCACCGTCCCCCCGGTGGAGGACCTCACCGGCACGGACACCAGCGCCATCCCCGGCCTGGAGGACGGCGTGCTGACCGTGGGCATGGAGTGCGCCTACGCCCCCTATAACTGGACCCAGATGGACGACGCCAACGGCGCCGTGCCCATCTCCAACGTCCCCGGCGCCTATGCCAACGGCTACGACGTCACCATCGCCAAGCGCATCTGCGAGGCTTACGGCTGGGAGCTGGAGATCGTCTCCAGCGCCTGGGACTCCCTGACCCCCGCCGTTCAGTCCGGCACCATGGACGCCAATATCGCCGGCCAGTCCATGACCGCCGACCGGATGAAGGAAGTGGAGATGGCCGGGCCCTACTACTACGCCACCATCGTCTGCGTCACCACCAAGGACAGCCCCTACGCCTCCGCCAAGAGCATCGCGGACCTGGCGGGCGGCAAGTGCACCGCCCAGTCCGGCACCATCTGGTATGACTCCTGCCTGCCCCAGATCGAGGGCGCGGACCTCCAGGCCCCGGCGGAGACCGCCCCTTCCATGATCATGTCCCTCCAGACCGGCACCGTGGACTTCATCTGCACCGACATGCCCACCGCCATGGGCGCCGCCGCCAAGGACGACAGTCTGGTGATCCTGAACTTCTCCGGCACCGACGGCGACTTCCAGTTCGCCTCCGAGGAGGAGCGGGCTGAAAACGTGAACATCGGCATTGCCGTTGGAAAGGGCAACACCGCCCTCAAGGACGCCATGGACCGGGTGCTCTCCGCCCTGAACGAGGAGCAGTTCAACGCCCTGATGAACCAGGCCATCGCCGTTCAGCCCGAGATCTGAGCCGCCCCGGCGGCGCGGAGCAAATACGAACCGCGCAGCGCATCATCCGGTCTGCCGGGTGATGCGCCTTGCGCGTGAAAGGAGCGTTTCCCTATGGATCGGTTACTCAAGCTGGGCCACGACATGTCCCTTCTCTGGAGCAACTACGCCGGGAACTTTTTTCTTGGCAGCGGCTATCTCGGCGGCATCAAAAACACGCTCATCCTGGCCCTGGTGGCCACGGTGATCGGCTGCTTCATCGGCCTGGCCTGCGGTATTTTGAACACCATCCCCTACGCCAGGACCGACGCGCCCGCCAAGCGGTTTTTCCTGAAGCTGATCCGGGTGGTGGTCCGGGTGTACGTGGAGGTCTTTCGGGGCACGCCCATGGTGCTCCAGGCGGTGTTCATCTACTACGGCCTGCCCTACTTCACCGGCAACTCCGCCCAATGGTCCAGCGTCTGGGCCGCCGCCATCGTGGTCGTGTCCATCAACACCGGCGCCTACATGGCGGAGTCCGTCCGGGGCGGCATTATCTCCATCGACCCCGGCCAGACGGAGGGGGCCAAGGCCATCGGCATGACCCACTTCCAGACCATGACCAGCGTGATACTGCCCCAGGCCCTGCGGAACATCATGCCCCAGATCGGCAACAACTTCATCATCAACGTGAAGGATACCTCCGTCATGTTCATCATCAGCTTCACGGAGTTTTTCGCCTTCCACCGTTATATCGTGGGCGTGAACAACCTGTACTTCCCCTCCGCCGCCATCGAGATGCTGGGGTATCTCACCATGACCCTGGTGGCCTCCTTCCTGCTCAGATTCGTGGAGAAGATGATGGACGGATCCGACAGCTACGAGCTGGTGCAGACGGACTCTCTGACCATGACCGCCGGGACCTACAGCCACCCGGACCGGGGCACTCCCTTCGACGAGCACAGCAAGGAATACCGGGAGCGGGTCCGCCAGGGCCTCAGGCACGGGCGGAACAGAGGAGGGCGCTGACATGGCCGAAACGATCTTACAAGTCAATCATCTCTCCAAGTCCTTCGGGAAAAACGAGGTCCTGCGGGACATCGACTTTACCGTGGACAAGGGCGACGTGACCAGCGTCATCGGCGCCTCCGGCTCCGGCAAGTCCACGCTGCTCCGGTGCATCAACCTGCTGGAGACGCCCACCTCCGGCGAGATCCTCTACCACGGGGAAAACGTGGCGGGCCGGGGCGTGAACGCCGCCGCCTACCGCTCCCACGTGGGCATGGTGTTCCAGTCCTTCAATCTCTTCAACAACATGACCGTGCTGGAAAACTGCATGGTAGGCC
>JAEXWS010000074.1 GCA_023406225.1 Bacillota bacterium | reverse complement strand
CAGCTGGACGATCCGTACGCTCAATATGCGCTGGGAAGCTGTACCTCATGGGGAAGGATGTGAAGCGGGACCGGGAGCAGGCCTATCACTGGTTCGTCGAGTCAACGATCCGTGGGAACCAATACGCCGAATTTTTCCTGGAACGGTTCAACCAGTTTCAAAATCCGAATCTCCTCCTCTCCGCCACCAGACTGCTCTGCCATATGGGGCAGATCTTCCTGCAAAATTCTGTGCCGCCCGTCTCCCCTGCGGGCCATCAGGTAGACAGTAAGCTCCGCCAAAGGATCCGGGAGAAGATCGCCATGGGCCATAAGACGTACGATCACGAGGAGGAGATGTATGGCCCCTGGAATATGACCATGGGCGGGGTGTAGGCCAGTCAAGATCTGCACCGCAAATCAAAGAAAAAACTTTGAAAAAGTTCCGTTTTGGGATAGCTATTCTCCGATGGTTCGGGTATTGTGTGTTGCTGATAGGAGCTCGCAGGCTCCATGCATGCGAATGACCGAGCGAAGCGAGGCTCTTAGCGAGTCGTATAGGAGGCGGTACACATGAGGACCACACTGGAAGATCTCTACTACGGGAACATCACGCCCAATAATCTGCAATGCAAACGGGGCACGCCCCTCCAGCGGGTCATGGAGCAGTCGGAGGAATGTGAAGAACAGCTCACCGCGCTGCTGGACGGCAAGAAAAAGACTTTGCTGCTGCGGCTCATCAACGCGGAGAATGAGATCAGCAGCACCCTGGCGCTGGAGAACTTCATCCAGGGCTTCCGCTTGGGCGTGCGGCTGATGCTGGAAGCCCTGGATGACAACGATGGCGATGTGATCGGCAAAGATGAAGAACGGGAGGTCTGACCATGATAACAACGCAATTCCCAATCAAGCGGTGCCAGTACTGCGGCTGTGAAGATTTAGGCATCGGCTGGCAGCACGGCGAGGCGCTGGTGACCTTCAAAAAGCACGGGATGCTGGGCAACCGCCTGCGGTACCTGATCTGCCGCCGCTGCGGCGCGGTACTGTTCCAGTGCGTGGCGGAACCCCACAAATACCCGCCCGCAAGATAATCACAAATCAAAGATAAAACCCTTGGAGGTGAACAACATGGCAAAACGCAGACCGTCCGGGGACGGCATGGTCCGCAAACGGGAGGACGGCCGCTGGGAAGGCCGCATCGTGGCGGGCCACAAGCGAAACGGGGAACCCCTCTTCCGGTATGTGCTGGCCAAAACCCAGAAAGAGCTGATGGACAAGCTCCATCAAAACATCGAGGAATACCAGGACATTGAGCTGACCGAGGACAGCCGCATGACCCTGGGGGAATGGCTGGACTGCTGGATGGAGGACTACGCCGTCCACACCCTGCGGCCCAACACCCTGCGGAGCTACGAGCAGTACATCCGCTGTTACATCAAGCCCATTCTGGGGGACAAGGTGGTCTCCCGCATCACCCAAATGGACATCCAGCGGATGTACACGAAGATCAAACAGGAGGGCCGCGTCCGCGACCACCCAGAGCACGGACATGCGCTGTCCGACTCCATGGTACTCCGCATCCACGCCATGCTCCACCGCGCCATGAAGGATGCGGTGGCCGCCCATATCATCCCTTACAACCCCACCGACGGGGCGACGGTGCCCAAGGCCAACTACCGGCCCAAGCAAATTCTGAGCAAGGCGGAGATGGAGACATTTCTGGCGGAGGTGGACCGGGACGAGGTCTGGCGGGACTTCTTCTACACCGAGCTGACCACCGGCCTGCGCCGGGGCGAGATCTGCGGGCTCATGTGGCAGGACTTCGACGAGGCCGCCGAGACACTGAAGATCACCCGCTCGGTGAACGCCCCCAAAGCCGGGGTGCTGGAGATCGGCGAGACCAAGACCAGCCAGGGCAGGCGGGTCATCCACCTGCCGCCCAGCACAGCCCAGCGCCTGCGGGAACGGAAGAAGCACGCCGTCAGCCAGTGGATCTTCCCGGAGCCGCTGGCACCGGAGAAGCCCGTCTGCCCCAGCGCCGCCTACTACTGGATGAAACAGATCTTGAAAGAAGCGGGGCTACCCCAGATTAGGTTTCATGATCTGCGCCATACCTTCGCCACCCACGCCCTTACCAGCGGCGTGGACGCCAAGACCCTGTCCGGTATCCTGGGCCACACCAACGCCAGCTTCACCCTGGACACCTACACCCATGTGACGCCGGACATGCAGAAAGCCGCCAGCCATGTGGTCGGCGGCTTTCTGGAAAATATCTTCGGGAAGGAGCTGAAGCCGTGGCAAAGAGACGGAAACACGGGGACGTTTGCGAGCGCCGCCAGCGGTGGAAACAGCGAACAATAAGGAGTGGCAGCCGCGCCGTTGGCGGGCCGTGGCGAAGCAGGCCCGGGAACGGCGCGGCAACAAGAGATGACTGCGATGGCCAGAAAGCGTAAAAGCGGAGCAGGTACCCTTCGGCAAAGAAAGGACGGCCACTGGGAGGGCCGGGCTGTTATCGGCTACGACGAAAAGGGCCTGCCCAAGACAAAAAGCGTCCTGGCCAAGACCAAGCGGGAATGCCAGGAGAAGCTGAAGCAGCTGATGGAGACGGTGGGCGGCTCCAAATCTGAAAAAATACGGCCCGATATGCCCTTCGGGGAGTGGCTGGACTTCTGGTATCAGAACTACTCCAAACCCAAAATTCGGCCCACCACCCAGGCCTGCTACGAGGGCAAGATCTACCAGCACATCATCCCGGAGCTGGGGAAACTACCGCTGAACCAGCTGACCCAGAAAGACCTCCAGCAGTTCTACACCCGGCTGAAAAAGGGCGGGCGGCTTGTCCGCACCGAGCAATTCGGTCAGGGCCTGTCCGACACCATGGTGCGGGGCTGTCACGCCACCTGCCGCTCCGCCCTGGAAAAAGCGGTCCAGCAGGGCCTCATCCGGGTGAACCCGGCCATCGGGTACAAGCTGCCGCCGAAAAAGGGCCGGGAGATGCAGGTGTTGAGCCGGGAAGAACTGCAGCGGTTTCTCATCCAAGCCCAGGCCGAGGGGTACTATGAGCTGTTCCTCCTGGACCTGTGCACCGGCCTGCGGCGGGGCGAGCTGATGGCCCTCCAATGGGATGACCTGGACTTCGCCACCGGGGCGCTGACGGTGAACAAGCAGGTCTACGAGGTGAAGGGACAGCTCCAGATGAGCGTCCCCAAGACCAAGACCTCCATCCGCACCCTGATCCTGCCGCCTGCGGTGGTGGAGGTGCTGCGGGAATACCGGAACACCGTGGACTCCCGGTGGATGTTCCCCTCCCCGCTGAAGGAGGACCTGCCCCTCTCCCCCGGCGTGGTCCGCAGTCGGCTCCATCTGATATTGGAGCGGGCCGGGTGCAAGAAAATTCACTTTCACGATCTGCGCCATACCTTCGCCACATTGTCCCTGGAGAACGGCATGGATGTGAAGACCCTCTCCGCCATGCTGGACCATGTGTCGGCGGCGACTACTCTGGACATCTACACCCACATCACCGGGAATATGCAGACGGAGGCGGCGAAGATCGACCGGGGGCTGGGCAACCTGGTACAGGAGGATGCACCTTAGCCGGAGCCGCCCCGGATGACGGATTTCCAGCGCGTGCTGGGGCAGATCAGAAAGCCGGGCACCGGATGCATTTCGGAGATCAACGACCACTTGTTTGAGGGCCGCTATTCCCCCGTGTGTCCCGACGGCAAAAAGCACTCCAAATGCGTCTACGCCCACACCCGTGAGGAGTGTGAAGAGAAGCTGAAAGTGCTGATTGAAGAAATGAAAGCGGAGCGGAAAGCCATTCAGGACCGGATCAACGGGATCGTCCCGCCGGACCAGCTCACCAAAAAACAGAAGCAGATCTGGCAGTGCCTGCGGTTCCACCCCGATGAGACAAATTACAGCGTCATCGCCAAGGGTGCCGGGGTAACCCGCCATACCGTGGCCAAGCACTATGAGCTGCTCCGTGAAATGCTGGGGCGGGCGTGAAAAAGGAGGACCGAATGGTCCTCCTTCACTTCTTCTTTTCAGTCAGTTGAAAGCTCATGTCGATCAGCGGGAAGATCTTCCCGGCAGGCACAGAACCGTCCAGCAAAATTGTGATCCAGTGCTCCTTGTTCATGTGATAGCCCGGCAGGAACCGCCTGCCGTCCAGCAGCGACCCTTTCATCAGCGGGTCGCATTTCACATTGAGGATATCCACGCGGCCCTCGTCGGGCAGTCCGAGGGTCTTCCTGGGCAGTTCCAGCAGAAGCGCCGCAAACCACTTTTTGCTGTCCCGGTGGCGGATCGCCGAGTTGTTGGGGCTCCTGGCCCATAGGTATTCTGGCTCACTGCCGTACTGCTCTTTGATGTAAGCCAGCACCGCGGCGGTAACAGTTCCATCGGTCATGCTCGTCCCTCCCTGCCAGTTATCCCTTCACCTCATGTGGAATGTCGATTTTCTCCACCCGGAGCCGGCTGTCCTCCGCCTCCACCATCATCAGGGTGATCTCCTGATGGAACCGCCGGGGGCCGCAGGAGCCGGGATTCAGCCAGCGAAAACCGTCTCGTTCTTCCTCCACATACTTGTGGGAGTGGCCGAACACCACCGCGTCCACGCCGGGGAGGTCCGCTGGGACTTCCTTCTTGTTGTGGACCACGTAAAAGGTCACGCCGCCCAGAGTGACGGTGAGGTCGTGGGGGATGGCCTCCGCCCAGTCCTTGTCGTTGTTGCCCCGGACGATGTACAGGGGCGCCATGGCCGCCAGCCGGTCCACGATGGCCTGGGTGTTGATGTCTCCGGCGTGGAGGATGGCGTCGGCGGTTTGCAGATATTCCAGCACCTCGGGCCGCAGCAGGCCGTGGGTATCGGAGAGAATTGCCAGTTTCATCTGTCTCCTCCTTTAGTCCGCGTCCTCGTC
>JAEXWS010000199.1 GCA_023406225.1 Bacillota bacterium | reverse complement strand
GTGCAGGTCCACGTCGCTCAAGATCCACTCGGGGCTTTCCGCGTTGTATTTGAAAAATACGTGGTCAAAGTCCACGCTGCCGTCCTTCACCGCGGCGGGGACCGGCTTTCCCTCCCCGTCCGTCTCGCCGGCGGCCTTGTCGTCCCGGATGGCGGGGCGCTCGTCCAGCACCTCCACGATCCGTCTGGCGCAGGCGATGGATCGGGTCATCATCATGAAGATCATGGATACCATCATCAGCGACATCATGATCTGGGTGATATAGGTGAAGAAGGTGATGAGGCGTCCGGCCTCCAAAGTGCCGCCAAAGACCATCCTGCCGCCGAACCACATGACAGCGATGATGGTGCCGTACACGATGAGCATCATAATGGGCATGTTCACCACCACCACGCCGAAGGCCCGTTCCGAGGTGGCCCGCAGGTCCTGGTTGCGCTTTGCGAACTTCTCCCGCTCGTAGTCCTCCCGGACGAAGGACTTCACCACCCGGATGCCCGTCAGGTTTTCCTGGACCACCAGGTTCAGCGCGTCCGTCTTTTCCTGGAGGGAGCGGAAGAGGGGGCTGGCCTTGGTCAGGATGAGGGTGATGACCACCACCAGCAGCGGGATGGCCGCCAGAAAGACGTTGCTGAGCTGGCGGCTGATGCGGATGGACAGCACCAGGGCGGATACCAGCATCACCGGCGCCCGGACCAGCAGGCGCATGCCCATCATCAGCGTCATCTGCATGTTGTTCACGTCGTTGGTCAGCCGGGTGACCAACGACGCGGTGGAAAACTTCTCGATATTGGAGAAGGCGTAGTCCTGGATGTGGTCGTACTCCGCCCGGCGCAGGTTCGCGCCGAAGCCCTGCCCGGACACGGACGAGCACACGGCGCTGCCCAGGCCGAAGCACAGGGCCACCAGCGCCATCACCACCATCAAAACGCCCTTGCGCAGGATATAGCCCTGGTCCCCGTTCGCAATGCCGACATCCACGATATCGGCCATCACCAGGGGGATCAGCAGCTCAAAGACCGCGTCCATGGCGCTGCAAAAAACGCCCAGGACGATCCAGCCGCGGTACGGCCTCGCATGAGGCCAGAGTTTTTTCAGCATTTTGTTCGATCCTCCTCTAGATTTTGGATCACGCGCCCAAGCAGGGCGCGCAGCGTCTCCACCTCGTCCGGCGAAAGGCCCCGGACGATCAGCTCCTCCGCGTCCTGAAAGCTCCTTTGAAACATGGACTGCTTCTCCCGGCCCTTGTCCGTGAGGGTGATAAAGCGCTTGCGGGCGTCCGTCCCGCTGACGCTGCGGACCACCAGCCCCTTTTCCACCATCCGGTCCAGGATGCCGTTGGCGGTGGAGGGCTTCACCTTCAAAAACTCCGTCAGCTCATATTGGGGCGCCTGCCCCCCGTGGCGGTGGAGATACAAAAGCGCGTGGGTCTGGGCGGGCGTCACGTCGTACTGGGCCAGCCGGACCTCCATCCGCTCCCGGGCCAGGTGGTTGCAGCGGCCCAGCAGGGGGCCCAGCGCATTGTTCTGGTGCATGTCCGCGCTCCTTTCCAATTATTTAGCGCACTAAAAATTAGCATGCTAAATAATACCACGCCGGACCTGCAAAGTCAATGTGCGATTTGCCGATAATTTTTGAACGATTTGTGAACGAAAACAGCGAAAAGCGCCGGGATTGTAAACAATTTGTGAAGGGTCGCCAAGGGCCGTTGACTTTCCTCCGGCGGGCCTGTATGATGGGTACAACAAGCAGAAAGCTTGATTTGATACACCACCATTTTCCCTCTCCTTTCTCTATACCATACAGGAAACCGGGCGGCTCGCAAGAGCCGCCCGGTTTCCTGTTTTGCCCTGCGTTTTTTATGATTTATCGAAAAACGATAAAAATAGATTGACAAACAATAATCTCCATGCTAGGATATTGGCAAAAGGAGGCATGCCCATGGAAGCAACGTCCGTACAAAAAATCGCCCGGGTGCTGAGGGCGCTGGTGAATCTGCTTCTGGTCTGCAACATCGCGGCCCTGCCCGTCGTGCCGCCGCTGGTCTATTACCGGGACAATCCCTTTGCCCTGGCCGCCGAACAGGCCCTGGCGGGCGCGCTGCCCCAATATTGGCTGGAGGGGCTCTCCAGGGTCTGGAGCGCCCCGGTCACCTGTATGCTGGCGCTGTTCCTGCTGTTCTCGGGCGGCTGCACCGCCGTCATCCTCTGGCAGGGCCGCCGGGTGCTGGATACCATTTTGAAGGGCACGCCCTTCTCCCTGGAAAACGCCGCCGCCCTGCGCCGGGCCGCACTGGCATCCTTCGTCATCTCCGGGGCCGCTCTGGCCCGGGCGGCGTTCAGCGTCTGCTACTACCGCTCCCCCGCCCCCCTTGCCACCTACAACGCCCTGTTCGTCCCCATTTTCGCCATGGCGGGGTTGCTGCTGTTGGTCATGTCCGCCCTCTTCCGCCAGGCGGCGGAGCTGAAGGCGGAAAACGACCTGACCATTTAAGGGGGCGCGTATGGCGATCATTGTGAATCTGGATGTGATGATGGCGAAGCGGAAGATGTCCCTGGGAGAGCTGTCTGAAAAGGTGGACGTCACTCTGGCCAACCTCTCCATTTTGAAGAACAACAAGGCCAAGGCCGTCCGCTTTTCCACCCTCCAGGCCATCTGCGCCGCGCTGGACTGCCAGCCCGGGGATATCCTGGAATACGCCCCGGACGAGCCGGAGCCGTGAGGCGGCGCCTCCGGTCCGCGGTGTGGGCGGTCCTGGCAGTATCCGGCGGCGGGTGTCTGCTGGTCCGGCTGCTGGAATGGCGGGGACTGTATCTGCACCCGGGTCCGCTGAACAATTGGCGGGCGATGTCCCTTCTGCTCCCGGCGTTCCTGCTCGCCCTCTTTTTCCTGGCGGACGGGGCGCTGCTACAGCGCACAAAGGGAAGCGCCCGGTGGATCACCGGGCTGGCCGCCCTGGCGGCAGAGGGGCTCTTTCTCCTGTGTGTCCTGTTTGGCCTGTCCTTCAGTTGTCTCTACGCGCGGTATATTCCCTTCCGTTCACCAGACGGCGCCCGCACCGTCATCGTGGAGGAGGAGAGCTGGCTGCTGTATGGCGGTGGCCACTTCTACGCCCCCGCCGGTCCCGGCCTCATGCGGCGGCTGGACGCCTCTTATAGGACCGACGACGGCTTCCGCCCCTTCTCCACCGGCACCTATTCCCTGACCTGGGAAGAGGACCGCCTGCTGGTACGCTATGATTCCAACATAGGCGGCATCTGGGAAACCTGCGTTGTCCCACTGGCCTGAACCCTCTTTCATTATAAATATCGCTGTCCGTTGTTTACGGACAGCATAAAGGAGAATTGATGATGCCTGATCCTGAAAACGCCCTGCCGCCGGGAGGGCCGGCGAAGCCTGCCCAAATCCCCTCCAAACTTTATGAAACGGACCGCCGGGACCGGCTGCTGCTGGCGGGCGCTCTGGTCTTTTGTTTCCTGACTGTGGACAGTCTGCTGTGGGCCTGGCCCTGGGGCGCGGGGCTGACCGCCGCGGTCTTCGCCTGGTACGCCCTGCTGCTCGCCGCTCTGGGCGCGGAGCTGTTCCACACCTGGGAGAGCCGCTGCCTCCTGTTGGCGAATCTGGCCCTGGCCGCCGCCTTCGCTCTCGGCTCCAACCCCTATTTCCGCTGTTGGAACTTTCTGGCCCTGCTGGCTCTGGTCCCCCTCCACGCCTGCGGCCTCTCCGCCGGAGCGAAGCTGCCCTGGCAGCACCCTGCCATGATCCTGGAGCGGGCGGCGCTGTTTTTCCGCGGCCTCTTCGGCGCCCTGGGCGCGTCCTTCGCGGCGCTCACGCCCACGGGAAAGGCCCGGGACCCCAAACGGGTCCTGTCCGTGGCGCTGGGTTCGGCGGGGGCGCTGGCCCTGCTGGGGGTGCTGGTGCCCGTGCTGGCCTCGGCGGACGCGCTGTTCGCGGCGGCCACGGCGGACCTGCGGCGGTTCGTCTCCCTTCATCTCACCGAAACGCTGGAAAAGCTCCTCTTTGCCCTGGCGCTGACGCCCCCGGCCTTCAGCCTGCTCTACCGCCTCCGCCGCCCCGCCCCCGCCAGGGCGGGCGCGGCCCCGAAGCCCGCCGCGGCAGACGGCATGCTGTTTCTCATCGTGCTGGCGGCGCTGGACGGGCTGTACCTGCTGTTTCTGCTGGTGCAGTCGGCGGGGCTTTTCGGCGGGGAGGCGTATCTCAGCCAGCGGGGCGTCAGCTACGCCGATTGGGCCCGCAGCGGGTTCTTTCAAATGGCGGGCGTGACGGCGGTGAATCTGACCGTCACCCTGGCGGCGGTGGGCCTCTCCCGGCGGGCGGGCCGGAGCTGGGCCGCCGTCCGCGGCCTGGCCGCCCTGCTGGGGGCGGAGAGCCTGATCCTGCTGGCCTCGGCCTTCTGGCGCATGAGCCTGTACGTCTCCGTATACGGTCTGAGCTTCAAGCGGTGCATGACCTACTGGGGCATGGCCATGATGGCCCTTTTCCTGCTGGCGGCGATGTGGAAGGTGCGAAAGCCGGAGGCCTCCTTCTGCCGCTTCGCCTTCCCCCTGGCCCTGGCGGGGTGGCTTGCCGTCAACTGCGCGCCCATCGACGGCCTGGTGGCCCGCAGCCAGGTGGACCGCTACCTCTCCGGCGAGAGCCGGCAGCTCAGCGTGGAATACCTGACCTCCCTTTCCTACGCCACGCTGCCCGCCCTGGAGGATCTGGCGGGCGCCACGGTCCGCTCCAACTACGGCGGCGCGCTGGACATGGACGCCATTTTGGCGGCGTGCCGGGACCGCGCCCGGGAGGAATGCGCCGACTGGCGCACCTGGAACCTCTCCGCCTGCCTCGCCGCGGGGCGGGGCGATGGACCCAAACAAGCAAGCCCTCCCGCGCAGGCTTTTCAAGGCATTTGATCCCATACGGGGCGGGCTGCCGCCCCCTCCCGCTCCCCCGCCCCAGACAGCAAGGGATTCCTGAAATACAGGTTTTTCGACAAGAGAGAGCAAGGCCTCCTGCTTGCGCAGGAGGCCTTGCTCTCTCTTCATTTCATTTAAACCGCGTGGGTCCGCAGATAGTCCAGCCAGATCCTGCACCCGGCCGTGTTCAAATGCACGCCGTCGAAGGTCAGGTCCGCCCGGAGACAGCCGTCTTCGCCGGCGACCGCCGCCGCCACGTCCAGATAGGGGCACTCCTTCTCCTCCGCCAGCTCCTTCACCATGCCGTTGAACACCGCGATGCGCCCGTTGTTCACATAGCTGCCCTTGGCCTCCTGCTTGGCGCTGACCGGCAGGATGGACTGGAGCACCACCTTTGCGCCGGGGTGGTCCTCCCGGACCCGGTCCACCAGCTCGCCGTACTGCTCCTTGAACTGCTCCGCCCTGGGCCAGCCCAGCTCGTTGACCCCCAGCATGATGTACACCTTTCCGAAGGCCTCCGTCCCCATGGCGTCCAGCAGCGGCACCTTCCCCGCCGCCGTCTCCCGGGTCTGCTTGGTGAAGACCGACTCCACCGTGGCGCCCACGGCGAAGAAATAGGTCCCCTCCTTTAGTCCGCTGTAAAGGGAAAAGCCCTCCGTGCGGGAATCCCCCAGAAAGGCCGCGTCGGCAAAATACCCGTCCTCCACCGGCTCCGTCTCCGGCGCGGTGGGGTCCGCCGGCTCCTCCGGCACCGGCGACTCGGGCATGACAGCCCGGACCGGCTCCGCCCGCCGTTCCGGCGGGGGGTCCGCCTCCGGCGCCCACGCGCCCGCCAGCGTCTGCACCGCCCACTCCTGGGGCGAGGCGGGCATGGCCTCCGCCGGCGCGCCCGCCGCCAAAAGAGCCGCCAGCGCCGTCAGGACCGCCCCCAGTCCCAGCCATCTTCTTCCGTTTTTTCGTCCCTTCGCCATCGCATTCGCCCCTTGTTTGCTTCTATGTCTATTAGACGCTTTTTTGTCGAAAAAAGTCGGAACAAATTGTTAAAAAAAGAATGTCAAATTCTATCAAAATTTACACGGCCTTCCAGACCCTCTCCATACCCTATGTGCGGCCGGGACGTCCCATGCGGCCCGCCCGCACAAGCGGCAAAACGGTTTTCCCCGCCTTCCCCGGGCGCTCATGCGCCCTTCCGGGGGAGGACGGGCCCCTGCGGTTTGTCTGCGGCACGCCCCCGGCAGAAAAATTTTTGGGCGCGCGCTCTTGCATCCCTTCCCTCGCCCTGGTATAATAAAGACAAAAATAATATTTTGTATTTATATTGAAACGGAGGGACCACGGTGCCTAAAGCGGCCTATTCCAAGGCGGAGCGGGAACAGATCCGGACGGCGCTGGTCGACACAGGGCTGGAACTTTTTTCAAAACAGGGCATCCAGCATACGACCGTCGAGCAGATCTACGCCCGCGTGGGGATCTCCCGCACCTTTTTCTATTCCTTTTTCCCCGCCAAGGAGGACCTGGTGGTGGAGGCGTTTTACCGTCAGCAGCCTCAAATGCTGGCCTATGCGCAAAAGCTGATGGACGACCCCGCGCTTACCTGGCGGGAAGGGGCCGGGCAGTTTCTCCGCAGCGTCTGCCAAGGGGGGCGGAGCCGCTTCGCCATTATGAGCGTGGAGGAGCAGCAGGCGCTTTCCAGGTGCCTGACGGGAGAGAACCGGCAAACCTTCCAAAACAGGCGGCTCGCGTTTTTCACGGACCTGCTGCGCGCCCTCGGCGTCGACGCCGGGACGGAGGCGGTCAAGCTGCTGGGCAATCTGGTGTTCTCCGCCGCCATCCTGTGCAAGGCGGTCCCGGATACGCTGCCCTTCCTCTTCGCGGACGCCGCGGATGAAATGACCGACTTTCAGATCGAAGCCATCCTCGACTATATGGAGACCCTGCGCAGGCAGGAGCAGAAAACACCATAAATTTTGGAGGGAACAGACACTATGGGCATCTTTGGAAAACTGTTTGGAAAAGAGCCGGAGATCGACATGGCCAAGAGCGACGCCAACCGGAAGAAAATGCGGACGCTCTTTGACCAGGTCGTGGAAAACGGCGGCGGCTACAAGCTGGTCTTTGGGTTCACCGAGGACGTGAGCCGCTTCAACTATGGGCTGGTCCACGGCAGCAAGACCAAGATCGGCAACCTGATCGTGGGCTGGGATGAAGCTGGCGGGACCATCGCCGTGGTGCCCACCGTCCCGGACCTCTCCGGCTGCGGCGACCCCGTCTATTACCGCCGCTCGGAGATCCATAAGGCCTACCGCAACAAATACCCCACCGACGCCTTTATTATCTACCCCGACCGGAAGGGCTATATCGGCATCAACATTTACGACTGGCTGGAGGACGAGAGCCTGTACGTCTATGTCTCCCAGGACCAGGAGGTGAAGGAATTCACCGACTTCTTCCTGACCCGTTTTCAAACAAAGTAAGGATGTGATGGGATGCCCTGGGGAGAGATCGGCGCGGTGCTCATCGTCCTTGTCGTCGTTTTCATCGCCGGCCGCGTCTGGTTTCATCTTGTGGAGGGGGCGCTGGGCGGCTTGAAGCGGCTGTTCTCCCGGAAAAAGGAGCCGCCCCCGTGGCACCCCCTTCCATCCGGGCAGGAAACGAAAGACGAAGACGATCGGCACGGGTGAACGGATGCGGACGGACGGCGGAAAACCCAGGCCGCCGGACAGGCGGCCGCCCTTGCGAAAGCTTTCCACCCAAACGCAAAACGGCAAAAA
>JAEXWS010000175.1 GCA_023406225.1 Bacillota bacterium | reverse complement strand
GTAGTGCTCCATGGCGTTGCAGATGGAGCGCTTCAGGGCGTTTTCCCTCTGGTCGCCGCCGCTCCAGTCCGGCCGCAGGTCCTCCAGGCGGCGGTCCGTCTCCTCGCTGGCCTCCCGGTAGCTCAGTCCCGCGTCCAGGGTGGGGCGGATATAGGCCTCCAGCCACACGTTCTCCGCGGAAAAGGCGTCCAGAAAGCCGGTGATGTCCATGTAGTCGTTCATGATCACGTCCGCCTGGCTGCTGAACGAGCGGAGCTGCATCAGCGCCATCGCCACCAGCAGCCACATGACCGCCAGCATCACGCCCATCAGCAGCATGCTCTTGGCCTTGATGGAGATATCGTACCATTTATGGACCAGCCGTTTCACAAGATCCCTCCCGCTGAGAATTTCCTTTTCGTATAGTATAGCGGATTTCGTCGAAACGCGCCACCCTCCCCGGAGGGAAAACCGTGACTTTCGAAGAGGCTCTTCCGCAGGCCGGGAAAACAAAAGCCCTCCCGCCCGGGGAAGGCTTTTGTTCCGGCCGCCAAACAGCAGGGGGCCTCAGGCCTGCGCCGCCCGCTGGGCCGTCGGGTCGCAGCTTCGCAGAAGGGGATACGCGCCGCTCTTGTCCCAGACGTCCGTAAAATCCCAGCCGCAGCTTTGGAGAAACAGGTCCTTCGCGCTCTGCGCAATGCCGGTCATGTCCGCGCTGGCCGCGACCGCGCCGTCGTTCCAGCTTTGGAAGGCGATGGCGTTGCCGCCGCCGAGGCGGCCGGCCCCCAGAACAAAGGAATTGGAAACGGTTCCGGACAGGCGGCCGGTAATGCCGCCTGTATGCAGGTCTCCGCCCGCTGCCAGGGCAGAGGCGTTGGCCCAGCAGTCGGAGATGGCGCTGTCTACGTAGCAGGCGCCTGTGATGCCGCCCACATTCTGGAAGGTCCCGCCGTCTACTGTGACCACAGGCCGTGCCCAGCTCCGCTGGACGGTCCCGGCATTCAACTGGCCCACCAAGCCCCCGGCGTCACACTGGAAGCTGGAATCCGTGCCGGAGACCGCCGCGGTGGACCAGCAGGATATCAGGGCATTATCATTGAAAAACCACTGGCTGGCCTGTTCTTTCTGCGATGGGTTTTCCCCTGTGGACATCAGCCCCACGATTCCACCGGCGGCGGTATGATTGCCGCCCTGAACGGAAACTGTGCCGCTGGCGCCGCAGTCTGTAAAAGTGGCGCCGAAACTAAAGAATCCGGCAAGAGAGGCGCCCATCAGCCCTCCCGCACAGATCGTGCTGTTTGATTCGCTTGCCCGGGCCTCTATAGACCCGGAGGCGGTGCAGTCGTTCAGTTTGCAATTGTTCGTGCCGCCGCCGAGTCCGCCTACGTTCAAGTTGGCTGTTGTACCGCCGGTGTAACGGATACTGATATCCATATTGGCGATACAATTGCTGACCCGGCCCATCAAGCTGCCGGCAAAGCCGCCGAATGCCAGCGTGCCGGTCCCTGTTTGCTGGGCGGCCCGGCTGCTGAACACGGCATCCGCCGTGCCGCTCAAGGTCAGATCAGAAACACTGCCTTTCCAGGCGTAAAACAGCCCGCAGGTGGATTCGTTCAGCGTCAGAGCGTTCATTTGGTAGGTAACGGTATATCCATTGCCATCCAGGTTGGTGGAAATGGGAGAATGGTCTTTTGAACCAATGGGGGCGGAGAGCGTCCCCAAATCGATATCATTGGATAGTTTAAAATATTTGAAAGTCGAACTTTCACCGTAAAACTCCGCTAAAAGCCGAAACTGTTCCGGTGTGGAGAGAATATAAGGGAAATCCTCTCTGCCCCGGCCGGCGAACCGGGTATCTGGCAGAAACCATGCGGACAAGACCTTCTTCTGGTCGTTGGTGTGATTTCCCACATCACAGGAGCCGTCCAGGGTGAACGTGGCGGGCTCGTCTGAGACATAGCACAGTGTGGTGGAGGGTCTGCGGGTATTGCCAGGCGCGCTGCGAAAGGATACGCCGTTATCGGTGGCCTGGCCCATCAGATAGGTGCGGTTAGGCTGGGTGCCGCCGCCTTTGTATTGCTCTAATTCCAAGGTAACGCCCTTGCATAATACCAAGGTATTCTGCCCATAGGGGACCGTATAGACGCCGGGCCGGTCGATGAGGACGTCCACCAAATTGTCGACCACCTTCATGACCTCCGCCCGGGTGACGCCCCGTTTAGGATTTAGCCGCCCATCGGCGGAGCCGCCGATGTAGCGGTCATACAACATGCCGGAGATTTGAGCGGCATAGACCGGAGTGACGTCCCCCGCATCGGGCAGACTGCGGAAGGGATCGACAGAGGTACCCCGCGTCTCCGTCAAAAACCCCCGGCCGATCATGTAGAATGCCTCCTCCCGGGTGAGGGGCTCATCCGGAAGCATCCGTCCGTCCGTGCTCTGGACCACGTCGTACATATACATGGTGGAGAGCGCGTCATAGCACCAGTGGTCCTTGGGGAGGTCGGGAAAGTCAAAGCAGTCCTGCACCGGCTCCACGCCCCAGATACGGTACAAAACACTTGCAAGCTGGGCCCGGGTAACGGGGGCGTCGGGCCGGAAGGTCCCGTCGGGGTAGCCGGAGAGGATGCCGGTATCGGACCACTTTTCAATGACCGCCGCGTTCCAGTGGCCCTGGACGTCCGAATAGTCCGCCGCCGCGGCGGAGGTGGAGAGAAACAGAAGCGCCGCGATGCAAAGTACACAGGAAAGCCCCAGGGAAGAAACCTTACGCCTGACCATGAAAACCGCTCCTTTTTCTTCAATTTTCCAAAAAGCCGGCAAACGCGGTGCCGCAAAAAGCTTTTTCCAAATGATACCACAAAAACAGGGTCTTTTCAACAAACAAGGCCGAAGCAAAAAGCAGGGTTTTTCTCTCTTCCATAAAAAAAGCTCCGAATCCGCCGCCCATTTGGACGGCGGATTCGGAGCTTCGTAAAAAGACCGGAAGCGCAGGTCCTGTTCCGGACGGAACGCCGGCCAGGGCCCTTTTATTTCTTTTTCTTCGCTAGGGCGCACCACAGCACGAAGGCCAGCAGGACCAGGGCCAGGGCCATCCAGCCGTAAAACCCGGCGGTGCCCTTGAACTTGTCGTAATATCCCTTCAGATAGATCACGGCGATAACGGCCGGGACCACCACGGCCATATAGATTCGCATCCAATTCCCCCCGGGGAACTTCATGCCGCTGCCCGCGTTGGTCTCCGCCAGGAAATTCTTCCAGCCCCAGCCGCCCCGCCAGGAGCAGA
Source organism: Bacillota bacterium (assembly GCA_023406225.1). GTDB lineage: Bacteria > Bacillota > Clostridia > Oscillospirales > Oscillospiraceae > Oscillibacter. The sequence continues at coordinate 29,229 of JAEXWS010000175.1, read as the reverse complement.
ACAGGGCGTAGCCCAGGCTGCCCAGGGGCAGCAGGTTGTTGGAGACGATGAAATCCTCCAGGTCCATCAGGGTGCTGCCCGCGCCCAGGGGCTGGATGGAGGCGAGGACGTTATACCCCAGCACGGCGGGCATGCTCAGCACGATCATGGCCGCCGCGCTGACCAGCACGCTCTTTTTCCGGGACCAGCCCAGCCGGTCCATGTCGAAGGAAACGATGTTTTCAAACACGGCGATCACGGTGGTCAGGGCCGCAAAGGTCAAAAACAGGAAGAACAGCCCGCCCCAGACGCGGCCCCCCGCCATCTGCACGAAGATGTTGGGCAGGGTGATGAAGATCAGGCTGGGGCCCGCGTCCGGCTGGATGCCGAAGGCGAAGCAGGCGGGGATGACGATGAAGCCCGCCATCAGGGCCACGAAGGTATCCAGCACGGTGATGCTCACCGCCTCGCCGGTGAGGCTGCGGCGCTTGTCCAGATAGCTGCCGAAGATCAGCATGGCGCCGATGCCGATGGACAGGGTGAAAAACGCCTGGCTCAGGGCGTTGAACACCACGGACCCGATGCCCGTCTTGGCCATCAGGGCGAAATCCGGCACCAGATAAAACCGCAGGCCCTCGCCCGCGCCCCGCAGCGTCACGGAACGGACGGCCAGGACCACCATGATGGCCAAAAGGGCGGTCATCATGACCTTGGTGATGCGCTCAATGCCCCCCCGCAGGCCGAACAGGCACACCAAAAAGCCCAAAACGCAGATCAGGACCGTCCATCCGATCATGGTGGGCGCGCTGCCCAGCATGCTGTCGAAGGCGGCGGACACCGCCTCCGGCGAGGCGCCCACGAAGTCGCCCCGGAAGCTGCGGACGCAGTAATACAGCATCCACCCGGCGACCATGGTGTAAAACATCATCAGAAGATAGCAGCCGCAAACGCCCACGCCCTTCATCCGGTGCCAGGCGGAGCCTTTGGGCTCCAGGACCTCGAAGGCCCCCACCACGCTGCGCTGGCTGCTGCGGCCCACGGCGAACTCGCACACCATGACGGGGATGCCCAGCAGCGCCAGGAACACCAGATAGATCAGGATGAAGGCCGCGCCGCCGTACGCGCCGCAGAGGTAGGGGAACTTCCACACATTGCCGATGCCGATGGCGCAGCCCGCGGACACCAGAATGAATCCCAGCCGGGAGCCGAATTTCTCTCTTGCCATGCTTCTCTCTCCATTTCCAAGATATAACGTTTGATTATTGTAAATCCTTTACAAAACAATTGCAAATTTGATATCGGCATATTAAAATAAGAAAAAGTTATTTTGTCGAAAGGACGCTTTTATGAACATCAATCAGCTCCGGTATTTCGTGGCCGTGGCGGAGTACCGCAGCTTCACCAAGGCCGCCACCCAGTATTACATCTCCCAGACCGCCATCACCCAGCAGGTCCGCGCCCTGGAGGACGCCATGGGCGTGCGGCTGTTCGACCGAAACAGCCGCCCCATCGGCCTGACCCCGGCGGGCAGCGTGTTTTTGCTGGAGGCCAAGGCGGTCCTGGAGCGGCTGGACGCCGCCCTGGACCGGGCCAGAGACGCGTCCACGGGCCTTGTGGGCACGCTGCGCATCGGCTATACGAAGGGCTATGAGCGCAGCGACCTCTCCAACAAGCTCCGGGCCTTCCATTTGGATTACCCCAACATCCTCATCACCTGCTACCGCTGCGACACGGACATGCTGGCGGCGGGCGTTTTGAACGGGGAGTACGATATCATCTTCACCTGGGACAGCACCAACATCCGCCAGGAGGAGAGCGTGGAGCTGAAGGTCATCGAGCGGGCTCCCCTGGTGGTGGCGCTGTACGGCGGCCACCCCCTGGCCCAGCGGTCCGTCCTGCGGCGGCGGGAGCTGCGGGGGGAGCCCATCCTCTACATGTCCCCCTCCGGCACCGGAGACTCCTTCGGCGACGAGCATTTTCTCCAGCTCTACCGCATGGCCGGATACACGCCCAACATCCTCCTGCGGTCCAACGACATCGAGAGCATCCTCATGATGGTGGCGGCGGAGGAGGGCATCTCCATCCTCCCCTCGTACTTCACCAACAAGCTGGCCGGGGCGGACAACCTGGCCTTTGTGCCGCTCCAGGGCGACGAGGAGGCGGAGGAGATTTTGGCGGTGTGGCGGCGGGCGGACGAGAGTCTCCCCCTGCGGCACTTCATCCAGCGCCTGTGAGGGTTTTGCTTGTTGAATCCCTGCTTCATATATGATATAATTCTTTCCAACTTTCGGATCCGCGCGCGTCCCTGCGCGCCGTTTCCTCCAAATCATCCAAAAAAAACGCCGCACCTTGAGGGAGAGCCGTCATGAAACATTCCGTACACCGCCTGATCCCGTTCCTGCTGTCGCTGACGCTGCTGGCCGGCTGCGGGCAGCCCGCCGCGCCCCAGACGCCCCTGGATCCTGAAAATCCCGTTCGCCTCTCTGTCTGGACCTATTACAACGGCGCGCAGCTCACCGCCTTCAACGAGCTGGTGGACGCCTTCAACGAAACCGACGGCAAGGACCTGGGCATCGTGGTGGAAAGCGTGAGCCAGGGATCCGTCAACGACCTGGAGGCCAACGTCCTGGCCGCGGCCCAGGGCAAGGTGGGGGCCAGCGAGATCCCCAACATCTTCGCCGCCTATGCCGACACGGCCTACGCCATCGACCAGATGGGGCTTGCGGCGGACCTGACCCCCTATCTCACCGACGAGGAGCTCTCCGCCTATGTGGACAGCTACATCGACGAGGGCCGCTTCTCCGGGGGCGGCAGCGTGAAGATCTTCCCGGTGGCCAAGTCCACGGAGCTGTTTTTGCTGAACAAGACCGACTGGGACGTGTTCGCGGCGGCCACCGGCGCGTCCTATGAGGACTTCTCCACGGTGGAGGGCCTGGTGGACACCGCCCGTCGCTACTATGAGTGGACGGACAGCCTGACGCCGGAGCCCAACGACGGCCGCGCCTTTTTCGGTCGGGACGCCCTGGCCAACTATTTCCTCATCGGGGCCATGCAGCTTGGGACGGAGCTGTTTCACACGGAGAACGGCCGGATGGAGCTGAACTTTGACCACGACACCGTCCGCAGGCTGTGGGACAATTATTATGTCCCCTTCGTCCAGGGTTATTTCGCCGCCTCCGGCCGCTTCCGCAGCGACGATGTAAAGACCGGGAACATCCTCTCCTTCGTGGGGTCCTCCTCCGGGGCCACCTTCTTCCCCCAGCAGGTGATCCTCAGCGACACCGAGAGCCACCCCATCGAGATGGCGGTCTTCCCCTGCCCCCGGTTCGAGGGCGGCGGGGCGTACGCCGTCCAGCAGGGGGCGGGCATGGTGGTCACCACCGGCACCGAGGCGGAGATGTACGCCTCCGTCCAGTTTTTGAAATGGTTCACCCGGGACGAGCGGAACATCCGCTTTTCCGTGGACTCCGGCTACATGCCCGTGACCAAATCCGCCAACAGCATGGACGCCATCCGCTCCTACAAGCCGGACCTGGCCCCCATGATGGACCATATCCTCTCCACCGCCGTAGACACGGTGAATGAAAACACCCTGTACACCCCCAAGGCCTTTGCAAACGGCACCGCGGCCCGTGCCATCCTGGAAACCTCCATGAGCGACCTGGCCGCGGACGACCGGGCCGTGGTGGCGGAGCGGCTGGCCGCCGGACAGAGCCTGGAGGAGGCCGCGGCGGAGTTCCTCTCCGACGACTATTTTGAAAGCTGGTACGGCGCCACGCTGGCCCGGCTGGAGGCGCTGGCCGGCTGAAGCCCGCCCTCCCAGGAAGAAAGAGGCGTATGCGAATGGCCAATGCGCGCAGACCCCGGCCCGGCGGCCCGCCCACCGTGTTCCGCACGGTCATGGCGCCGCTGCTGTTTTTGCTGATCGTGGAGGCCGCCCTTCTGGCGGGCAGCCTGGCTCTCAGCGGCGTGGTGGGCCGGCTGGATCAAAACGCCCGGGACATGCTGGCCCAGCAGGTCCAAAACCGTGAAAACTATCTGGAAAACTCCATGGTGCAGACCTGGTCCGACCTGGGCCAGCTGGCCGCCGACGTGAACGCCTCCGCCCAGGCCCTGCTGGACGAGGGCGCGCTCTCCCTGGAGACGCTGAGCGACAGCTCCGACGCCTGCGCGCCGCTGCTGCGGGACGTCACCGACGAACTGATCTCCACGATGTACGCCAAGCGCGTCTCCGGGATCTTCCTGATCTTCAACACCCAGGACCTGACCGCCCAGCACGAGGCGGGAGCCTATCTTCCCCGGAGCGGCATCTACATCCGGGACCTGGACCCGGCCTCCACCCCCTCGGCCCGGAACGCGGATCTGCTGCTGGAGCGCGCCCCCATTTCGGTGGTGAAATCCATGCGCATCTCCACGAACACGGGCTGGCAGCCCCGGTTCACCTTTGACCCCCAGGACGGCGCGGGCGATTACGGCTTTTATTACCGGCCCTTCCAGGCGGCCTATGACGCGGGCGGGGCGGGCAGCGCGTCGGACTACGGCTATTGGACCCCCGCGCCCTTCGTGCTGCCGGGCACCGACTACGCCGCCGTCTCCTACTCCATCCCCCTCATCCTGGAGGACGGTACGGTATACGGCGTTCTGGGCGTGGATCTGCTGACGGACTATCTCCGGACCCTCCTGCCCTATGACGAGCTGTTCGACGGCGGCCAGGGCACCTATCTGCTGGCGGTGAGCAGCGCGGAGGCCCCCCTGGACTTCACCCCGCTGCTTGCCAGCGGCGGCACGCCCAGGGGCCTGGCTCCCCTGTCGCTGTCCGCCGGGGAAAAGGGCGGCTACCGCTTTTCTTACGACGGCACGGACTATTCCGCGGATGTGGAGTTCCTGCCGCTGTACAGCACGAACGCCCCCTTCTCCGACCAGCGCTGGGCGCTCATCGGCGCGGTGCCCACCGGGCGGTTTTTGGCCTTTTCCCGCCAGATGACCTCGATCCTGGCCCTGGCGCTGCTGCTGATGCTGGGAGCGGGCGTTTTGGGAAGCTTCATCATCAGCCGCCGGATCTCCGCGCCCATCCGCCGCCTCTCGGAGGAGGTGGACCAGGCCCAGCGGGCCCGGGGCGGCATCCCCAGCCTCTCCAGCACCGGCATTCGGGAGATCGACCGCTTCTCCGGGGCCATCACCGCCCTGAGCCGGGACGTGGTCAACGCATCCACCCGCTTTTTGCGCATCATGGAGATGGCCAGCGTGGAGATCGGCGGCTTCGAGCTGTGCCCCCGGGAAAACACCGTGTTCGTCACCGACAACTATTTCCGCCTTTTCGGCATGGACGTGGAGCTTTCCGGGCTGACCCCGGAGCAGTTCCAGGCCCTGCAGGCACAGGCGGACCGGTCCATTATCCACACGGACGCGCCCGGCGGCGGCAGGCTCTACCGGGTCGTCCCGCCTCAGGGCGGCGTCCGGTATGTCCGGGTGGAGACCGTGGAGGAGGGCGGCCGCCAGGTGGGCCTGGCGGAGGACGTCACCGCCGCCACGCTGGAGCGTCTGCGCATCGAGCACGAGCGGGACTACGACCTGCTCACGGGCCTTTTGAACCGCCGGGCCTTCTACCGCACGGCGGAGGCCCTGTTCCAATCGCCGGAGCGGCTGGGCTGCGCGGTGCTGGTCATGCTGGACCTGGACAATCTGAAATCCATCAACGACCGCTTCGGCCACGACTGGGGCGATCAATACATCCGCCAAGCGGGCCGGTGCTTTGCCGGCGGCGCGCCCGCCGACGCGCTCTGCGCCCGGGTCTCCGGGGATGAGTTCGTGCTCTTCCTCTACGGCTACCCGGACCGTGCGGCCGTGCGGGCGGCCCTGGGGGACTTCACCCGGGCCATCCGGGAGAGCCGGTTCTCCCTGCCCAGCGGAGAGGTCTCCCCCATCCGGGCCTCCGGCGGCGCGGCGTGGTATCCCGGGGACAGCCGGGACTTCCACGAGCTGATGAAGTACGCCGACTTCGCCATGTACCAGGTGAAGCGCACGGTCAAGGGGAGCCTGGGGGACTTCGACCTGGGCGTTTACAGCCGGGAGAGTTATATCTCCCAGAACCGGGCGGAATTTGCCGCGCTTTTGGAGCGGGAGCTGGTGGACTACCACTTCCAGCCCATCGTGGACGCCGCCACCGGCGGCGTCCGGGCCTACGAGGCGCTGATGCGGGTATCCCTCCCCACGCTCCACACGCCCGAGGCGGTGCTGAAGCTGGCCCGGGAGGAGGGGCGGCTCCAGGAGATCGAGCGGCTGACCTGGTTCCGCTCCGCCGCCGCGTTCCAGTCCCTGCTGGATCGGAAGCTGGTCCAGCCGGAGGCGCTGCTGTTCGTCAACTCCATCGCCAGCCAGCAGATGACCCCCGAGGAGGGGGCGGCGTTCCACGCGCGCCATGGGGACCTGCAAGGCCGCATGGTGGTGGAGATCACCGAGTCGGAGGACATGGACGGGGCCGCCACCCGGGCCAAGCGGGAGTGTCCCGGCTTTTCCGGCCTCTTCGCCCTGGACGATTACGGCAGCGGCTACAACAGCGAGAAAAACCTTCTGGAGCTCTCGCCCCAGTTCATCAAGGTGGATATCTCCATCATCCGCGGCATCGATGCCGACCCCAACAAACAGCGCATCGTCTCCAACATCGTGGGCTATGCCCACGAGCGGGGCATGTCCATCATCGCCGAGGGGCTGGAGACCGCCGCTGAGGTCCGCACCGTGCTGGAGCTGGGGGTGGACCTGCTCCAGGGCTATTTCCTGGCCCGGCCCGCCGCCGTCCCCGGCCGGATCAGCCCCGCCGCCCTGGAGGTCATCCGTACATACTGGAGCCGCTCTACCTGAGCGTCTCCTAAAAGCGCCCCGGCGGATGCTCCGCCGGGGCGCTTTTGGGAGGACGCCTGTGGCGGGACCCGTCGTTTTTTGGTTGCAGAGGCGCGGGGTTTTGTGGTAGGATAGGTTGGATGATTTCATTTTTTACAGGAGGGGACTTATGAAGCAGGACATGATCTTGATCCTGGACCTGGGCAGCGAGGAAAACCCGAAGATCGCCCGGGAGATCCGGGCCCTGGGCGTTTACTCGGAGATCCACCCCCACGATATCTCCGCCGCCGAGCTGGCGGCGCTTCCGGGGGTGAAGGGCGTCATTCTCAACGGCGGGCCCAACCGGGTGGTGGACGGCGTGGAGATCGACGCGGGCGAGGCGGTCTACGGCTGCGGCCTGCCCGTCCTCTGCGCGGACCACAAGGACGCGCCGGCCTGGCCCGCGGACGACGCGGCCCGCAAAGCCGCGCTGGAGGACTTTGTCTTCGGCGCCTGCAAGGCCCAGGCCAATTGGAATATGGAGAATTTTATCGCGGACCAGGTGGAGCTGATCCGCCGCCAGGTGGGCGGGCGGAAGGTGCTTCTGGCTCTCAGCGGCGGCGTGGACTCCTCCGTGGTGGCGGCCCTGCTCATCAAGGCCATCGGCAAGCAGCTCACCTGCGTTCATGTGAACCACGGCCTCCTGCGCAAAGGCGAGCCGGAGCAGGTGGTCCAGGTCTTCCGGGACGAGCTGGACGCCAACTTGATCTATGTGGACGCGGTGGACCGCTTCCTGGACAAGCTGGCGGGCGTGGCGGAGCCGGAGCGCAAGCGCAAGATCATCGGCGCGGAATTTATCCGCGTGTTCGAGGGGGAGGCCGGCCGGCTGGAGGGCATCGACTTCCTGGCCCAGGGCACCATCTATCCCGATATCATCGAGTCCGGCACGAAGACCGTGAAGGCCGTCAAGAGCCACCACAACGTGGGCGGACTGCCGGAGGACCTGGGCTTCGAGCTGGTGGAGCCGCTGAAAATGCTCTTCAAGGACGAGGTCCGGGCCTGCGGCAAGGCCCTGGGCCTGCCCGACAGCATGGTTTACCGCCAGCCCTTCCCCGGCCCGGGCCTGGGCGTGCGGTGCTTGGGGGCCATCACCCGGGACCGGCTGGAGGCCGTGCGGGAATCCGACGCCATTTTGCGGGAGGAGTTCCGCAAGGCGGGCCTGGAGGGCCGGGTGTGGCAGTATTTTACCGTGGTGCCCGATTTCAAGTCCGTGGGCGTGCGGGACGGCCTGCGCACCTTCGACTGGCCGGTGATCCTCCGGGCGGTGAACACGGTGGACGCCATGACCGCCACCGTGGAGGACGTGCCCTTTTCCCTGCTGCAGACCATCACCGCCCGCATCACGTCGGAGGTGGCGGGCGTGAACCGCGTTCTGTACGACCTGACGCCCAAGCCCAGCGGGACCATCGAGTGGGAGTGACCGCGCCCTTCCGCCGGGAAAGATGCGGGATGGGTCCGCCGGGACCATATCCCGGTAAAATGCGAGAGGAACGACGCCCGCGGCCGTATGGCCGCGGGCGTCGTTCCTTTTTTCTTTCCCGGCGCCTGGAAGCGGCGCGGCATCCGTTTATCCGCGAAACCGCCTCTTCATCTCCTCCCCGGACAAAACGCCCAGTTCTCCCCCGTCTATGGCATAGATGCGGGTGCAAAGCGCCTCCAAGTCGTCATAATTGTGGGAGGTCATTAAAATGGTCCGTCCCTCCGCCTGGAGGATGCGGATGATCTCCTTCGTATCATGGTAGGTCTTATAGTCGAGGGCGTTGAACGGCTCATCCAGGATCAGGATATCCTGCTGTTCCATAATGGCCTGCGCGATGCCCAGCTTTTGCTTCATGCCCAGGGAGTAATGCTCCACCTTTGTCCGATCCTCCGGGTCAAGGCCCACCTTTTGCATGGCGGAACGGATCTCTTTTTCCCCGGCCACGCCGCGAATACCAGCCAGATACCGCAGGTTCTGCAGTCCTGTATAGAGGCCGATAAAACCGGGGGCGTTGATGAGCACCCCCACGTTCTCCGGGAAATCGCGGCCTTTGCCCAGGGTCTGCCCCCGCACACGGACCTGTCCGCTGTCCGGGACCAAAAAGCCGCAGATGATGTTGAACAGGACCGACTTGCCGCTCCCGTTGGTCCCGACGATGCCGACGGTGCTCCCCTTCTCAATATCCAGGGAGACGCCGGACAGAACGCGCCGTCCGGAAAAGCTCTTGCTTACTTGCTCTAACGAAATAATGGGTTCCATCGGTGATCCTCCTTAATGATCGAACAGCCGCCTGACGCCCCGGCTGTAAAGCCAGAGGAGCAGGGCCAGGGAAAGGCCCGCCAGCAGCACGGCCGCGGCCCCGCCCGGCACGGTCCCGCCCGTTTGCGCAAGGTCCAGCCGCGCCAGGCTGGAAAGTCCGGCCGGGAGCCACGGAATGGGCAGCACGCAGAGAACATGCAGCAGCACGGCGGCCACAAATCCGGCCGCCGCCTGCCCCGTCACGCACAGGGCGGACAAAATCAGCAGGAATTGAAACGCGACATCCAAGCACTTCAGCCCCACCGCGGCGGCGGCCAGGGCCACATCCGGAGAAATATCCAGCAGCAGGGGCGGCATAACGGCGGCCAGGGCCAGCAGCCCGCCATACAAAAGGAGCCAGAGAAGCCCGGTATGAAGGAGCGCCCCCAGAAGCTCCGTCCGCCGCCGCAGGCGGACCGTCAAAAAAGCGGAGCGTTCCCCGGCGGCCCGGGCGCAGAACGCCGCCAGCGGCCACAGAGGCAGCAGCTCGACGGTCAGCAGCGTCATAAGCCCCATCGGGGAAAAATATCCGGTGCCGTGTCCCGCGAACAGGCGGACCAGCCAATCCGTGCCGTCCTCCGGCGCGCCTCCGGCGATCCAGGTCCAGGCCGCCACAAGGAAGACCAGGCCCGCCAGGATCAGCCCGTTTCCCCCGGTAAACAGGACCCGGCGGTAATAGGACGCCAGCCCCCGTCCGCCCCGCCGGGAAACGGAAGGCCGCCACCGCCATTTCCGGGTGACCAGCCACACCATTCCGGCCGTCAGGGCCGCCGTGGTCGCGGCGGTCAGCGGCAGGCGCCAGGGCTGCGCCAGATCGTGGAGCAGAAAGACCCAGTGGTTGAATCCGGTCAAAAACATGAAGGGCGGGCGGGACATGACCGGCAGCTTGATCCAAAGCACCGCGAACAGATAAAGCCCCATGAGCAGCTTGACGGCCAGGGACCGGCTGCAAAAGTGGCCCAGGCAAAGGGCGGTCAGGCCGATCAGCCAGTATCCCAGAAGCATCTGCCCGGCACAGCAGAGGATGGCGGCCCAAATGGACGGGAAGTACCCCCGCAGCAGCGCAAATACCTCCTGCCACTGCCCTCCCAGCGCGCCCGGCCAGCTTCCGGCGGCGGGAAGCCCCAGGCCGGAGAGCAGCAGCGCGGCCATCTGCCCGAGCCAGAGCCATGCCGCAACGGCGGACAGCGCCCGCCATTTGCGGAAAAAGTACCGTCCATACGTCCCATACCGCGTCAGCACCAAGAGCGTGTCGTCCTCCATCACACCGGCGCAGAGAAACAGGAAAACAGGCAGCACGGCGAAAACGAAATAGTATTGGTCGTTCAAAACCGCCAGCAAGTGGACCGGAAGGGGGGTCTGCGCGCTCATCCGTTCGCTCAGTCCAAACAGGAGGGACAGCCCGGCAAACAGGAAAAGCTTGCCCGGACCGGCCTTTTCCCAAACACGGCGCATCATGGGATCACACCTGGTAAACGGAGCGTTTTTTCACAGCTTGATAATAGAACGCCGCCGCGCCCATCGCCAGGCACATCAGCGCCGGCCCCGCCGCAAACGATGCGGGATGAACAGCCTCGGCGCTTAGGCTGGTGGGCTCAAAAGCCGTTACGAAGCGCAGTCCCGGCAGGCCAAGGACGGCCCAAAAGAAATTTTCCAAAATGACATAGATAAAGGGGCCCGTCAGGATAACGAACACATTGCCGCCATAAAGCGCCAGAACGAACCCAAACGTCATGGTCAGAACGCCCATCAGCCCCTTCCACAAAGACAGCAGCAGCGCGTAGAGGACCGGCGCTTCGGCATACAATTTCAGGAAAACGTGGGAATAGCCCTTGGGAAGCGGCCAAAGCGCCTGCGGCGCCCTGACGTACAGCGCGAACAGCGCGGAAACGAAATAGGGGACCATCATCATGATAAACGCGCACGCCGCGCACGCGCACCACTTTGTGGCCAGATAGCGGCGCTTGCCGATCCGGGGCAGGGTGTAGATCAGGAAACGGTCCCGGCGCTCATAGTAAAGCTGCCAGCAGATGGGAACGGTGACGAACAGGGGGAACAGCAGGCTCAAAAACTCCGTGCCGATCTCCCAGGGGTCAAGCTCAAAGTGGATCGTATACCCCCGATACAGGGTGCAGGTGAGCATACAGGTCAGCAGCGTGAGGAGAACCGTCGCGGCCAGCACCGGTCTGGCGAGCTTCCTGCCCTCCAATATGAAATTCCGCATGTCCTCTCTTCCTTTCCGTTGGATTTTATCCGACTGCGCCTTTATCTTAGCATCCCCCGCCGGAAAGGCAAGACCATGGGAACAAACAGGGGTCTTATGGGAACGAAACGGTTCGTCCCATAAAACCCCTGCCGTTGTACGCTTCAATTTTCAGGGGACCAATACCCCGATGGAGATATAGGAAATCCCGTTCAGCTGGTCGTTTCCGGTCACGATCTTGCCACCGTGCCGCTCCACGATCCGGCGAACATTGTACAGGCCGTAGCCGTGGCCGGCCTCCCCTTTCGTTGACCACCCCCGCCGGAACATCTGGACAAACTCCGTATTGGACAGCGCCCTGTGGGGATTCCGCACAGAAAACCGGAGGCCGTCCGCCTCCTCCGCCGCCCCGGCGTACACCACATCCCCGGGCGAAGCGGCCTCGATGGCGTTGTCCAGCAAAACGGCGATCAGCTCCACCCAGTCGGCCTCAGACAGGCCGCGGCGGAGAAACGCGCCTGCGACCGCCACTTCCACACGGACCCGTTTTAACTCCGCCTGCTTCATTTTTCCAAACAGCAGCCCGCCGATCACCTTGCTGTCGCACTTTAAAAGCTCCCTGTCCGCGCCGTCCAGCCCTTCATGCTGAAGAAGCGCCGTCACCGCTTCCCGCGCCTCCCGCAGGTCGCGCGCGGTGGAGACCGCCGCCGCCACCGCCATCATCCGGTTGTTAAAGTCATGCTGGCGCGCCCGCACCTGTTCGATCAGCTCCTCCACCAAGGGCAGATACTGCTCCAGCATCGCCGTCCTCCGCCGGGCCTGGATGCGGCGCTGCCGGAAGAACATGGCGGCGGCGTCGCCAACCGCCAGCAGCCCCACCGCGCCCACCGCCGCCGGCAGCCAGCGCAGCATTTCGGAGAGGTCAAAGCGAAACAGAAAGAGCAGCAGCAACAGCAGCAGCGCCGTATTGCAGCATACGATGCAAACGACGGCGTCTCCGTCCGCCAGCCTGTCCCGCAGCCACCGGAGCGCCCCCGCGCTCCAAAGCTCCAGCCAGAGGCACAGGGACAGCGCCCGCCCCACATAGAGGTACCACGCAGGCTCCGTCAGGCCGCACAGGGCCGGAAACAGCAAACACAGCTCCCGCAGCAGGAGATACAGCGCGAAGGCGGCCGCCGTGCCGAAGAACGTGTGTCCCTCGCTCTTTTGAAACCACAGGCTGTTTAATAGCAAAACGCCCAGAAAGAGAAACAAAAACGCGGCGATGCGGTCCACCGGGAGCACGGCATACGCCATTTCGGCGGCGCGGTCCCCAAGCCCCAGGCGGGCGAGCAGACAGACGCCGGTGAACAGCAGCGGAAGCAGCCGGTCCAGCTTTCCCCTGGACCGGCCCAGCAGCCCCAGACTGGAAAGGGACAAGAGCAGCCCGTCCAGTCCGCTTTGCAAAAAAACCGAAATCGTCATGGCCGTTCACGCTCAAACACTGCTTTTTGATACTTTTCACCGATCGGGATGGCTGTTTTGCACGCTTTCAGGTAAAGCAGGCGGTTCGCCTTGTCTATTTTACAAATATGGGCCGGATTGACCAAAAAGCTCTTGTGGCATTGCAGCAAACGGTCCCGCGGCGCCATGTCCAGCAGCTTGGACAAACTGTGGCCTGAGATCTGGTCCGCGGCCTCGCTTCCCCCGTTTTGCGCCGTGTGGATCATGAGCCGCTTTCCAAAGGACTCGATATACAGGATATTTCCGATCTCGTATTCAAACAAAAACTGCTTCTGCTCGATCCGGAGCACCTCCGGCGGCGCCTGCATCCGCGCCCCCATCGCAAGCGCCGCCCGGAGCGCCTTTTGAAAGGCAGCCTCCGTAAACGGTTTCACCAGGAAATCGTAGCATTTGATCTCCCGGTAGGCGGACAGCTCCTCCCCGGCCAGCTCCGTGGTGAAAAGGATCGGCGTGAACCGGTATTCCGGCATGGCGCGCAGCTGCCTGGCCAGCTCAGTCCCCCGGTAATCCAAAAGCTGTATATCCAAAATGAACAGATCCACCTTGTTTTTCACCGCATGGGAAAGCGCCTGGGCCGCCTTTGGAAAAACCGCGAGATCGTGCTCCGGCGAGCCGTTTTCGACGCAGCGGCGCATGAACGCGGCCGTGTCCGGCTCGTCCTCCACCAATAGAATATGGCTCATGCGCCGCCTCCCCTTCCGTGATGATGTGGACCGCTTTTTCTTGTTTCAAATCCCGTTTGCGCCCTTCCCGGCGGACGCCCCCAGGCGGATCGCGCGTCCCTTTCAGGCCCCGGCGGAATTCATCCCTTCCGCTCCACCGCAAAGGATTCGGAGTGGAAGTCCGCGTAATAGCGCCCGCGCTCCGCCGTAAACTTCAAAACGCAGTAATCCGGATCGGTCACACCGCCGGGATAGTACATGGTGTCTCCCTCCCGCCAGATCATCTCCTTGCTGGCGGCATCCTCCAGCACTTCCATGCGGCCCACCAGCATCACGCCGCGAAAAGACCCCTTATCGCAGAAGTAGATGCTGGCGTTTGGATTTTTCCTGTACTGCGCCGCCCGCATGGAGGAGGTATTCGTCGTAAAATAAAACTCCCGAATGCCCGCACGCTTCCGGGGCGGCAGCATCGCTTTCACATTGGGATAGCCATCCTCCGAGATGGAGGCGATGAAGGAGACCTCTTGCTGATCGATCAGATCCCCGGCCGTCTTCTCATAGTCATGCATCATAGCTCCGTTCTCCCCATCAGCATTTATCGCCGCATTCATAAAAATACCTCATCAGAGTATACACCCTTTGAGGCGTTCTTTTCCACCTTGAACGCCCACTTTTTTGAAAGACAGATTTTTCCAACCGCCATATCTCGCCATATCTGCATCCTCTTCGCTGTCCGGCGCGCCGGTTTTCCCCACCGCCGGCGCAAAAAAGGACGCGGCGCGAAAGAGGAGACGCACCGCGGCGAACAGGTCCTTTCGCGGTTCCCCTCCGCATGGTCCGTGTGAAAGCGGAGGCTATCTCAGAAGCGGCAGGCTCCCGGTCAGCCTGTTCACGAGCTTTTTCTCCCCGCAGATCCCGAGCCCGAAATAGTGGAAGCCGCTCTCCTCCGCCCCGGCGGCCTTTCGAACGTAATCGTCATACACGTTGCAGCTCTGGGCCACGTCGGAAAAGTCGACCACGGTCAGCCCGGCGAACTCCGGTTCATAGAGCCGCCGCCGGAGCGCATCGATCGTCTCTCCGTCCGCCTTGAGGACCGGCACCGGGATCTGGACGATGCCCAAATGGGCGCGGCCGCTTTTGTCCAGCACATCCGGGCCGACGGCCTCGGGGACGCGCTTCCCCAGCGTCAGGCCCATGATTCCGGCGGTATTGGCGATGACGCCCAGCGGCAGCGCCGCGTCGATCACCATCACACATTTATTCGCATTGGGTTCCATACATCAGATCCTCCTTGTTCTGAACTCTTTTTTCTGATAAAAACAGACCCGCCAGGGTCAGCACGATGCCGCACGCGGCTGTGGCCGTGATCGTCTCATGCAGGATGAGGGCGGAGGTAACGGCGGTGATCACCGGCACCAGGTAGATATAAACGCTGGTTTTAACGGACCCCAGGCGCTTCACCGCAGTATTCCACGTCACAAAGCAGAGCGCGGACGCGCCCAGGCCCAAAAACAGGAGATTCCCCAGCACCACGCGGTCCGCCAGAGCCTGAAGCTCTATATGGACCCCCATGGCGCATGCGATGGGGGCCATAAAAACAAGCCCGTAAAAGAAGGTCCGGCGCGTGGTCAGGATCGTGTGGTATCCGAATCCGCTGATCTTCTTGGTCAAAATGGAGTACGCCGCCCAGACCGCCGCCGCGGCGACGCCCAAAAGGTCCCCGATGGGATCCATCCGCAAATCGGCGTTCCCGCCGAAGCTCAGCAGCGATATGCCGGCCATCGCCATGAGAAAGCCCAAAAAGAAGCGGAGGCCCGGCCGTCTGTCATGCAGAAACAGCCAGGCGAAGATGGCGGTGAAAAACGGCGCGATGGAGATGATGACGCCTACGCTGGAAGCCAGGGTATAGGTCAGCGCCATGTTCTCCAGCAGGTAATACAGCGTGACGCCGCACGCGCCCGCGGCCGCGAAATACAGCTCCTGCCTTTTGTCCGCTTTCAGCCCGCGGGGCCGGACGCACCACAAAGCGGCGTAGCCGATGAGAAAGCGGACGAGCAGTATCTCGACGGGGGAAAAGACCCGGAGAAGCACCTTGGTAGAAATAAAGGTGGTCCCCCAGATCAAGATGGTCACAAAGGCGGCAAGATGGCCGCGGGCCGCGTCAGTCTTCATGCTTCCTCCCCTCCCCGCCGGGGGCGGACGGGGACGGCCCGTCGGCAAATATCCTTTGATACTGCTTGGGCGTCAGCCCAATGAAGGATTTGAAAAAGTTGGTGAAGTGGCTCTGGTCGGAAAAGCCCGTCCTGTCCGCCGCTTCAATGGGTTCGACTCCCTGCTCCAAGAGCTTTTTCGCCTTGTCGATGCGGATCGTCTGCAGATAGCGGTAGGGCGAAACGCCGAGCTGCCTGGTAAACGACCGGAGCAGATAGGTCTTGCCGAAGCTGGTCATGGAGAGCAGGGTGTCCAGCGAGATGTTTTCCGCATAGTGCCGCTCCATGTAGGCGCAGAGCGTCTGGATCTGTCCGTCCGGCTCCGGGGGCGCGGGGCTTTCAACGGGGGCCGCATATTCCAGCAGGACCTGCTCCAGCAGGCAGAAAAGCGCCTCCTCCTTTTGCAGCTTGGGGGCGTCCGCAAGGACCGCGTCGTACACCTCTCCCACCGAGGCGGCGGCCTCGCTCTGGCGCACGACATTTTGTGCAAAGCGGGGCGCGCAGTCCTCCCCCGTGATCTCCCCGGCCGCGCCAAGCATGATCTCCGGGCGGATGTTCACCGCCCGGTAGTCCAGCGGCTCCTCTCCGATGGGGGAGCAGGCATGGCTGTCCCGCGGGTTGAACAGGACGAGATCGCCGGCGCCCAGGTCATATTCCCGGCCTTTGCACCAAAGGCGGCGTTTACCGCCCTCAATGAAGCCGAGCACATAGAAATCATGAAAATGATTGGGAAACTTCTGGACGACGCCGCTCAGCTGATAGGCTTCGATCCCTGTGTCATGGTCGTAATAAACGTGCCGCTGTTCTTGGTTTCGGGGCATGGATTCTTTTCCTCCTCCTGTGGTTTTGTGCTTATTGTACCATCCCGGCGCAATTCTTTCTTGCAAGATATGACACCAGGGGGATAACCCCCCCTTTTCTGATAATCGACGCCGGAGCAAACTTCGGCAATTTTACAAAGTCTTTCTTGAAGACATGTTCAGAAAGCCTTAAAATAGGGATTATATAGTTTGTTTTGAAGGGAGCGACAATCCATGAAAAGATATGAGTATGTTCATGTTCATATTGGAAAAATTTTTGGCGCAAAAACAGAAGAACATAGGGAAATTATTGATAAATATGCAGAAAAAGGGTATCGCTATGCGGGGTGCATTCCCACAAACATCAGTGATTATGGAAAGATAAAAGATATGGATCTGGTTTTTGAAATGGATTGTTAATTTCCCAGTTTGGGAAGCTGTCATAAAGCGGCGTCTGCCCGTATTTTGCGCAGCATGACGAATCGTTTATACGATCGGCCTGCAGCAGCAAAAATCGAAAAATGGCGATTAAAACCCCGCTCTTGACTTGCGGGCGCGGCCTTGCTATACTGTTAAAATCAGCGGCAAGAATGCCGCATGCAGGCTCAGAAGGGCCCTTTCCCCAGCGCAGGACGATGAAAACGGTCCAGACAGGATCGGATGATATGCCAGAAGGCATACCCCCCAGGGGTATGCCTTCTTCTTTTGAAAAAAGGAGGATCTTTCGTGACGCTTTCCGGTTTTTTTGAACAAAATCCCTCGGGGGCCCTGGCCTTTTCCGGCGGCGTGGACTCCTCTCTGCTGGTCTGGGCCGCCAGGACCTACGGGCGGGACTGGCGGGCCTACTACATGCACACGGCCTTTCAGCCGGCCTTTGAGCTGGCGGACGCCCGGAGGATCGCGGAGCAGTGCGGCATGCCGCTGACGGTCCTGGAGGGGGACATCCTGTCCGTGCCGGAGGTGGCCGCCAATCCGGCGGACCGCTGCTACCACTGCAAAAGGCACATCTTCTCCGCCATCGGGCGGCAGGCGGCGGCGGACGGATACCGGCTCTTGATCGACGGCACCAACGCCTCCGACGACGCGGAGGACCGGCCCGGCATGCGGGCCCTGCGGGAGCTGGAGGTCCGCTCCCCCCTGCGGGAGTGCGGGCTCTCCAAGGCGGAGGTCCGGGCGCAGTGCCGGGAGGCGGGGCTGTTCGTCTGGAACAAGCCCGCCTACGCCTGTCTCGCCACCCGCATCCCCAGCGGCACCGCCCTGACGGCGGAGGACCTGGCCCGGGTGGAGCGGGGGGAGGACCTGCTTTTCTCCCTGGGGTTCCGGGACTTCCGCATCCGGCTTTACGGCGGCGCGGCGGTGGTGCAGCTTCCCCAAAACCAGCTCAGCGCCGCCTGGGACCGGCGGGCGGAGATCCTGGAGACCCTGTCGCCGGTATATTCCCCGGTGACCCTGGACCTGGCGCCCCGGGCGCCGGGCAACTGACGGAGGTGCGCGATGGCAACGAGCAAGCATGACATCCTCTCTGTTTTGCAGGAGGTGCAGACGGGGGCCCTGACGCCGGAGGCAGCGCTGCTGCGGCTGAAGCTGGCCCCCTTTGAGGACCTGGGCTACGCCAAGGTGGACTATCACCGGGCGGTGCGCCAGGGGGCGGCGGAGGTGATCTTCGGCCAGTCCAAGACCCCGGAGCAGATCGCGGGCATCCTCTCCTCCATGGAGCGCCAGGGCGGGCGCAACGTGCTGGTGACCCGCATCGGCCGGGAGACGGCGGACTTTCTGGCGGCGCGCTTCCCCCTCCGGTATGAGGCCCTGGCCCGTCTGGCGGTGGTTTTGCCGGAGGCTGTGGAGGGCCGGGGCAGCATCGTGGTGGCCACCGGCGGCACCAGCGACATGGGGGTGGCCGAGGAGGCCGCCGTCACCGCCGAGACCCTGGGCAACCGGGTGACGCGGCTGTACGACGTGGGGGTGGCGGGCCTGCACCGGCTGCTGTCCAACCTGGAGCCGCTGATGAGCGCCCGGGTGGTCATCGCCGTGGCGGGCATGGAGGGGGCCCTTGCCAGCGTGGTGGGGGGCCTGGTGGACTGCCCGGTGCTGGCGGTGCCGACCAGCGTGGGCTACGGCGCGTCCTTCGGGGGCGTGTCCGCGCTTCTTTCCATGCTGAACTCCTGCGCCAGCGGCGTGAGCGTGGTGAACATCGACAACGGCTTCGGCGCGGGCTTCCTCGCCAGCCGCATCAATCAAATGGAGAGTGTGACGGAATGAAAACGCTGTATTTGGAATGCGGCATGGGCGCGGCGGGCGACATGCTGATGGGCGCGCTGTATGAGCTGCTGGACGACCAGGCCGGATTTTTGAAAACCATGAACGGACTGCTCCCCGGCGTTTCGGTGGAGGCTCGGCGGGCCTTCACCTGCGGCATCGCGGGGACCCACATGGACGTGACGGTGCACGGCCTGCGGGAGCACAGCCGGGACATGGCCCTGGGACACGGGGCGGACGCCGTCCACGGTCCCGTCCACGAGACGGGCGGAGATGAGGCCCGTCACGGGCCCGGGTATGAGCACGGCCATGAGCACGGCCACGAGCATGAGCACGGCCATGACCATGACCACAGCCACGGACATGACCACGAGCACGAGCACAGCCACAACCATGACCACGGCCATGACCATGACCATGGGCACGGCCACCACCATCACGCCCCCGCCGACATCGCCGCCCTTCTGGACGGGATGGACGTGCCGGAGCCGGTGCGCGCCGCCGCCAAGGCCGTTTACGGCCGCATCGCGGCGGCGGAGTCCGCCGCCCACGGCGTGCCCGTGACGGAGGTCCACTTCCACGAGGTGGGGGCGCTGGACGCGGTGGCCGACGTGACCGGCGTGTGTCTGGCCCTGCACCTGCTGTCTCCGGACCGGGTGGTGGTCTCCCCGGTCCATGTGGGCTGCGGACAGATCCGCTGCGCCCACGGCGTGGTGCCGGTGCCCGCGCCCGCCACGGCCCGGCTGCTGGCGGGCGCGCCCTGCTACGGCGGAGAGATCTCCGGCGAGCTGTGCACCCCCACCGGGGCCGCCCTTTTGACCCAGTTCGCCTCCTCTTTCGGCCCCATGCCCGCCATGGTCCTGGACCGGACCGGATACGGCGTGGGAACGAAGGAATTTCCCGCCGCCAACTGCGTCCGGGCCTTTTGGGGCGAAGAGGGAGACGCTCAGCAGTCCGCCGTGGTGGAGCTTTGCTGCCACATCGACGACATGACCGCCGAGGCCCTGGCCTTCGCCGGGGAGCGGCTGATGGAGCAGGGGGCGCTGGACGTGTCCTCCGCGCCCCTGACCATGAAGAAGGGCCGGGCGGGCGCGGCCTTCACCGTGCTGTGCCGCCCCGGCGACGAAGCGCGGCTGGCGGAGGCGGTGCTGCGGGAGACCACCACCAACGGCGTGCGGGTCCGGCGGTGCGCCAGGTACCTCCTCTCCCCCTCCGTCCGCACGGTGGACACGGCCTACGGCCCCGTGGGCGTGAAACGGGCCGAGGGCTTCGGCATCCTGCGGGAAAAGCCGGAGTACGAGGACGCGGCGGCCGCCGCCCGCAGGGCGGGGCTCCCCTTCCAGCAGGTCTGGGAGGACATTTTGACGCGCATCAAGGAGACGGAGCATGAATAAAGAACTTTGGGAACGGTGCGCGGCCTTTCACGGCCACACCTGCCCCGGCCTCGCCATCGGCTTCCGGGCGGCGGAGCTGGCCATGGAGCATCTGGGGCTGAACGGCCCCGCCGCGGATGAAGAGCTGGTGTGCGTGACGGAGAACGACGCCTGCGGCGTGGACGCGGTGCAGGTGGCGACCGGTTGCACCATGGGGAAGGGGAACCTCCTTTACAGGGGCACCGGAAAGATGGCCTTTTCCTTTTACTGCCGCAAAAGCGGCAAAAGCGTGCGCATGGTGCTCCGGCCCCTGCCGGAGATGGACCGGGCGGCCCGGCAGGCCTTCATCCTGGAAGGTCCCGCCGAGGAGGTCTTTTGGGCAAAGCCCGCCCTCCGCCCCCTGCCGGAGCGGGCGCGGCTGTTTCAAAGCGTGGTCTGCGCCGCCTGCGGCGAGAGCGTGCCGGAGCATCTGGCCCGGCTCCACGAGGGACAGACCCTGTGCCTGGACTGCTTCGCCCCCTACGACCGGGGCTGGTAACACACTATAATTGAGGAGTATCCTTTCATGAAACGAATCCGTATCACCGCCGCCCTGTCGGCGGCGGCGCTGTGCCTTTTCCTGCTGGCCGCCTGCGGCCAGGCCCCCCAGCCCACCCTGGAAAACGAGGGGCCGCCCGCCCTCCGCACCGTCACCGACGCCAGCGGAAGGGCGGTGGAGCTTCCGGAGACGGTGGGCTCCATCGTGTGCGTGAACGTGGGAGCCCTGCGCTACACCGCCTACATGCAGGCGCTGGACCTGGTGGTCGGCGTGGAGCAGAATGAGCTGGAGCCGCGGATCGCCAAGCCCTTCAGCTATTTCAACAACGACCGCTTCTCCGCCCTGCCCGTTATGGGCGACAACGGGACCACCTACGACGAGGAGATCGTGAAGCTGGCCCCGGACGTCATCATGGCCTATCTGGACGGCGACGCCGCCGACGCGCTCCAGGCCAAGACCGGTATCCCCGTGGTCACCATCCCCCACAACGAGGGGATGTTTGACGACAACGCCCTGCTGACCCTTCAGATCATGGGCCAGGTCTACGGCAGAGAGGACCGGGCGGAGGAGCTGACGGAGTATCTTCTGGGGCTGAAGGAGGACCTGGACAGCCGGACCCGGGACATCCCCGACGGCGACAAGCCCACGGCCTATGTGGCGGGCGTTTCCTACAAGGGTTCCCACGGCTTTGAGGGCACCGAGGCGGGCTATCCGCCCCTGGCGGCGGTCAACGCCGTGAACGTCGCGGACCGGACCGGCCAGAGCGGTCCCTTCGACATCGACCTGGAGCAGATCCTGGTCTGGGACCCGGACGTGATCTTTCTGGACTTCAACGGCATGGGCCTCATCAACGAGAACTACGCCGTAAATCCCGACTTTTACAACGGCCTCTCCGCCGTGAAAAACGGAAGGCTCTACTCCCAGATCTCCTTCCGCTCCAACGCCACCAACGCAGACCTGGCCCTGGCGGACGCCTACTACGTGGGAAGCGTCCTCTTTCCGGAGCGGTTCGCGGATGTGGACCCGGCGGAGAAGTTCGATGAGATCTTCGAGATGCTGCTGGGGGTGGAGGACGCCTACGCCCAGTTTGAGGCCCAGGGCTACGCCTTCCGCTCCATGACCCTGGGGGCGTGAGATGAGGCTTTCGGGACCCTCCGGCGTGCCGGAGAGCTATGCCCGGCACCGGGGAGAGCGGACGCTGTGCCTGCTGGTCATGCTGGGCGTTTTGGTCTGCGCCGCGCTGCTCTCCCTGCGGGCCGGGTCCTACGACACGCCCCTGGGGGAGCTGGTGCGGGGCGTGTTCGGCAAAGCGGCGGACCCGGGCGTGAATACGGTGGTGCGCAACATCCGCCTGCCCCGCATCGCAACGGCGGTGGTGGGCGGCGCGGGCCTGGGCATCGCCGGGTGCGTGCTCCAGTCCGTGCTGCACAATCCCCTGGCCTCCGCCTCCACCCTGGGCATCTCCCAGGGGGCCAGCTTCGGCGCGGCCTTCGCCATCATCGTCCTGGGGGCGGGCATCCAGTCCGGCAACAGCGCCTCCGGCGCCATGGCCTTCACGAATCCCGCCCTCATCAGCGCCTGCGCCTTCGCGTGCAGCATGGCGGTGTCCGTCCTCATCTTGGCCCTGAGCCGCCTGCGGTCCATCTCGCCGGAGGCCATGGTGCTGGCGGGGGTGGCCCTCAGCTCCCTCTTCTCCGGAGCCACCACGCTGCTGCAATACTTCGCGGACGACGTGCAATTGGCCTCCGTGGTGTTCTGGACCTTCGGGGACCTGGGGCGCACCTCCTGGCGGGAGGTGCGGCTCATCGGCGCGGTGGTGCTGGCGGCGTCCGTCTACTTTCTGCTGAACCGCTGGAACTACAACGCCCTGGAAAGCGGCGAGGTGACGGCGGAGAGCCTGGGCGTGAACGTGGAGCGGATGCGGACGGGCAACGTGCTGCTGTGCTCCCTGGCGGTGTCCGTCACCGTGTCCTACGTGGGCATCATCAACTTCATCGGACTGGTGGCCCCCCACATCGTGCGGCGGTTCGTCGGCAGCAACCACTGCTGGCTGCTGCCCGGGTCCGCCCTGGTGGGGGCCAGTTTGCTGCTGCTGGGGGACCTGGCCGCCCGGACGGCGGCCGCCCCCGTGGTGCTGCCCATCGGCGCCATCACGTCGTTTCTGGGCGCGCCGCTGTTTTTGTACATGCTGTTTAAGGGGAGGCGGCGTTTATGATGCGGGTGGAGGGGCTGAATTTCTCCTATCCCTGCGGGCGGCAGATCTTAAAGGATATCTCCTTCACAGCCGAGGCCGGGGAATGCCTGGCGATCCTGGGCAACAACGGCGCGGGCAAGTCCACCCTGCTCAAGTGCCTGGACCGCATCCTGCGGCCCCAGACCGGGCGGGTGGAGGTGGACGGGACGGAGCTTTTGCCGCTGTCCCACGGGGAGCTGGCCCGGCGGGTGGCCTTCGTGGCCCAGGGCGTCCAGGGGAACCGGCTCACGGTGTACGACACGCTGCTGCTGGGACGCAAGCCCTACATGCGCTGGGGTCTTGGGCAGCGGGACCTGGCCATCGTGGACGACGTTCTGCGGCGGCTGGGGCTGGAGGGGATGGCGGTGCGGTATCTGGACCAGCTCTCCGGCGGCGAGCAGCAAAAGATCATGCTGGCCCGGGCCCTGGTCCAGGAGCCGTCGGTGCTGCTGCTGGACGAGCCCACCAGCAATCTGGACCTGAAAAACCAGTACGAGACGCTGGAGCTGGTGCGGCGGGCCTGCCGGGACCGGGGCATTACCGCCGTACTGGTGCTCCACGATCTGAACCTGGCCCTGCGGTTCTGCGACCGGTTTCTGCTGCTCCACGGCGGGGCGGTGTTCGCCGCCGGAGACGCCGGGGTGGTCACGCCGGAGAACATCCGGGCGGTTTACGGCATCGGCGCGGCGGTGGAGACCGTCCGGGGCCGGACCGTGGTGGTGCCGGAATAGATGGAAAGCACAGGGGGGACGATCCGTCCCCCTTGTGTTTTTTTGGGGTGTTGGGTAAAATAGGAAGCGGGATTTTTTCAAAATTTGAAGAATTCGGGCTGTCTGCGCCGTAACATGACTGTCGGACGACGAGAGGAGGTGGCGGCGGTACGTGGCAACCATGACAAAAGATTCTTTTTCCGCGCTGGTGGAGCAGTATGAGCGTCTGGTTTACACCGTCTGCCGCCAATTGGTGCGGGACGCGGCCGCGGCGGAGGATCTGACCCAGGAGACCTTCCTCTCCGCCTACCTCCACCGGGACGCTCTGCCCCCGGGCTACGAGCGGCAGTGGCTGGCCCGCATCGCCACAAACAAGGCCAAGGACTATCTGCAAAGCGCCTACCGCAGGCACACCGTGCTGCCGGGAGACGAGGGGATGCCCCCCGGCCTGGCTCCGCCCACGGAGGAGATCGCCCTCCGGCGCAGCCAGGCGGCGGACATCCGGGAGATGATCGAGGCGATGAAGGAGCCTTACAGGCCGGTGTGCCGGCTGTGCCTGCTGGAGGAGCGCTCGCCCGAGGAAGCGGCCCTGGCCCTGGGCAGGCCGGTCAAGACGATCCACACGCAGCTCTCCCGAGGCAAGCGGCTTTTGCGGGAGATGCTGGAAAGGAGTGAACGAGATGGAACGGTTCCGCGATGACGGACATTTGACGGACGAGGCCCTGGCGGCCCTGGTCCGGGAGGAGCCCTTGGAGGAGCTGGCGCGGCTGGAGATCGCCGAGCACCTGGCCTTTTGCGACCTGTGCCTCCAGCGCTATACGGAATTTTTGGCGGACGGCCCCCTGCTGGTCCCGGCGGCGAGCTGCCGGGAGACGGTCTGGCGGCGGATACGAAACCGGACCATCCGCCTGGTCACCAGCCGGTACGCCACGGCGGCCGCCGCCATGGTCCTGGCGCTGACTATGCTCTGGGGCGGCGTCAGGCTCTCCGCCAACCGGCCCCAGCGGGATTTTTTTGAACAGGCGGGCGCGGCCGTCACCGAGCACGTGCGCAGCTTCCCGGAGCGGTGGAGCGACTCCGTGGGCGGCGTATTTTCCAGCATCAGCGGATTTTTTGACGGGATCGGCGGCGGCAGGCCGCAGACCACACAAGGAGGAACCAATTCATGAGAGAAAAGCACGGATTACTTCTGTTTCTGGCCACATGCCTCCCCGGATGCGGCCAGATGCACCAGGGATATATGAAGCGGGGCGTTTCCCTGCTGCTGGCCTTCTGCGGCATCCTGGCCGTGGCCATCCTGCTGAGCCTGGGGGAGCTTTGCATCTTCCTGCCCCTGGTCTGGCTGTTCGCCTTTTTTGACAGCTACAATCTCCGCGCCCGGATCGCGGAGGGCACGGAGCCGGAGGACGCGTTCCTCTTCGGCCTGTCCGATATAGACAGTGAAAAGCTGGAGGCCCTCTGCCGCAAGCGGCACAGCCTTATCGGCTGGGTGCTGGTCGCCTTCGGCGCGTATCTGCTCTACCGCGTGGTGGTGGGCTGGGTCGTGGATCTGCTGCACACCTTCTTCGACAGCTGGATGCTCTACAGCATCCTGACCTACGACATCCCCCGGCTGCTGGCCACGGTGCTGATCATCGCCCTGGGCCTGTGGTTCCTGCGGGGCCCCCGGCGAAAGGACGGGGAGGAGGACATCCCCGGCTTCGTCCCCCCCGAGGAGCCTGCCCGCTCCGCCCCCGTCTGGGACGCACCCACGGCCCCCGACGTGCCTCCCGTCCCCCGGGAGAGCGGAGAGGAGGCGCCCCGTGGAGACGATTGAGCGCACGGAGCCGGCGGCGCGGCCCTGCCGCCGGGTGGGGACCTTCACCTTCGGTCTGACGCTGGTGGCCGGAGGCCTTGCGATGCTGGCCGGCATGTTTTTCCCCCATTTGGATCTCACTCTGGCGCTGCAGCTCTCGCCTTTGCTGCTGATAAGCCTGGGCGTGGAGGTCCTGCTGGCGGCCAGAGGCGGCGGGCGGGTCCGGTACGACTGGGTGGGGATGCTGCTTTGCTGCGTGATCGTGTGCGCCGCGCTGGCGCTCTACGCCGCGGCGTGGTTCCTGGTCCACGGCGGGAACGAATACTGGAACTTCTGCCTATAAGAAACGGACCGGCCCCCTTTTGGGGGCCGGTCCTTGTTTTTCATCCGGAGATCCACTTCCGCAGGGCCGCGTACAGCTCCTGAGGCGCCACGGGCTTGGAGAGGTGTCCGTCCATCCCCGCCAGGCGGCTCTTCTCCCGGTCCTCCTGGAAGGCGTTGGCGGTCATGGCCAGGATCGGCACCGTTTTGGCGTCCTCCCGGGGGAGGGCGCGGATGCGGCGGGTGGCCTCCAGCCCGTCCAGCACCGGCATGCGCACATCCATCAGCACGGCGTCGTAAAACCCGGGATGGGAGGCCTCGAAGCGCTCCAGGCCGATCTGCCCGTTTTTCGCATGGTCCACCAGAACGCCCTGCTTTTCCAGCATCTTCGCCGTGATCTGGGCGTTGAGGGGATGATCCTCGCACAGCAGCACCCGGCGGCCGGACAAAACGGCCTCCCCGCCAGAGGGCGGGGCCGCCTCCGGCGGAAGCTCCGATGGCGCAAAGGTCAAAAGGACCTGGAAGGTCGTGCCCTTCCCCTTCTCGCTTTCCACGGCGATCTCCCCGCCCATCAGCTCCACCAGGCACTTGACGATGGAGAGCCCCAGGCCGGAGCCCATGTTCTCCTCCCCCAGGGTGCTGTCGTTCTCCTGCTCAAAGGCGCCGAAAAGCCGGGGCAGAAATTCCGCTCCGATGCCCACGCCCGTATCCCGGACCACCACCCGCGCGCGGCAGCGTCCGTCCTCCGTTCCGCCGCAGCTGCATAAAAACTCCACCCGGCCGCCCCGGGGCGTGAACTTGATGGCGTTGCTCAGGAGGTTGTTGAAGATCTGCATGGTGCGCTCCCGGTCCGCCAGGACGCCCCTGCGGGCGGATTCGTCGCACACGGTGACGAAGGTGATGCCCTTCTCCTCCGCCGCGTAGCGGTTGATGGCCGCCACCTCCTCAAAGAGCTTTTGGCCGGAGAGCGGCTCCGGGTGCAGTTCCAGGCGGCCGCTTTCGATCCGGTTCATCTCCAGCGTGTCGTTGACCAGCAGCATCAGGTATTCCCCGGAGCGGCCGATCTTGGAAAAATAGTCCCGGGCCTCCTCCAGGGTCTCCACGTCCAGGCCCAGCCTGGAAAGGCCGATGACGCCGTTCATGGGAGTGCGCATATCGTGGCTCATCCGGGCCATGAAGTCGCTTTTGGCCTGGTTTGCGTCCCGGGCGGCGCGCAAAGCCTCCCGCAGGGCGTCCTGCTTCTTCTTTTCCGCCTGGACGATGTCCTCGATATCCGCCTGGGTCAAGATCACGTCGCCCGTCTGCCGGTCCACGGCGGTAAAGCGGAGCTTCTTGCGGCGCAGCTCCCCTCGCCGGTCCGGAAGCTCGTATTCAAACGTGTAGGCCTGAGCCGTCTCCAGCTCCGCCTCCAGCCGCGAAAGGCGCAGCGCCTCCCGCACCCGGGCGGCCTCCCCCGCGACCAGCCGCCCGCTCATCCTCTCCAGCATCCGCTCGTACACGCCGGATTCCTCCTCCGGCGCGGGCGCCGTGTCCGCGTTGTGGGCCACGACGCTGTACAGCCCCGTCCGGAGGTCGATGTGGGCGATGAAGTCATATTCGGTGCCGATGATGGTGTCCACCGTGCTCTCCAGCAGCCACTCCCGGGTGACGTCCTTGGAATAGAAAAACGCCAGCACGTCGCCGGTGTCCGGGCGGCGCATCAGGTTCACCGTGGTCTGCACCCGGCGGCGTCCCTTCTCCCGCCGGATGCGGTACTCCCACCGCAGGCTGTTTTCCCCCTGGTGGAAGCGGTCGATGAGCCGGGCGGAGCTCATCTCGTCGTAGATCCGCTTCGCGGTCTCCGGCTCCAGGATAAAATGGTTGCTCTCCTTTCGGAACACCTCGTCATAGGGGATGTTCCGGCGGATGCGGCCCTCGTGGTACTGCTCCTCCACCACTCCGGCCGTCAGGTTCACCCGGCAGCTGGAGAGCATGGCGGCCTCCACCCGCTCCCGGTAGCGGATCTCCTCTTCAAAGCGGCGCTCCGCCTCCTTGCGGCGGGTGACGTCCTGGCTGACGCCGTATGCCCGGGCGGGCTTTCCGTCCGGCGAGGGGACCGACACATAGGAGATGCGCTCGCACCGGTAGCTCCTCCGGCCGGGGGCGCAGAACCAGAACTCGCCGCCCACCCGGGCCTCCCCTTCCCGCAGCCGGCGGTACATCTCCCGCACGCCCTCCACGCAGTCCTCCCGGACCCGCCCGGCGCGGATGATGGCCTCCGGCACGTCCTCCACCACCGGGCCGTAGCCGGGATACTCCGGCGCGGACTCGGACTGGTGCACCCGCCGGTTGGGGATATCGTATTCCCAGACGCAGATATCCGCGCCCTCCACGGCCAGTTGATAGCGCCGCCGGCTCTCCTCCAGCTGGCGCTCCGTCTCCTTCAGCCCGGTGATGTCCACACACACGGAGACGATGGCCGGGCGGCCGTCCTCCGCCGTGACGGCCCGGCCCACGTCGTGGACCCAGATATAGCTGCCGTCCCTCCGGCGCATCCGGTACTCCACCGTATATTCCGTCCCGGCGGCAAGCTGCTCCTCCACCGCCCGGTCCACGTCCGCCCGGTCGTCCGGGTGCATGCAGTTGGAGATGGATCCGCCGTTGTCCCGGACGAACCCCTCCTCGCTGTCGTAGCCCAGGTAGCGCAGCATCTGCCCGTTGATGCAGTAAAAGGGAAAGCCCGGCTCGATGTATCCCCCCATGACGCCGCCCGGCATGCTTTTTTCCACCAGCTCCCGCTTGATGGCGTCGATGCGCTTTTTCACCAGCGCCAGGGGGAGGCGCTCCCCCTCCTCCCGCAGAGCTTTGGGCGCGGTGAAATGGACATGGCGCAGCAGCGTGCCGTCCGGTCCGGAGGCGGCGGAGGCGGAGACGTGCAGCGTCAGGCGGAACGTGTCGTTGTCCGCCTCCAGCAGCAAGTCCGCCTCGGCGGCCTCCGGCCCCAGGGGCGTTTCCGCCTCCTCCAAAAAGCGGACGCGGAAGGGGATGGGACGCCCCTCCAGGTCCAGGCGCAGCTGCTTTTGCAGCGCCTCAAGGCCCTGGACCCGTTCCCGGGGCCCGGGGCCGAGCAGCGCCGCGTCCCGGCCCATCAGCGCCAGGACGGCGGCCGGGTCCCGCCGCTCCAGATAGGCGCGGCAGAAGGCTTTGGCAAGGCTCAGGGCCTCTCCTCGTTTCAGCATGGTCGTTCCTTTCTCTTCAATGGGGAGAGGCGCGTCCCTCATTCTCCCGTGCGGCGGCGCAGCGCCTCTTCCAGCTCATGCTCTCTGGTGACGTCCGCCATGGTGAGGATGAGCAGATGGCCCGCGGACGTCTCCTGCACGTATTGCAGGCTCATCCGCTGCCAGGTGTTCCGCCCCTCCGCCGACCGGCGGGGATATTCGCACTCCGCGCTGCCCCGGCTGTCCACCGAGCGGTGGAACGCGTCCGACACGGCGGACCAGTACGGCTCCGGCA
>JAEXWS010000153.1 GCA_023406225.1 Bacillota bacterium | reverse complement strand
ACCCTGGTCTATGCCTATGAGGTGGTGGAGGGGGTGGACCTCTCCGGTTGCATGGTGCGCCGGGAGCAGGTGCTGCCCGACGAGGGCGGCTTGCTGCGCCTCCAGCGGGCGGAGGGGGAGCGGGTCAGCGCCGGCGGCGTGGTGGCCACGGTCTACGCGGACCAGGCCTCCCTGGACCGGCAAAGCGAGATCGACGCCCTCTCCACCCAGATCGAGCAGCTCCGCTACGCCCAGGAGGCCGCCCTGGGGGTGGAGGTCTCCCAGAAGCTGGACGCCCAGATCTTGCAGCGGCTGCTGGACTTCCGCGCGGACCTGGCGGCGGAGCGGATGCAGGAGGCGGAGACCCACGGGGCCGAGCTGCGGGCGCTGGTTTTGAAGCGGGATTACACCTATCACGACGCGGGGGATCTGACCGGGCGCATCACGGAGCTGGAAGGCCGGCTGGCGTCCCTGCGGTCCCAGGCGGCGTCCTCCACCCGGCGCATCACCGCCCCCGTGTCGGGGCTGTACTCCGCGGTGGTGGACGGGTATGAGACGGTCCTCACCCCGGACGCGCTGGAGGGCCTGACGCCCTCCGCCCTGGCGGCGGTCCGGCCGGACGGGGCCGTCGGCTCCAGCGTGGGGAAGCTGATTTTGGGGGATGCGTGGTATTACGCCGCCGCCGTGGACGAGGCGGCGGCCAAGGCGCTGGAGGAGAGCGGGAAGCTGTCCCTGCGCTTCGCCAAGAACGTGGAGCGGGACCTGCCCGTAACGCTGGAATCCGTCGGCAAGGCGGAAAACGGTCGGGTGGTGGTGGTGTTCCGGGGGCGGACCTATCTGCCCCAGCTCACGCTGCTGCGCCAGCAGAGCGCCCAGGTCATTCAAAAGACCATCTCCGGGCTGCGGGTGCCCAAGGAGGCGCTGCGGGCGGAGAAGGTCTCTCTCGACAAGGAGACCGGGGAGCGCAGGGTCACAGAGGGCACCGGCGTCTACTGCCGTGTGGGCGCGGAGGTCCGGTTCAAGCCGGTGGAGGTGCTGTACAGCGGCGACGGCTTCATGCTGGTGCGCTCCACGCTGGACGCCCTCACGGAGGTCACAAATGCCCAGGAGAAGCTCCGCCTCCGCTCCGGGGACGAGGTCATTATGAGCGCCAACGACCTTTACGACGGAAAAGTTATCCATTCATAGAGAAAAAACGGAAGGGAAGCTGAGAGCATGTCCATCGCGGAAAACATCGCCCGGGTGCGGGCAAACATCGCCGCCGCCTGCGCGGAGGCGGGCCGGGACCCCCGGGAGATCGTCCTGGTGGGGGCCAGCAAAATGAACGGCGCCGCCGCCTGCCGGGAGGCCGTGGCCGCCGGCATCGACGTCCTGGGGGAGAACCGGGTCCAGGAGATGACGGAAAAGCTGGCCCAGCACGCCTACGACGGCGCGCCGCTGCACTTCATCGGCCATCTCCAGCGCAACAAGGTCAAGCAGGTGGTGGGCCGGGTGGATCTCATCCAGTCGGTGGGGTCCCTGGCCCTGCTGGACGAGATCGAAAAGACCGCCGCCGCCGGGGATCTGGTGCAGGACGTGCTGCTGGAGGTCAACATCGGGGAGGAGGCGGCCAAAAGCGGCTTTCCGCCCGCCGGACTTCCCGCCGGGGCCGAAGCGGCGCTGGCGCGGCCCCACGTCCGGGTGCGGGGCCTCATGACCATCCCGCCCGCCGCCGCGGACCGGGAGAGGACGCTGCGGTATTTTCAGGAAGTGCGGGCACTTTATGTTGACATCAATGCAAAATTGTTC
This sequence comes from Bacillota bacterium, assembly GCA_023406225.1. Lineage (GTDB taxonomy): Bacteria > Bacillota > Clostridia > Oscillospirales > Oscillospiraceae > Oscillibacter. The sequence goes on along the minus strand of JAEXWS010000153.1, from coordinate 17,844 downwards.
CATAATGAATTGGTATATTTGTCTATGGGCATGAGCGGCGACTATCCGGATGCGATCCGCAGCGGCGCCACCATGGTCCGCGTGGGCACCGCCATCTTCGGCGCCCGCGATTACACCTGAACGGGAGCACCGCTCCAATGGGAGGCACACATGAGTATTATCGACGAGCTGAAAAAATGGACCCACCCCTACGAGGACGAGGACGAGGAATACGACGACTTTGAGGAGCCGGCCCGTCAGCCCGTGTTCGACGACCGGAAGGCCAAGGTGGAGGACCGCCGGAACAAGGTGGTCAACATCCACGCCACCACCCAGCTCAAGGTGGTGCTGGTGAAGCCGGAGCGGTTTGAAAACGCCTCCGAGATCGCGGACCACCTGAAGGACAAGCGGACGGTGGTGCTGAACCTGGAATCCACCAATAAGGACATTGCCCGCCGCCTGATCGACTTTTTGTCCGGCGTGGCCTACGCGGGCGAGGGCAAGATCAAGAAGGTGGCGGCCAACACGTACCTCATCACGCCCTACCACGTGGATATCGAGGGCGATCTGATCGACGAGCTGGAGAACAACGGACTCTATTTCTGACCATGATGAAGGGGGACAACGCAGTATGCTGACGCCGCAGGAGGTTTCTTCCCACGCCTTCACCAAGGCGGTGATGGGCGGGTATAACATGGCCATGGTCGATGAGTTCCTGGACGAGCTCACCGACGATTACACCGCGCTCTACAAGGAGAACGCGGCCCTGAAGGCCAAGATGAAGGTTTTGGTGGAAAAGGTGGAGGACTACCGCGCCACGGAGGACTCCATGCGGGCCACGCTGCTCACCGCCCAGAAGATGGCGGACTCCATCGTTCATGAGGCGGAGGCCAGGCGGGACCAGCTTCTGGCCCAGGCCGAGGCGGAGGCCCGGTCCAGGATCGGCCAGCTTCAGCAGGAGGTCTCCGCGGCGGAGGACCGCCTGCGCCAGGGGCAGGAGGAGCTGTCCCGGTTCATCGCCGCGGGGCGGGAGCTGTGCGCCAGGGAGCTGAGCTTCCTGGAAAAGCTCCCCCAGGTCCCGGTGGACGTTCCCGCCGCGCCCCCCATCGAGGAGGAGGCCAGGATCGGGGAGATCGAGGAGCATGTGTTCGCCTCCTTTGCCGAGCCGCCCATGGAGGAGCCCGCCGGCGAGGCGGAGGAGGAGCCTGCCGAGGAGCCCGCCGAGGAGGAGTATCCCGCCGGCGATCCCTTCGCCCGGGGGGAGATGGCGGACGCCACCCGCCGCATCAACCTCAACGACCTGAAATTCGGCCGCAACTATACCGGCGAGAAGGACTGATGGAAAAGCGGCTCGGAGACGAGCCGCTTTTTTTCACCGCTTGGGAGGGGACACCATGGAAAAACAAACGCCCATCATCGCGTTTCTTTACGATTTCGACAAGACCCTCTGCACCACGGACATGCAGAATTACGCCTTCATCCCCAGCCTGGGCATGACCCCGGCGGAGTTCTGGGCGGAGGCCAACGGCTTCGGCCGCCGCCACCGCATGGACGGCATCCTGGCCTATATGTACACCATGATCCGGGAGGCGGAGCGGAAAAACCGGCCCTTCACCCGGGCGGACCTGGTGGAAAAGGGCCGGGACATCGTGTTTTTCCCCGGCGTTTCGGGCTGGTTTTCCCGCCTGAACGCCTTTGGGGAGCGCCAGGGGGTCCGGGTGGAGCACTACATCATCTCCTCCGGCCTGCGGGAGATCATCGAGGGCTCGGGCCTGGCCGGGGAATTTCGGGAGATCTACGCCAGCGAGTTCCATTACGACGGGGCGGGCAGGCCCGTGTGGCCGAAGCTGGCGGTGAATTTCACGGCCAAGACCCAGTTTGTCTACCGGATCAACAAGGGCGTTCTGGACGTCTCCGACGACAAGACCCTGAACGACTCCATGCCGGACGACAGCAAGCGGGTGCCCTTCACCAACATGATCTATATGGGGGACGGCCTCTCGGACGTGCCCTGCATGAAGATGATGCGGGCCTATGGCGGCCAGGCCATCGCGGTGTATCAAAACAGCAACCGGGCGGGGGTGGAGGACCTTCTGGCCAAGGGCCGGGTGGACTACATCTTCCCGGCGGACTACCGGGAGGGCACGGCGCTGGACGAGACGGTGAAGAACATCATCCGCAAGATGGCCATCACGGACCGGCTGTGGGAGGAGAACGCCCAGCAGCTCAAAAGCATCGGCGGGGACGAACTGCCGGACCAGGTGGAGCTGTTCTAGGGGGGACGTTGTCCCCCCTAGACGCCCAGGGAACAGGAGGAGGACCGCTTCGCGGTCCTCCTCCTGTTCCCTGGGCTGACCCCCCCACCAGTCTGCGGACTGGTGCGTTTGCCCCAGGGGCAAACGGGTCGGGGGATTTTCGGCAGGCGCATGTCCTGCCGAAAATGATTGGATTTCCTTCTTCCGCCTGCGGCGGAAGAACTGGGGAAAACCGGGGGTTTTCCCCTAGATCCCCTTTCCGTTGCGCCTGCGGGCGCGGGGATGCGGGACGGGAGACGCCGGGATCGCCTGACTTTGAAAAGATTTTTCTTTACATATAGTATCTTTTTTGTTAAACTATACACCGCGTATTGAACCCCTTATAAAAGGAGAGAGAGAAATGGCTTCCATCACCGAATTTTCCCGCACCCTGTCCCTGCTGCGGCAGGAGCGGGGCGTGAGCCAGCGCACCGCCGCCGGGGACCTGGGCATCTCCCAGGCCCTTTTGAGCCACTATGAAAACGGCATCCGCGAACCGGGCCTTTCCTTCGTGGTCCGCGCCTGCGACTATTACCACGTCTCCGCCGACTTCATCCTGGGTCGCACCCTGTCCCGGGAGGGCAGCATGCTCACCTCGGAGGAGATCCTCAGCGCCGCCGAGCCGGGCAACGTCCTCCAGGGCAGCATCCTGGCCACGCTGCAAAGCAAGCTCCTCTCCGGCGCGGTGGGGGTGCTGTTCGGCCTTTTGGGCAAGCTGGGGGACAAGGCGGCCGTCAACACGGCGGCGGCCTATTTGTCCAGCGCCGTCTATCAGCTCTACCGCCACCTCTACCGCGCCGCCGGGGCCAACGAGGCGTACTTCGCCCTGGACCCCGCCGCCTGGGTCATGGGCGCGGCGGACGCGGACATGAAGCGCAGCGAGATCGCCTACGCCCGGGCCCTGCGGTCCAAAGCCGCCCAGAAAGCGGAGTTCCCGGACCTCTCCAACCAGGCCCTCACCGACGCCTATCCCGGCCGGTGCCAGAGCCTGACCCAGATCCTCAGCGCGGCGGATGCCCGCCTCAGCGCCGATGGGGAGCCGGGCCGATGAGCTTCCAGAGCTTCGCCTTTCTCGCCTTTTTGCCCGCGGTCCTGGCGGTGTGCCTGACCGCGGGGCGGCGCAGCCGGACGGCGGCGGCCTGGCTGCTGCTGGCGGCGTGCGCGGTGTTTTACGGGCCGGGCGGGCTGCTGCCGGTGCTGGTCCTGGGCCTTGGCGTCCAGGTCCTGGTCCGGCGCATCCACCGCTCCGCCCGGCCGAAGGCGCGGCGGGCGCTCTATGGGGGCGGCGTGTGCCTGCTGGCGGGGGCGCTGGCCCTCTCCAAGTATCTGGCGGCGGGAAACGCCGCCTGGGCCGCGCCGCTGGGCCTGAGCTTTTTCACCTTCCAGCAGATCTGGTATTTGAGCGAGGTCTACCGGGGCCGCTTCGCCCCCGCGGGGGGCCGGGACTGGGCCCTTTACGCCCTCTTTTTCCCCACCGTCTCCTCCGGCCCCATCCTGAAGCCCCAGGCCTTTTTCCCCCAGCTCGCCGGGGAGGGCTTCCTGCGCCCCGGCTGGGACGGCGCGGCGGCGGGCCTGTTTGCCTTCTGCCGGGGCATGGGGAAAAAAGTCCTCCTGGCGGACGCCTTCGGCGTGGTGGTGAACAACGGCTGGGCCGCGCTAAATGATCTCTCCGCCCCCGGGGCGTGGCTGGTGATCCTGGGCTATACCCTGCAGTTGTACTTTGACTTCTCCGGCTACTGCGACATGGCGGCGGGCTGCGCCCGGCTGCTGGGGGTCCGCCTGCCCCTGAACTTCGACTCCCCCTACCGCAGCCTCTCCGTGGGGGAGTTCTGGAAGCGCTGGCACATCACCCTCACCAGCTTCCTCCGGGAGTGCCTGTACTTCCCCCTGGGGGGCAGCCGGCGGGGGACCGCCCGGACCTACGGCAACATCCTGCTGGTGTTCCTGGTCAGCGGACTGTGGCACGGCACGGGCTGGACCTTCGTGGTCTGGGGCCTGCTCCACGGGCTGGCCCAGGTGGCGGAGCGGGCCTGGGGCCCCGGCCGGGACCGCCTGCCTAAGCCCCTGCGCTGGGGCGGGACCTTTTTGTTCGTGAACCTGGCCTGGGTGTTCTTCCGGGCCCCCAGCCTCTCCGCCGCGGGGGCCATGCTCTCCGCCGCCGTCTCCGGCGGCTTTCGCGCGCCGGTGTCCGCCCTGGCGGAGGGCCTGTTCTCCGGCGAGGCGACGGCGGTGCAGACCCTGCTGCCCGCCCTCTCCGGCGCTGTGCCCCTGGGATCGCTGGCGGTCCTGTTCGCCGCCGGGCTGACGGCGGCCCTCTGGCCCCGGAACACCGTCCGCCAGATGGACGCGTTTCGCCCCGGCCCGGTCCAGGCGGCGGCGTGCGCGGCGCTGCTGGTGTGGTCGGTGCTGTCCTTTGCCGGGGGCACCACCTTCATCTACGCCAACTTTTAAGCGGCGGAGGGCAAAGAGAAGAGGAAAGCCGGGGGCGCGGCCCCTGAAAACCGGGCGGGTCCGGCGCCCGCCGCCTGAAAGGAGGCACGGCCTTGAACAAAACATACCGCCGCTTTGCGGCGATGCTCCTCCTGACGGCGCTGCTGGTCCTGGGCCTGTGCGCCGGGACGGTGCGCCTGGTGGACCCCTTTTTCCACTACCACAGCCCGGACCCGGAGGGGGAGGTGTGGTTCGACCAGCGCTACCAGTGCGCGGGGCTGCTGCGGAGCCAAAGCTACCAAACGGTGTTCATGGGCTCCTCCCTGGCCGCCAACTACCGCCCCTTCTGGTTCGACGTGTTTTACGACACCTCCACGGTGAAGGTTACCTTCCCCAACGGCGGCTTCGGGGAGTTCGGCCAGGCCCTGGACTACGCCTTCTCCCGCCAAAAGGTGGAGCGGGTGATCTTCGGCCTGGACCCGAACCTGCTGGCCCGCTCTCCGGCGGAGGCCCCGGCGGAGCTGCCCGCCTACCTCTATGACGACGACCCCTGGAACGACGCGCCGTATCTTTTGAACAAGGACGTGCTCCTGCGCTCGGCCTACACGGTGCTGAAAAAGAGGGCGGGGCAGACCCAGCCCCTCCAGGACGCGTTTTTGTGGGACGGAAACGTGTACTTCTCCAAGGAGCTGGCCCTGGCGGGCTATCAGCGCCCGGAGCCCACGGGCGCCGTCCTGCCGCCGGACGCCTTTTTGGAAAACAGCCGGGCGAACCTCCGGGAGGTGCGCCGCTGGCTGGAGACGTACCCGGACGCGGAGTTCGTGTTCTTTTTCTCGCCCTACAGCATCCTCTTCTGGGACAAGATGCAGCGCACCGGGGAGACGGAGGCCATGCTCGCCATGCTGGACGACGCCACCGCCGCCCTGCTGTCCTACGAAAACGCGGAGGTCCAGTTCTTCATGGCGGATCCGGCCATCATCACGGACCTGGACAACTACGCGGACCACATCCATGTGGCGGGCCGGGTGACCTACGCCATGGCGGAGGCCATGCCCACAGGGAAATACCGCCTGACGGAGGAAAACCGCGCCGAAACGCTGGACGCTCTGCGGGACATTGTGGTACACTACGACTATGACGGCATCTGGGATTGAAACGGCCCAAGGAGGCTTATGCGTATGATCAAACAAAGCAATATCCGTAACTTCTCCATCATCGCCCACATCGACCACGGCAAGTCCGATTCCCAGCCCGCCTGAGGGCGTGCCGGGAGCCCTTTTGATAAAAAATCCTCGGGCGAAATCAATTCGCCCTGCGGCAAGGTTTTGGCGGCCGCCAAAACGCTTGTACGCGCATCCGCGCGCATGCGTGGACTTGCCCAAGGAGGCTTATGCGTATGACAAAACAGAGCAACATCCGAAATTTTTCCATCATCGCCCACATCGACCACGGCAAGTCCACGCTGGCGGACCGGCTGCTGGAAAAATGCAACGCCGTCTCCGCCCGGGAGATGGAGAGCCAGCTTCTGGACAACATGGACCTGGAGCGAGAGCGGGGCATCACCATCAAGGCCCGGGCCGTCCGGCTGACCTACCGGGCCCAGGACGGGGAGGACTATGAGCTGAACCTCATCGACACCCCGGGCCACGTGGACTTCAACTACGAGGTGTCCCGGTCCCTGGCGGCCTGCGAGGGGGCGGTGCTGGTGGTGGACGCCACCCAGGGCGTGGAGGCCCAGACCCTGGCCAACACCTATCTCGCCATGGAGCACGAGCTGGAGATCTTGCCGGTCTTCAACAAGATCGACCTCCCCGCCGCCGACCCCCAAAAGGCCAAGCAGGAGGTGGAGGACATCATCGGCCTGCCCGCCATGGACGCGCCGGAGATCTCCGCCAAAATGGGCGTCAACATCGACGCGGTGCTGGAGGACGTGGTGAAAAACGTCCCGCCTCCCGCCGGGGACGCGGACGCGCCGCTGAAGGCCATGATCTTTGACAGCCAGTACGACAGCTACCGGGGCGTCATCGTCTACCTGCGGCTGATGGAGGGCACCCTCCGTGTGGGCCAGCAGGTGAAGATGATGGCCTCCGGCGCGGTGTACCAGGTGCTGGAATGCGGCCATTTGCTGCCTCTGGGCATGGGTCCCTGCGACGCGCTGGAGGCCGGCGAGGTGGGCTATTTCACCGCCAGCATCAAAAACGTGCAGGATACCCGGGTGGGCGACACGGTCACGGACGCGGCGCGCCCCACCGCCGAGGCCCTCCCCGGCTACCGCCCGGTGCAGCCCATGGTCTTTTGCGGCATCTATACGGAGGACGGCTCCAAATACCCGGACCTGCGGGACGCGCTGGAAAAGCTCCGGCTCAACGACGCGTCGCTCTCCTTCGAGCCGGAGAGCTCCGCGGCCCTGGGCTTCGGCTTCCGGTGCGGCTTTTTGGGGATGCTCCACATGGAGGTCATCCAGGAGCGGCTGGAGCGGGAGTTCGATCTGGACCTGGTGACCACTCTGCCCTCGGTCATCTACCACGTCTATAAGACCGACGGCACGCTGGTATTGGTGGACAATCCCCACAACTACCCCAACCCCGCCGCCATCGAGCGGGCGGAGGAGCCCTATGTGAAGGTGTCCATCATCAGCCCCAACGAGTACGTGGGCAACATCATGCCCATGTGCCAGGACCGCCGGGGCGAGTTCAAGGATATGCAGTACCTGGACACGAACCTGGTGGAGCTGCATTATCAAATGCCCCTGAACGAGATCATTTACGACTTTTTCGACGCCCTCAAGGCCAACACGAAGGGCTACGCCTCGTTGGACTATGAGCTCTCCGGCTACCGGCCCAGCGAGCTTGTGAAGGTGGATCTGAAGCTCAACGGGGAGGGCGTGGACGCGCTGAGTTTTATCGCCCATAAGGACAAGGCCTACCCCCGGGCCAGAAGGCTTTGTGAAAAGCTCAAGGAGAACATTCCCCGCCAGCTCTTCGAGATCCCCGTCCAGGCGGCCATCGGCGGCAAGGTCATCGCCCGGGAGACGGTGAAGGCCATGCGCAAGGACGTGCTGGCCAAGTGCTACGGCGGCGACATCAGCCGGAAGAAGAAGCTGCTGGAAAAGCAGAAAGAGGGCAAAAAGAAGATGCGGAGTCTGGGCAGCGTCCAAATTCCCACCGAGGCGTTCCTGGCGGTTCTCAAGCTGGACGAATAACCAAACAGGGGGAGAGGAAAGAGATGGAGAGAAAGCGTTTTTGGTCCGCGTTCCTGGCGGTGCTGGTCCTGACCGGCTGCGGGGCCGGCCCCGGCGGCGCCGTGTCCGTGTTCCCGGAGGAGGAAAAGCCCGTCGCCGGGGCCGTGACTCCGGCGGAGGAGCCGGAGGAGGAATTTCAGATCGGTGAGATGAACGGCGGGGTCTATACCAACGAGTTTCTGGGCATCGGCTGCGCGCTGGACGGCAACTGGGTCTATTACAGCGACGAGCAGATGGCGGAGCTGAACGGCCTGGTCCAGGAGACGATCACAGACGAAGAGGTGCTGGAGGCCATGAAGAACTCCGACTCCTTTTACGACATGTACGCCGCGGCGGACGACGGCCTGGTGAGCATCAACGTGGTGGTGGAGAACCTGGGCGTTCTGTACGGCTTCACCCTGGATGAGGCGGGCTATATCGACATGTCCATCGAAAGCGTGGAGAGCATCATCCCGGATCTGGGCCTCACGGACTACACCCTGGAGACCCATACCCTCCCCCTGGCGGGGAAGGAGCGGCAGGCCCTCCGCCTGGCGGGGAACATGAGCGGCGTGCCCTTTTACGAGGAGATCGTCTGCATCAAGCGGGGGAACTACATGGCGGTCGTCACCATGAGCAGCGCCGTGGAGGACGTGACCCAGAACGTCGCAAGCCTGTTCTACGCGCTGGATGCGTGAGGATGAAAAAAAGGGTCCGGCCATCAGGCCGGACCCTTTGCCCTGTTTCATAAAATTCCTTGTACACAAATGATACTGACTTTTTTGCCTTTATTCCGCGCGTATGCTGGGACAACGTTGTGTGGAGACTGAAAGTTTATATGAGTGAATTAAAAATTATTGATTTTTCAGCATATCAATTTAGCCCTGGCGATGGAGTGGTTTCGCACCGTCATGCATATTGGCAGGCATTCTATTTCGCGGCGGGACAATGCATGTTGACGGTCCAGGGTGAAAGAATATCGATGACGCCCAATACGTTTGTAATTGTGCCGCCACATATGGAGCATGCGATCTCCGATGTGGTCCAGACGGTGACTCGGTTAGACGTCATGTTTTGTCTCGAGGATCTATTGCTTTCACAGGTCAAAGCCGAACTGACGGTCTGCAGTGAGGTTCCGGAGAGCGTAAGCAGTATGTTGTGGGATGCGAAAAAAGAGTGGGATATGCACAGGCCGCTGCATCAGCTTCTTGCCGAGTACAAATTTGCCGAGTCGTTCATTACGATGCTGGCCGAGAACGGGGAACCGCATTACCCGGAGTTTCTGCCCAATATACCCGCGTTGGATGGCCTGCCCGCACAGATACGGCAATATATAGAAAAAAATTACTGCTCAATTTGTTTTTCCATCGATCAAATGGGAAAAACCCTTATGTATAGTCCCGCATATCTAAGTAAAATTTTCAAGTCTGCGGCAAAAATCTCGATCACGCGTTACGTAAATGAACTGCGAATCGAGCACAGCATCAAGCTCATGCGCGAGACGGAATTACCTCTGTCAGAGATCTGCTATTCATGCGGTTTTCGGGACATTCGTTATTTTTCACGTGTTTTTAAAAGCCTAACGGGTTTTACGCCGCGTGAGATGCGCAGAAAAGAGATCCATGCGATCCACGCAGATCAGAATTCAAAAGAAATCATTTACCGTTATTACGCATCGGAAAGGAATCCAGCCGATACGGTATAAAGAGAAACAGAGAAAGCCGGCGCTTTATAGGCGCTGGCTTTCTCTGTTTCCGTTCCGGCTGGGGGGCCGGATTTACTCGGATAGATCCAAAAGTCTGGCGGGATTCGTGCATGCCATCCGGCGCAGTTCCTCCTCGGATAATCCATTCTGCCGCAGGGCGTGCAGGTACGTGTCCATTCCCTGGATGCAGTTTCCAAACTTCTCTTGGCCATAGTCGGACGAGAGGATGCAGTGTTCAACGCCGACTTCCTGTATGTAATGAACGATCTCCTCGACAGGCGTGCCCTTTTCTCCCATTCTGGGATCGGAAATGGTGCCGCAGTGCTCGATCCAGCATCCCAACGAAGCCCAGTATTTTACCTGCTCCAAGGTTGCTCCGATTCCAAAGGTGGGGTGGTCGACGACAATTTTTTTGACGCCCAGTCTGACGGCTTTTTCGACAACGGCGTTGACTTCCTTCGCATGGCCGTGTCCGGTCGCCAGCACAACGTCAGGATGCGCGGCAACGATGCGGATCACGTCGGTCACTTGATCCTTCAAGGCGCCGTTTTCGTTCAGCAGCGTGATCGGGATATCAGATAGAGCGATGCTGGCGGATGGAAATGCCCCGCTGGTTTTGTGATATTCCATGTGCTGTGCAGCAGAGACGGTTGGCATCCAGATGATCTTAGCTCCAAAACCGATCGCCGCCTGGACCACGTATGGATTCACCCCACCGACAGAATTATTTAATGCAATGCTCCCGAAAATTTTCAGATGCGAATCGGGAAACAGATATTTTTGGATCTGCTGACAAGCGGGAGCAGAGTTATAGTGGTGATCTTTGATGACGATCGCGCGGTAACCCGCACGTTCTGCTTCGCGTGCAACGGTTACAATGTCGGCAGAACGGGGGATAAGGGACGGCGCAACGTGAAGATGGATATCACAGCACCCTTTTAAAATGGATTGTTCAAGCATCATATGCCTCCTGTTCATAACTGCCACAGCCTGTTTCTGATTTGATGGAGCGGCGAATGATACACCGGGCCAAGCTTTCGGGAGAAACTATGGGTAAAGTAGCAAAGGGGGCGGCGGATTGTCAAGAGATTACGGCTTTTTTACAATAATTGTCTGGTTGTGTCCACTTTTTCCTAAGCGCGCAGCATCAATGATCTGCCATGATATCCGCATATGTTGTCAGGTTGAACAGCTTTTCGCGTTCCAAGATAGTAACGTTTCCCCTGGTGGTGGAAATTATTTTTTGTTCCCGTAAATTTCGAAAGGCACGGGCAACATCGAGCCTGCTCTCCCCGATAAAGTCCCCAATGTCGTCTTGTGTCAAAATGAGGGAATTTTCACGAAAAATTTCATAAAGCGTATGGTTTTTGTACAAAAAATTGCAGACTTTTGTAAAAGCCGAGGAGTTGGACAGGAAAAAAGTCTCAAATTCATAGCGATTGTGCTGAAAAGCGATCCAGTCATAATTCGCAGTTCGCAAAGCGGCGTTGCGTTCAAACAGCTTATGATAATTTTGCTGTGTCATGCGAACTGCGGTCACGTCGGTCAGCGTTTGAGACTTAAAGTAGTTTTTGTAAACAAAGTTCCGCTCTGAGACCGGCAGACAAAGAGAGTACGGGATAAGGGTGCCTTGTCCAAAAATGCCGGTAACTTTTTCGGCGCCATTTTCATGCACAAAAAAACACTTGGTCAGTCCGTGCATGGTATAGTAAATATCCTTTTTGTTGTAATCCAAGGGGATCGCATCGCCTTTTTTAAAGGAGACGATGGTTCCAATCCGCTTAAATTCCTGTTCGAACGCAGAGAAGTGAGACGCATAATAAACATCGGATAATTTCATATAAACGCTCCCTGAAAAACGAAGAAAATTGGTGAATGTATCAAATGAAATATACAAGGCACTTTTTGCTGGGTATACTCCATAACAGAAACGGCAGTCGAAAGCGGATCCGTCGTGAAACGTGAATGGATGTATGCGTGCATGTATAATTGAAATTTTAGCAAGAATAATGAAAATTGCAAGTCTGCCGATGAAGGAGATGGTAAGCCTGTGAAAATTGTAAGCATTGATATCTTTTTGCTGCGGCACAGCGGACATACATATTCGGAGTATCCGTTTCAACCGGTAGTCTGCCGGATCAATACCGATGCCGGTATCTGCGGATTCGGGGAAGCGGGCATTTCAATCGGGCCGGGAGAAAACGGGGTTGCCCATATGCTGGCAGATCTTTCGGCGATGATCGTTGGCCTTGACCCCATGGCGAATGAAGCGATTTGGGAAAACCTGCACAATCGCCTATATGGGCATCTGAGCGGCGGCGGGGTGGTTGTCTATTCTGCCATGAGCGCGATCGATACTGCCCTGATGGATATCAAGGGGAAAGCATTGGGCGTTCCGGTCTACCAGCTTCTTGGCGGTATGCAAAACAACACGCTGCGCTGCTATCTCTCACAGGCGCAGACCGGCTACGGTGAAAAACTCGCGCCCCTCAAAACGCCGGCGGAATACGCCGAAACGTGCAGAAAAATTATGGAAGACGGGTTTACGGCAGTAAAGATCAATTTTCTTTCCTATGATGAAAACGGGAAAAAGATCCCGCGTCAAATGACGACCGGTCCATTGACCGCATACATGCGCAGCATGCTGGAAAGCCGTCTTGCGGCCATTCGCGCTGCGTGCGGCAATGAGATCGAGATCATCATGGAAGACCTCTGCGCTTCAGATGTAACGGCGGCCAAGGGCATCACAAAAATTGCGGAAAAGTATGACGTTCTGTTTGTGGAGGAGCCAACTGGGAATTTCAATCCGGAGCTCTATCGGTCTATTGCTGAAAAAAGCAATGTTCCGCTTGCCGCCGGGGAGCGGGTGCGCACGCGCTGGGAGTTTTTGCAATTATTAAAGCAGCAGGCGGTATCGATCATCCAGCCGGATATCTGCAACGCAGGCGGATTATCGGAGGCCAAAAAAATCTGTGATCTGGCCCATTTATACGATGTCCGTGTGCAGGCTCACGTTGCCGGCACACCGATCACTGAGGCAGCCGCGATGCATCTTGAGGCTGCGATCCCCAATTTCTATTATCACGAATATTTTTATATGTCTCCCAGGCCTGAGTGCCGATCCTACTGTAAATATGTCTATCAGCCGGAACACGGCCAGTTAAAGGTTCCGGACCTGCCGGGACTTGGACAAGAGCTTTCTGAACAGGCCATGCAGGAGGCTGTCGGACACATCCTCGTTGAACGCTGACTTGCCGGTGGGCAGAGAATAATTTTTAGGAGGATCCTCATGAAAAAGAAACTTGCAATGGTATTGGCGATGGCATGCATTCTGAACGTATCCACAGGTTGCGGTGCCGGCAGTGACCCAGCGGAGCCGTCCGAAAACGGCGGGGCGTCTGCGGATCCCATCGTATGGAAAATGGCAACGCAGGATACCGCGGATTCCGCCAATGGATTGGGCTGCCAAAAATTCTCAGACCTGATCGCGGAAAAAACAAACGGCAGATATCAAATCGACGTATATGCCAACGGAACATTGACGACTCCTGCAGACAGCATCCAGGACATTCAGATGGGCACGATTGAGCTGTCCCTGGTAAATGTTTCCGTTTTGACCGGAACGGTGAGTGGACTGGGCGTTTTTGATATGCCCCTGGTCATCAAGAACAACGAACAGGCGGATACAGTGACGCTGGATAACCTGTCTTACTGGCAGAATATGATGGAAGAGGAAGGAAATTTTTCCTGTCTGACCATTTTTGAGACCGGTTGGCGCACGATCACCAACAATGTCCGCCCCATTCAAAGCGCGGCGGACTGTGAAGGCTTGCGCATCCGCGTCATGCAGAATAACAACTATATCGATATCTGGCAGCGTCTTGGCTGCGATCCCGTTCCCATGGACATGGCTGAAGCGTTTACGGCAATGCAGCAGGGCGCAATTGACGGGCAGGACAACCCCGCCATTTTCTGCATCAGCAATAACATTCCGGAAGTAAACAAATATTTCAGCCCGATCAATTACATTTATTCCTGCATCCCGGTTATCATGAATACCTCCGCATGGGAATCCCTGAGCGCGGAGGATCAGAAGATTTTTGCGGAATGCGCCCACGAGGCCGCTGAGTATCAGCGCGAGGTGGCGCGCAGACAGGAGCAGGAGGCCTATCGGGAGATGGAGGAGAAGGGCGTCGAGATCAATTATGATGTTGACCGTGACTCTTTCATTCAGGTCCTGCAGCCTATGGTGGACGAAAACTATGAAAAATATGCCGATTCCATCGATTTGATCAATTCCTGCAGTGTGAACTGAAAGAAGAGATCGGGCGGCATGGGGCGCTCCTGTGCCGCCCGGAGGGAAGGTGGGTAAATTGGGTAAAATACAAAAAGTGATCGATGGGATTTTACAGATGATAGCGACCCTTATTGCGGTCATTTTGATCGTTATCGTGGTGGTGATCTGCGCCCAGACGTTTTTTAGATATGTTGTGTTCCAAAGTCTTTCCTGGTCTGAGGAACTCTCCAGATTCCTTTTTGCAATTCTGGTTTCTTGGGGACTGTGCATCGGGATCAAAAACGACTCCCTGATCCGCGTGGACATTGTGGATAAAAAATTTCCCCCCAAGATCATGAAGATCATGGAGATCTTGTACGCGCTGGCGGGTGTGTTTGTCTGCGCCGTTCTTGTTTTCTATAGTAAAACCCAGATCGATCTGGGTTGGACACGCCAAAGTGACGCGCTGCAGATCCCAATGGCGTACATTTATATCATCATGGAAGCAGGCTATGTGTTCGCGCTTCTTTCCGCAGGATTGAAGGTCATTCAGCGTGTGATCGCATGTATCGACTACTGGAAGGGATCGGCACAGGGGAGGGATTTGGCGAAATGAGTATGTCGATCGTTTTGCTGCTGGTCATTATGATAGGCGGGATCCTGCTTGGATTTCCCATCGTATGGGCAATGATGAGCGGCTGTATTGCCTGTTTGATGCTGGAACCGTCTCTGGCATTGACCATTGTGCCGCAGAAGGTGTTCCTGGGGCTGAACAATTTCGCTTTTTTGGCGATCCCCTGTTTCCTGCTCTGCGGCGATATCATGGCGCGCGGCGGCCTTTCCAAGCGCTTGTGTGATTTCTGCAATGCGCTTGTCGGATGGATGAGGGGCGGCTTGTCCATGGTTGCAATTGTGGCGTGCGCTGTGTTTGCGGCTATTTCAGGGTCTGCTGTCGCCACCACGGCGGCCATTGGCGGCATCATGCACCCGGAAATGCTGAAAAACGGATACTCCAGCCCTTATGCGGCGGCGCTTCCTGCGGTTGCGGGGACGCTTGGGATCATCATTCCCCCTAGCATCGTGTTTGTTATCTACGGTAATATTACCGGGACATCGATTTCAAAACTCCTGATGGCCGGCATCATTCCCGGCGTTTTGTGCGCGGCGGCCCTGTGCGTTTGGGCATATGTGGTTGCCAAAAAACGCAATTATCAGGTCGATCAGTCGTTTTCATGGGGGACTCTCGGCTCCTCGTTTTTAAGATCCATTTTTGCCCTCCTAATGCCGGTCATCATTCTCGGCGGCATCTATCTGGGCGTGTGCACCCCTACTGAATCGTCTGCAATTGCGTGTATGTACGGCGCGGTCGTGTGCTTTTTTGTGTATGGAGAACTTACCGCAAAGTCTTTTCTGAAAGTCCTTGAAAATACAGCCGTCAGTGTTTCCACGCTCATGCTTCTGGTCGTCACGGCACAGGTAGTCGGATTCCTGTTTACCTATCACAATATCCCCACGATTATCGCGGGATTTTTCCTGGAACATGTTGCAACCAAAACGGGATTCATTTTTATTACGATGGTCATCATGCTTTTATGCGGCATGTTTCTGGATACCTCTGCAAACAACCTGATTCTCGGGCCGATCTTTGCGCCCATTGCTGTGCTCTACGGAATGGACCCGGTCCATTTTGGCCTGATTTTCGTGTTTTTGCTGGCAGTCGGTCAGGCAACACCTCCGTTTGGAACATGTCTGTTCGTCAGTTGCACGATCAATAACGATACGTTCTCTGACGTTGTAAAAGAATCCATGCCCTTTATTTTGGTTGAAATGGCTTGCATCCTTTTGTTCGCGTTTGTCCCTGCGTTGAGCACGTGGCTGCCCAACTTCATGTAAAAGGATCGGATTTGGAAAATCAAGACCGAATGCGGCCCCATTTGAGATAAGGAGAGATATAAGATGGCGTTTGAGGCAGCGGTGCTCAACTGGAACGATTGTGAATGGACGATCGCTCGGGAGAAAATGCGTTACGTGACCTATCAGGCCCAAAACATGACGGCAACTTTGACGGAGGTGACTCCGGGACATACGCCGGGGCCGCATGCACATCCTTATGAGCAGCTCGTGATGATCCTTCAGGGTGAATGTGATTTCTATGTTGACGGAAAACCCTATCACCTGACGCCAGGATGCGTGCTGACCGTTCCGGAGGGCGTTGACCACTATATTGTGGCAACAGGAAGTGGACCTGTATTAAATCTTGACATATTCACGCCGCGTCGGGATGAACGCGTTGAAAGCAGGATCGCATCCAGTGAAGAAGCGCGCGCCGACATTCCATTGTTCAGTAAATAAGGATTTGGATCGGAGCAGGCATGATGTTTGGATACAAAAAGTCCCTTAAGCAGCGGCTGACAGACGGTGAAACAGTATTTGGGACCTTCTTCAAATTCAACGCGCCCCAACTGGCTGAAATGCTTGGCTATGCGGGTTTTGATTTTATCATTGTGGACGGAGAGCATGGTGACTGCAGTTACAGCGAAATGCAGAACATCGTACGTGCCGCAGACAGCGTGGGAATGAGCGCGGTCGTGCGTGTCCCCAACGCGTTGGATCAGAATATTTTGCACGCGGGAGACATGGGCGCGCAGGGGATCCAGGTGCCCAATCTGCGCACAGCGGAAGAGGCTGCTGCCGCAGTTGAAAAAATGCGTTACTATCCCAGAGGCAGCCGTGGGTATGCAGCGACCACGCGCGCAGGGAAGTACACCTTTTTCCCAAAGTCAGATTTTATCAAATATTCCAATGAAGAAGTGCTCTCTGTTATCATGGTGGAAAATACTCAGATGGCGGCGCAGGTGACCGAACTTTGCAAGGATCCCGGGATCGATGTGCTTTTCATTGGCACAGGAGACTTGAGTCAGTCTCTCGGCGTGTTGGGGCAGCCCGATCACGAAAAGGTGCAGGCTGTCGTCAAACAGATCGTCCATGATGCAAAGGCCGGCGGAAAGATCGTTGGCATCATCGCCGGCAGCATCGAACAGGCGAAGCGCTATATGGACATGGGAATCCAGTACATTGCATATGGCGCGGACGTCAATATGATCGCTGAAAAATTCAAAGAAGCTTCCAATGGCCTGAACGCGCTGCGCTGTAAAAATAAAAGGCCGTCCTGAGTGAAGGGCGGCCCTTAAAAGGAGATCGTTATGAGGACAGCAGGCGTCTGTGGAACAGGAACGATCGGATCAGCTATCGCTGCCTTGCTGATCGGAAATGGCGTGAGGACCATCGTTGTTGGCCGCTCAGCCTCTGGGATGACGCGATGCAGAAAGACCATTGAGGAGAACCTGCATGCATTGAAGGCGGCGCGGAAACTAACGCAGGAGCAAATTGACACGATCCTGACTTATCTGGTCATTACAGATCGGTATGAGGCGGCCGCCGAAGCGGAATTTGTGTTTGAGGCGGCGGCGGAATCTCTGGAGGTGAAGGCGTCTGTATATGGCAGGATAGAGCGCAGCTGCAGGGAAGATGCGGTGATCGCATCGACGACCTCTGCGCTCCCGCCGCATGTGCTGAGCGAAAAACTTATGCATCCGCAGAGGCTGGTTGTCGCACACCCCTTTCAGCCCGCCCACATCCTTCCGCTTTTTGAACTGGTCGGAAGCGAGCGAACGGACCCCGCCAGCCTGAAAAAAACAAAGGATTTCCTGCAGGACAGCTTGAATCGAGTCGTTGTCTGTCTGCACAAGGAAATCGAAGGCTTCGTGGTAAACCGCGTTGCGCAGGCAATGTTTCGAGAGTGTATTGACCTGGTTGAACGGGGAGTGGCAAGCCCGGAGGAGATCGATAAGGCCATTCACTATGCAGTAGGCATGCGTTACGCATCGATCGGTCTGATGGAGTATTTTGACGCGGTGGGCTTCGATCTGGAGGCGGAGAT
>JAEXWS010000120.1 GCA_023406225.1 Bacillota bacterium | reverse complement strand
TGAATACCGCGGGAAAGATCCCGGAGGCCGACATTGCGTTCCTGGACGAGATCTTCAAGTGCAACGATGGGGTGCTGAACTCCCTGCTCACCGCCTTCAACGAGCGTAAATACACCAACGAGGGCCGCACCTACCCCATCCCCACCATCTCTTTCTTCGCGGCCTCCAACGAGATCCTCAACTTCAGCGACCCCCAGGAGAAGATCCTGGAGGCCCTGTATGACCGCCTGGAGCTGAAGCTGGTTACCGAGGACATTTCCGAGCGGGATGCCCGCATGGCCGTGCTGAAGGGCAAGCAGGCCGGGCCCCACGGAGCGGTCTCCGCCACCTTCACGCTGGACGCCCTCACTGCCATGCAGGGCGAGGTGGCGGCCATCCCGGTGCCCGACGCCATCAACGACCTGGCCGACGACATTCTCTGTGCCCTCCGCAAGGACGGCGTCCGGGTGTCCGACCGAAAGTACCTGAACTACTACCCCATCGCCCAGGCCAAGGCGTGGCTGGAGGGCCATCAGCGGGTGGAGCCGCAGGACCTTCTGGTGCTGAAGCACTACCTCTGGGAGAAACCCACCGAGCGCGCCGGCGTGGAGGCCGCTCTGACCCGTATGTGCATCAACCCCTTGCAGAACAAGGCAGACAACATCCGGGCCATGGCGCTGGAGGCCATGGAGGACTTTGACACCGCCGCCGCCATCGCCGAGAAGCCAAACGCCGCCAGCAAGTCCCTCATCAAGCTGAGGGGGGAGCTGGTACGGCTCTACCAGATGCAGCAGGAGGTCCAGGCGGCCGCCCAAACCGACAATGAGACGGCGCTGGCCGCGGCGCTGCTCTCCGATCTGGAGGAAGTGAACCGCAAGGCCCATGAGGCGGTAGGCTTCACCTATATGCCGCTGCCCCAGCTTGCCGCCTTGCAGTGAGCCCTTCCGCGCACTACATTATTTTGGAGGTAATCTTATGTTGAATCACATCACCGTCATGGGCCGGCTCGTAGCCGATCCGGAACTCAGGAAGACCCCCGCCGACATCTCCGTGTGCAGTTTCCGCATCGCGTGCGACCGGGACTATAAGCCCAAGGACGCCGAGCGGGAGACCGACTTCATCAACGTCACGGCCTGGCGGAGCACCGCTGAGTTCGCCGGCAAGTATTTTTCCAAGGGCCGCATGGCCATCGTGGACGGCCGCCTCCAGATTCGGAACTACACCGACCGGGATGGCAATAAGCGGACGGCTGCGGAGATCGTCGCCAGCAACATCTACTTCGGCGACTCCAAGCCCAAGGACGATGAGGACGGCGAGCCCCCGGCCTATGAGGATGGAGACGGAGGCTTCGGACTGCCTGAAGGGTTCGACCCCGGCTTGGATGGCGGGGACGGCGAACTGCCGTTCTAAATAAAGCGCACATCAAAATTGCGGACGGGAGGGCGTGATGCCCTCCCGTCCCATATCAATCGGAGATAGGAGCGATCCATGAAACAGTATTTTGAATACCTGAACGCGCTGCGGGATTCCGGCGTCACGAATATGTACGGCGCAACGCCTTTCTTGCAAGAGAAATTCCCGGAACTCCGGCATGACCCCAGGCGGGCCAAAGAGATCTTGGTTGCCTGGATGGAGAGTTTCAGCAAAGGTCAGGGTGATGAGTCATGATGAAGGCGTACCGCACCATTGATGACGTGCTCTCTTCCCCCTGGGGCAGCACTCCCCTTCAGGAGGTCCGGCGGGATGCCGGCTCCGACCGGGTGCTCCGCTCCACCAAGCTGGAGAACAGCATTTACGCGGATGCCCGGGCGGGGGATGACGGCCTCTCCCAGATCGAGCAGGCGGCAAAACGGAAACTGCACACCTTCCCGGCCCTGTCCAGGGACGTCTACCAGTCCTTCTACTCCCTCGCCCCCAAGCGGCGTGGGGAAGAAGAACTTTCGGCGGCGGCCCGCAAATTCAACGGCCCCATCCTGGACCACGTGATCCAGAGCGAAGACTTTGCCACCATCAAGGCCATCTGCGAAGGCCGGGATCTGCCCGCCTATGAGGCGGCGGCAGAGTTCATCGCCCGGACGGCGGAGGACCTGGACGGCCTGCTGGCGGACCTGGGCGGCGAAAAGGGCGCTGTGAACACCCTGGAAAAGCTGGAGAGCGCCCAGACCAGGGCCCAGGAGGAGTTGGCCGGGCTGCTGGAGCGGCTGCGGCAGACGGAGGAGCACAACAAGCTATTGGAGCAGAAGGCCGTGGAGGCCGCCAACCAGGCAGAGAGCAAGCGTCGCCAGGTGGAGGCGGTCAATAGGCTCATTGACGCCAGCGCACTGAAGAACACGGAAAAGACGGCGTCCCGCGTGGCTCAGGCCGTCCGCGCCGCCGCCGGGAAAGCGGAGGAGGTGCGGACCATCCTTGGGGCCTGGGGCGATGAACCGGGCAACATGGAGCGCAGCGAGGTCAACGCCGAACTTCTGGCGCTTGTCCGAAAAAGCGACGTGCTGAGAAACATCGCCAAGTACCTGGGCCGGTTTCGGGAGATCTTCGCCCAGGGGAAGCGCAACGGGTATGCCTATGGCCATGGAGAGACCTATTCCCTGGAA
>JAEXWS010000033.1 GCA_023406225.1 Bacillota bacterium | reverse complement strand
CGCCGACCGTTACGGCCTGAGCCAGCTCCACCAGCTCCGGGGCCGGGTGGGCCGGGGCCGCCACCAGTCCTACTGCATCCTGATCTCGGACAGCAAAAACGAGGAGACCCGGGCGCGGCTGAAGGTGATGACCCGCAGCAGCGACGGATTTCAAATCGCGGAGGAGGACCTGCGCCTCCGGGGGCCCGGGGACTTTTTCGGCCAGCGGCAGCACGGGCTGCCGGGGCTGCGGGTGGCGGACCTGGGCTGCGACACCCGGCTTTTGCAGGAGGCCCAGGCGGCGGCGGACCATCTGCTGGCCCGGGACCCGGAGCTTGCCGCCTGGCCCGCCACGGCGGAGCGGGTGACGGAGCTGTTCGCCCAGAGCGCGGATATGATGAACTAAGCAGAGCGAAAACGGGACGGTATGCCGGAAGAAGATGGCCGCGCTCCCCACAGGGCGGGACGGCTCTCCGCGCTGACGGCGGAAGGGCGCGGAGCCTCCCCGTCCGGCGCAGAAGCATTTTGAAATTGGAAGAAAAGAGGGACGTTCCCATGGTAACGGAAGAGATGCTGGCGCACGGCCGCCAGTTTGTGGAAAGCCGGGAATATGAACGGTTTTCCGCCGGAAAATACCCCCGCAAGCGACTGGCCGTCCTCACCTGCATGGACACCCGGCTGGTGGAGCTGCTGCCAGCAGCCCTGGGCATCCGGAACGGCGACGTAAACATGATCAAAAACGCCGGAGGCATGCTCACCGGACCTTATGACGGGGCGGTGCGGAGCCTCCTGGTGGCGGTCCTGGACCTGCGGGTGGAGGAAGTTCTGGTCATCGGCCACACCGACTGCGGCGTCTCCCGCATCGGCGCGGCGCACATGCTCGAGCGTCTCCGGGAGCGGGGCGTCTCCCAGGAGGCCATCGACGAGGCCGCCCGCCATGTGGACTTTGAGACGTGGTTCCGGGGCTTCGACCGGGTGGAGGACTCCGTGGCGGAGACGGTGGAGCTGCTGCGGCGCCACCCGCTGATGCCCGGGGATGTGTCCGTCAGCGGATACGTGATGGACTCGGAGACCGGGGCGCTGACGTTTTTAAAATGAGCGCAAAAACAGGACGGCCGGGAATCTCCCCGGCCGTCCTGTCCTCATTTCCCCGCCGTCCAGCCACCGTGCTGCGCCCGCAGGGTCCGCAATTCCCGGTCGATCCGCCCCAGGTCCATGGCAGCGCCCTCCCTTGGTTCAAAGGTGCCCCCGGTTCAGCTCCCGGGAGTAGAGCCGGGTCACGTACTGCATGTGGGAGCGCATGGCCTGCTCCGCCCGGTCCGGCTCGTTGGCCAGGACGGCCACCATGATGTTCCAGTGCTGAATGGCGGACTGGTCGTCCACCTCCGGCAAAAGCGCCCGGTTGCGGCTGAGGTACTCCGTGATCTGCTCCATGAGGCTTTGCAGGCTCCGCCGGAGGAAGTCGTTGGCGGCAATGTCCGCCACGGCCAGATGAAAGTCGAAGTCCCGCTCCAGCTGATAGTCGATGTCCCGTGCGATGGCATAGCTGAGGGGCTGGCGCAGTTTGTCCCCGTCCGATGGCACGGCCTTCTGCGCGGCCAGATAGACCAGAGCGCACTCCAGCGCGCCCCGGGTCTCCAGCATCTCTTGAAAACGCGGCTCCATATCCTGGCTCCTTCCGCAGTTATTTCAGCTCGTCCAGCGTCAGGGAGAAGCTGTCCATAAACGTGTCCATGAAATAGGCCACCTCCGGCAGGCCGTAGCCCTCCAGCACCCGGCGGGTCTCCGCCGCCGCCTGGCGGAACTCGGCGTTTCCGGCCTTCAGCTCCTCCACGCACTTGATGTAGGCGGAGAGCTTGTCCGCCGCCTTCACCAGCGTCCGTGCCTCCTGATCCCCGCCCTCCAGGATGGGGGCGTAAACGGCCCGCAGCTCCGGGGGCAGCATCTGCTCAAGCTTTTGCACCGCCACGGACTCCACGTCTTTATAGGCGCTGCGGATGGCGGGATTGTCATACTTGATGGGGGTGGGCATGTCCCCGGTCAAGATCTCCGACGCGTCGTGGTACAGCGCCGCCGCCGCCACGGCCCCGGGGTCCGCATGGCCGCCGAACTTCTCGTTTCGGATGAGCGCCAGCGCGTGGGCCAGCACCGCCACCTGGTGGCTGTGCTCCTGGACGTTCTCCGGCGCGGTGTTGCGCATCAGCGCCCAGCGCTGGATGAACCGCATCCGGGAGATATAGGCAAAAAAGTGGCTTTTCATATCATCCCTCCTGTATCTCGCCCAGCAGCGCTTTTCCGTCGGTCCCGGTGATGCGGACGTTTTTCACCGCGTTATGCAGGTCCGCTCCCTCCGCCAGCACCTCCATGTAATTGGGGGCGCGGCCGGAGAACCGCCCCTCCTTGGGCTGCTCGAAGAGGACGGGATACGTCTCTCCCACACAGCCCTCCAGATAGGCCCGGTGCATCCCGGCGGCAGCCTCCGCCGCCCGCCGGGCCCGCTCCTCCCGGACGCTTTTGGGCACCTGGACCATCTTCGCCGCCGGGGTCCCGGGACGGACAGAGTAAGGGAAGATATGCATCTGGGCGAAGCCGCACCGGCGGAGGAAGGCCAGGGTCAGGGCAAACTCCTCCTCCGTCTCCTCCGGAAAGCCGGTGATGAGGTCCGTGGTGACGGCGGGACGGCGGAAATAGCGGTTCAGCAGCGCCACGGACTCGTAATACCGCTCCGTGCCGTATTTCCGGTTCATCCGCTTCAGCGTGGCGTCGCACCCGCTTTGCAGGGACAGGTGGAACTGAGGGCAGAGGTCCGGCAGGGCCGCGCAGCGGCGGCAGAATTCCTCCGTCACCGTCCGGGGCTCCAGGCTGCCCAGGCGGATGCGGACGCCCGGCGCGGCGGCGGACACGGTCTCGATGAGGTCCACGAGGCTCTGTCCGGTCCCCAGGTCCCGGCCCCAGGAGGAGATCTCGATGCCGGTGAGCACGATCTCCCGGTAGCCGTCCGCCTTCAGCCGCGCCGCCTGCTCCGCCGCCGCCGCCGCGGGCAGCGAGCGCACGGGCCCCCGGGCGTAGGGGATGATGCAGTAGGCGCAGAAGTTCACGCACCCGTCCTCCACCTTCAGCATGGCCCGGGTGCGCTCCGTCATGCCCCCGGCGGGCAGGACCTCGAACGTGCGGCGCTCAAAGGAGCGGTCGATGGCCTCGATGCGGCGCTTTTCCGCCGCGGCCTGCTCCAAAAGGCCGATAAAGCCCCGGCGGTCCCCGGTGCCCGCCACCAGGTCCGCGTCCAGCTCCCCCATCTCCTCCGCGTGGGTCTGGGGATAGCACCCGCACACCGCCGCCACCGCGCCAGGGTGCTCCCGGCGGACGCGGTGGAGCATCTGGCGGGATTTCTGGTCGCTGACCGCCGTGACGGAGCAGGTGTTCACCACGTAGGCGTCCGCCTCCTCCCCGAAGTCCACGACCTGGTGGCCCCGGCGGCGGAGCTCCTGCTCCATGGCCTGGGTCTCATACTGATTCACTTTGCACCCGAGGGTGAAGATGGCGACTTTCATGGATTCTCCTTGCACTTTCGGCTAAACCTTTATATAATGTTTAAACGCGCTTATTTGGAGTTTATTATATCTGTATTTTCGCCGTTGGGCAAGCCCCAACCGCAGGAGGTTTTTCATATGATCTATCTGGACCACGCCGCCACCACGCCCGTCCCCCGGGCCGTGGCGGACGCCATGTATGAAGTGCTCACGGAGGACTTCGGCAATCCCAGTTCCCAGTATCCCCTGGGGCAGGAGATGAAAAAGCGGGTGGAGGCGTGGCGGCGGACCATCGCCGGCGCCCTTGGCTGCGGGCCGGAGCGGTTTTTCTTCACCTCCTGC
This sequence comes from Bacillota bacterium, assembly GCA_023406225.1. Lineage (GTDB taxonomy): Bacteria > Bacillota > Clostridia > Oscillospirales > Oscillospiraceae > Oscillibacter. The sequence goes on along the minus strand of JAEXWS010000033.1, from coordinate 58,516 downwards.
GGCACGGAGGCGGACAACTGGGCCGTTTCCGCCGCCTGCTGGCAAAACCGCCACCTGGGCCGCCACATCGTCACGACGGCGGTGGAGCACAGCGCGGTTTTGGAGGCCTGCCGCTGGATGGAAAAGCAGGGGTGCGAGGTGACGTACCTGGTCCCGGACGAAAACGGGGACCTGACGGCGCAGCAGGTGCTGGACGCCGTGCGACCGGACACGGCGCTGGTCAGCGTCATGATGGTGAACAACGAGCTGGGGAACGTCTTCCCCATCGCCGAGATCGCGGCGGGGCTCCGGGCCAGGAATCCCAAGACCCTTCTGCATACCGACGCGGTCCAGGGCTTTTTGAAGGTCCCCTTCTCCGCCGGGACCCTGGGCGCGGACTTCATCGCCGTGTCCGCCCACAAGATCGGCGGGCCCAAGGGCGTCGGCGGACTGTACATCGGGCCCCGGGTCCGCAATCCCCGGCCCCTGCTGGCGGGGGGCGGGCAGGAATCCGGCCTGCGCTCCGGCACGGAGGCCACCGCCCAGATCGCGGGCTTCGCCAAGGCGGCGGAGCTGCGGTGCGCCCATTTGGAGGACACGCTCCGCCGCATGGCGGAGCTGCGGTCTTACGCCGTGCAGCGCCTCTCGGCCATCCCGGACCTGCGCGTTATCGGCGGCGGCGCGCCCCACATCCTGGCCGCCGCCCTGGAGGGCTGGCCCAGCCAGAACATCGTCAACGACCTGGGGAGCCGGGGCATCTGCATCTCCGCCGGGTCCGCCTGCCACCAGGGCAGGCCCAGCCACGTGGTGGCGGCCCTGAAGCTGCCCAAGCGGGCGGCGGCGGGGGTGATCCGTCTGAGCTTCGGGCCGGAGACCGCCGCCGGGGACATCGACGCCTGCGCGGAGGCGCTGCTGCGGCACCACGACGAGCGGATGCCGATGCTGTGAGGATTTCCGGGGGGAGGGCCTCTTCCCCGAACTTCCCTACTCTCCGTCAAAACCGGCGGGTTTTGGCGGGGACCCAAAAGGCGGACCGGGGCCTTTGCCCCGGAGGCAAACGGGCCGCGGGAACGTTCGGCGGGCGCACGCCCCGGGGCGGCTTCTCTTGCCGCTTTGCGGCGATCCCCCTTGTCTCCCGCCGGGCATGACGGCGTCCGCTTCTTTCTCCGGCGGCCAAAGGGCCGGGGAAACCGGAGCCTCTCCCCCCGCGCCCGGGGCGGACAACGACTTTAAAATTAAGGAACGGTAGATTATGTTTCACTTTCTTCGCCGGGAGCGGGGCTTTTACAAGCGCATGTGGCTGCTGGCCCTGCCCCTGATCCTGCAAAACCTCATCACCACCTCCCTGGGCTTTGTGGACACATTCATGGTGGGCCTTCTCGGCAACAACGAGCTCTCCGCCGTCACCGCCGCCAACGCCCCCATCTTCCTGATCCAGGTCATCGTCTTCGGCCTCATCAGCGGCCTCACCGTTCTGGTGAGCCAATACTGGGGCAAGGGCGACGAGGACGCCATCAACCGCTGCATGGGGGTGGCCATGTACGCGGGCTTCCTCATCGCTGGGGTCATGGCCCTGGCGCTGTTTCTGTTCCCCCGGGAGGTCATGGGCCTGGTGACGGACAACCTTCTCCTCATCGAGATCGGCGCGCCGTATCTGCGCATCGTGGGCGTGAGCTATGTGTTCAACGCCGTCAGCTCCGTGTACGTGGGGATGCAGCGCAGCATCGAAAATCCCGCCATGGGCATGGTGGTCTTTGCGATCTCCATGCTGCTGAACACGCTTTTGAACTACATCTTCATCTTCGGCAAATTCGGCGCGCCCGCTCTGGGCGTCACCGGCGCGGCCATCGCCACGCTGACCTCCCGCATCGTGGAGTTCGCCATCGTAACGGTCTACGCCCTGCGTTGCCGCCGCCTGCCCCTGCGGCCCGCCGCCCTGTTCCGCCCCGGCAGGGCGTTTTTGCGCAGCTTTGTGAAATACTCCACCCCCGTCATCCTCAACGAGACGCTCTGGGGCCTGGGCACCACCGTCATGACCTCCATCATGGGCCACATGGCCGTCTCCACGGAGATGCTGGCGGCTTACGCCATCATGGGCAACATCGACAAGTTCTCCACCGTGACCTGCTTCGGCGTGGCGGGCGCCACCGCCGTCATCGTGGGAAAACGCATCGGAGAGGGCGCGAAAAAGGAGGAGGTCTATTCCCTGGGATGCTGCCTGCTCACCGTGTCGCTGCTGGTGGGCGCGGTGGTGGCGGCGTGTCTGGCCGCGGCCCTGCCCACGCTGTTCATCCCCCACCTCTATCCCCTGTTCCACCTGGAGGGACTGGCGCTGCAGATCGCCGTCACCATGTGCACGGTGTATATCTTCATGATGCCCCTAAAGGCCTTTGACATCACCAACATCACCGGCCTTCTCCGGGCGGGCGGCGACGCCCGGATGGCCTCCGTCATCGACCTGACGCCCCTTTGGTGCGTGGCGGTGCCCCTCACCGCCCTGACGGGCCTGGTGCTGAACGCGCCGGTGACGCTGGTGTGCCTCTCCATCCAGACGGAGAACCTGTGTAAGATGCCCTGGGGCGTTTTCCGGCTTCGGAGCCGGAAATGGATCAACGACGTGACGCGGGGGGCGGAGGCATGAGCCTTTTTTGCTGCCCCGTCTGCAAAGCGCCGCTGACGCGGGAGGCGCGGGCCTGCCGCTGCCCCGCCGGCCACAGCTACGACATCGCCAAAGAGGGCTATACCTATCTGTTGCCCCCCAACCAAAAGCACTCCGCCGCCCCCGGGGACGACAAGGGCATGGCCGCGGCTCGGCGGGCCTTTCTCTCCAAGGGGTATTACCGCCCCCTGCTGGACGCGCTGTGCGCCCTGGCCCTCTCCCATACCGGAGCGGCCCCGGCGGTGCTGGACGCGGGCTGCGGGGAGGGATATTACACCGCGGGCATCTACCGGGCCCTCATCCAGGCGGGAAAAACGCCCCGGATGGCGGGGACCGACATCTCCAAGCCCATCCTCCGCTCCGCCGCGAAGCTGGAAAAGGGCGTGGAGTTCGCCGTGGCCTCCTCCTACCACCTGCCCTTGGGGGACGGGAGCGTGGAGCTGCTGCTGGACTGCTTCTCCCCCCTGGCGCTGGACGAGTTCCGGCGGGTCCTCCGCCCCGGCGGCTCGTTTTTGTACGTGGTGCCCGCGGCGGACCACCTGTGGGAGCTGAAGGAGGTCCTCTATGACCGGCCCTATCCCAACGAGGAGAAGGAAACGCCTTACGGGGGCTTTTCCTACGAGGCGGTGGTCCCGGTGGAGGGGCGGATCGACCTGCCCTGCCGGGCGGATATCGCGGCGCTGTTTCAAATGACGCCCTATTATTGGAAAACGCCGAAGGCCGGGGCGGCGCGGCTGGCGGCGCTGGACCGGCTCTCTGTGCGCACCGCCTTCCGCATCCACGTGTTTCAAAAATCGGAATGAGGACCGGCGGCGGGCCGTCCCTTCTCCGGCGCACATGTCGTCGGAAAAAATGGATTTGATCTTCTTCGCGCCTCCGGGCGCGAACTCTGCGAGGCTTTTTCGACAAGCTGAAGGGCCTGTTGCAAAACGCAGATTTTAGCCCCAAATCAAAGATAGCTCTATTAAAAAAAGTGATGGAGAACTTCTAAAAATGAAGTTCTCCATCACTTTTTGCGCAGCTTGTTTTTTGAAATTCCTATTTTGCAACAGGCCCTTTTTCAGCTCACGATGCGGTCGTACGTCCGGGCCGTCAGGGCGAAGATCAGCGCGTAGGCGGCGCAGAAGGCCAGCAGCGTCCCCGCCGTGCAGGCGGCGAACAGCGGCACGTTATACAGCCCAAACAGCTCCAGAATGTGGGAGAGCATGGGGAACGCGGCCAGAATGTGCAGCCCCGCCGCCCCCAGGGGCAGAAAGAACACCAGCAAGACCTGGCTGCGGACGGAGGCCCGGACCTCCTGCCGCGTCATGCCCACCTGCTGCATGATCCGGTAGCGGCGCTGGTCCTCGTACCCCTCGGAGATCTGCTTGTAGTAGATGATGAGCACCGTGGTCATCAAAAACAGCACCCCCAGAAAAACGCCCAGGAACAAAAAGCCGCCGTACATGGTGTAAAACTCCGCCGCCATATCCTGGCGGCTGGTGACGCCGTAGGCCCCGTCGGACCCCGCCAGCAGCGCCTCCGCGCAGTCCAGCTTCTCCGCGTCGGTCCCGTCCAGGTCCATGCGGATGCGGAAGGTCCTGCGGGCTATATCCGTCTCCGTCAGCGCCTCCGCCAGCGCTCCGTCCGCCACCAGGCCCACGTCGGCCACATTGCTGACCATGGCGAAGTCCCCGGCGGGAAACGCGTCCAGCAGGTCTTTGACCTGCATGGCCGTCCCGCCCCAGTAGACCGTCTCCGGCAGGTGGAGGGCCGGGGCGCAGGCCAGCACCTCCCCCTCCTCCAGGGAGACGGTCTCCCCGGTCAGCCGCCCGTACTCCTCCGCCGTCAGCACCGTCACCCGCACAAGCGTTCCCTCCGCGTTCAGATCCGTCAGCAGGGTGTTTCCGCTGTAGCGCGCGTGGAAGGACGCGGCCGTTTCATACTCCAGCAGCCGCACCCGGCGGCCCGTGGCCGCAGCCGCGGCCCGCGCCTGACGGAGCGTGTCCGCCGTGTCGGTCCCCTCCTCCAGCGTCTGCGTCACCAGGATGTCGTTGGGATACATGCGGTCCAGGGAGACCTCCGCCCCCAGGTACAAACACACGGTGCCGGATACCGTCACCAGCACCATGGACGCCAGGATGCAGATGTTGGCAAGGCCCACGGCGTTTTGCTTCATCCGGTACAGCATCCCGGAGACGGCGGTGAAATGCCGGGTTTGATAGTAATATGCGGGCTTGTTCCGCAGATGCTTCAGCCAGGCCACGGAACCGGCGGTGAACAGGCAGTACGTGCCCGCGATCACCAGCAGCACCGCCACGAAAAACAGCGTCAGCGCCTCCACGGGATCTTGCACCGTGAGGGCGATGGCGTATCCCCCGCCCAGGGCCGCGAGGCCCAGCAGGGCCAGGAGGCGCTTTGTCCGGGGCTCCCGCTCTCCGGTCTGCCCGCTTCGCAGCAGCTGGATGGGATTGGACCGGCCCAGGCGGACCAGGTTGCACAGGAGCGTCAGCCCAAACAGCACGCCAAAGAGCGCCGCCGTCTCCAAAAGCCCATGGCCGCTCACCGAAAAGCCGAAGGACACCGGCAGACGCACCAGCCTGAGCAGCAGCAGCAAAATGAGCTTGGAGAGCAAGACCCCCGCCAGCAGGCCGCCCAACAGGGCGGCGGCCGCGCAAAACAGCGTCTCACAGACCATGACCCAGGCGATATGGCGCTTTTCCAGGCCCAGCACGTTGTAAAGCCCCAGCTCCCGCTGCCGCCGCTTCATAACGAAGCTGTTGGCGTACAGCAGGATCACCGCCGCGAACAGCGCCACCACGAAGCAGCCGATGCCCATCATGGTCTCCAGATAGGCCGCGCCCCGGCCCACGCTGCGGATGCCCTCGCTCCACGTCAGGAAGCGCAGGATGTAAAACATGGCCGCCGTGCCGCCGCAGGAGAGCAGGTACGGCCCATAGTACCGGCCGTTGCGCAGCAGGTTGATGAGGGCCAGCCGGGGAAAAAAGCCGGTCTTACGCATGGGACTCACCGCCTCCCGCCAGCACCGTCAGCGTGTCGGAGATGCGGCGGAACTGGCTCTCCAGGCTCTCGCCGCCCCGGTAGAGCTGGTGGTACACCTGGCCGTCCCGCAGAAACAGCACCCGTCCCGCGTGGCTGGCCGCCTTCACGGAGTGGGTCACCATCAGCACCGTCTGCCCCGCGGCGTTGATCTCCCCGAAGAGGTCCAGCAGGTGGTCGGACGCCCGGGAGTCCAGCGCCCCCGTCGGCTCGTCGGCCAGCACGATCTGGGGGCCGGTGATGAGGGCCCGGGCCACCGCCGTCCGCTGCTTTTGCCCGCCTGAGACCTCGTAGGGGTACTTGGATAAAATGTCCCCGATGCCAAGCTGCTTCGCGATGGGCTCCAGCCGCCTGCGCATCTCCCGGAAGTCCACCCCCGCCAGCACCAGGGGCAAAAAGATGTTGTCCTGGATGGAGAAGGTGTCCAGCAGGTTGAAGTCCTGAAACACGAACCCCAGGTGGGACCGGCGGAAGGCCGCTAAATCCCGCTCCCGGATATCGGACAGGGCCTTGCCGTTCAGCAAAACCTCCCCCGCCGTGGGGCGGTCCAGGGCCGCCAGAATGTTGAGCAGGGTGGTCTTGCCGGAGCCGGACTCCCCCATGATGGCCACGTACTCTCCCGGCTCCACGGAGAAATTGACGTTTTGCAGAGCCTCCACCTGGTTGCCGCCGAAGCGGGTGGTGTAAATTTTTTGCAGATGCTGCACTTCCAAAATCGGCATATCGGTTCCTCCCGTTCCTTCATGGGACCATTGTACCCGAAAAGCCGGACCGTCCGCCATCGTTTTGGCTTACAGTCCGGCTTTGTTTCTTACGATTCCGTAAGGCTACTCCATCACCGTCTCCTCACGCCCCAGGTCCAGCCGCACGATGGTCCCCTGCCCGGGCCGGGACGTGATGGAGATGCCGTGGTTCAGCCGCTCCATCACCCGGCGGCACAGGTACAGCCCGATGCCGGTGGATTTCTTGTCCTCCCGGCCGTTGTATCCGGTGAAGCCCTGCTCGAACACCCGGGGCAGGTCCTCCTCCCGGATGCCGATGCCGCTGTCCGCCACGGCCAGGGTGTCCCCGTCGCCGTAGATGCGGATGCTTCCCCCGGCGGGGGTGTACTTCAGCGCGTTGGAAAGCACCTGTTCCACCACGAACAGCAGCCACTTTTCGTCCGTCAGCACGGTCTTTCCCGTCTCGCGGAAATCCAGGGCGATCTTTTTCAGGATAAAGAGCCTGGCGTACTTCCGCACGGCCTGGCGCACGACGCCGTCCAGCCCGCAGGCCCGCAGCAGATAGTCCGTGGCGGGGCTGTCCAGCCGCAAATAGGAGAGCACCATCTCCACATACTGTTCGATCTTGAGAAGCTCCGCCTCCACCTCCGCCGTCCGGGGCGTCTCCTCCTGAAGCAGCAGCCCCGCGGCGGCGATGGGAGTTTTGATCTGATGGGCCCAGAGGGTGTAGTAATCCGTCATGTCCTGAAGGCGGCGGCCGTTCTCCGCCGCCAGGCGGGCCCGGTCCGCGCACACGGCCCCCAGCAGGGCCTGGTAGTCCTCCTCCAGAAGCCCGGAGGCCGGAGGCAGGGGGAGCACCGTCTCCCCCGCCCGGCGCAGCAGGCCGCAAAGCGTCCGGTGCCGCCGGACAAAGCGCACGTAGCCCACGGCGAAGAGGATCGCCCCCAGCGCCAGACAAAGCGCCCCGGCGTAGGCCACCGCCTCCACCGGCAGCGCGTACAGGGAGAACACCGCGGCGAATACGCACACCGCCCCCGCCAAAAGCAGCAGCAGCTTGTACTGCCGCTTCAAATAGGCCAGCAGCATCCCCTATCCCTCCATCCAGTAGCCCGCGCCCTTTTTCGTGCGGACGGCGTCCGGCAGTCCGGCGGCGTCCAGCTTTTTCCGCAGCCGGGCCACGTTCACGGAGAGGGTGTTCTCATCCACGAAGCTGTCCGACTCCCACAGCCGGGTCATGATGGCCTCCCGGCTGACCACCTCGCCCTTGTGCTCCAGCAGCATCTGCAGGATACGGAACTCGTTGCGGGTCAGGTCCACCCGCCCGCCGTCCACAAAGAGGGTCCCCGCGGAAAGGTCCATCACCGCCCGTCCCCAGGAGAGCAGCCGGGCGGACGGGCCGAAGTCATAGGCCCTGCGCAGCATGGCCTGGACCTTGGCGGAGAGGACCTGGAGATCGAAGGGCTTGGCCAGCAGGTCGTCTCCGCCCATCTGCATGGCCATCACCACGTTCACATCGTCCGACGCGGAGGTGATGAACAAAATGGGGACCTTGGAGACCTTTCGGATCTCCCGGCACCAGTGATAGCCGTTGAAAAAAGGCAGGGAGACGTCCAGCAGCACCACATGGGGGTCAAAGGCGGCAAATTCCTCCAGCACCCGGTCAAAGCGTTCGCAGCAGCGGACAGCGTCGCCCCAGCTCTCCAGATGGCGCTGCATCACGCCGGAGATGGCGGCGTCGTCCTCCACGATGAAAATGCGGTACATCCGGCGTTCCTCCCTTCGGCGCGTTTTATATTGAGGGTAGCATTGCGGCGAAAAAAAGTCAACCCGCGGGGACCGGACGCCCCCCCTGGACGAACGGGGCTCCGCGTGGTACTCTAAAGGGGACAAGAAAAGGAGGGCTTCTTCTATGACATCCAATCCCACCCGGTCGGCGCTGCTGCTGATCGACATGGAAAACGGCTTCGTGGACCCCCGGGGCGGCCACTGCATCCAGGGCGCCCAGGCGACGGTCCCCGCCTGCGCCAGGGCGCTGGACCTGGCCCGGGCCAAGGGCATCCCCGTGTTTTTCGTCAAGCGCATCTACCGCGCCGACGGCAGCGACGTGGAGTTGACCCGCTACGCGCCCTGGAAGGCGGGGGGACGGGCCTGCATGCCCGCCTCCACGGGCCCCAACAGCGCCCAGGCGCCCCGGGCCCTGCGCCCCAAGCCCGGGGACTATACGATCTGGAAGCCCCGGTGGAGCGCTTTTTTCCAGACGGAGCTGGACCTCATCCTCCGGCGGCTGGACGTGCGCACGGTCATCCTGGCGGGGACCACCACCCCCAACTGCATCCGCACCACCGGCTACGACGCCATCGCCCTGGAGTATAACACCGTGGTCCTCACGGACTGCTGCTCCTCCCAGACGGAGGAGATCCAGCGGGCGAACCTGGCGGACATGGAGCGGGTGGGCGCGGTGCTGCTGAGCAGCGCCGCCTTCGCGGATTACGGTCCAACCACCGTGCCGGACGTGGCGGAGGCCGTCCGCCGGGAGATGGCGGGCGTGGATCCGGAGCCCTTCCGGGAGGACGGGGACGGGGTGTGCTGGCCCGACCGCTGGTAAAGCGGGGACCCGCGTTCCCCCGCGCCGCCCGGCTCCGAACGGCCGCACGAAACAGGACCGGCCCCGCCAGGGGGCCGGTCCTGTTTCCCGTCATCCCGCGAACAGATCGTTCAGCGCCTCGGTCATGGTGGGATGGGTAAATATCTGGTCCCGCAGGACCGTGTAGTCCGCGCCCAGGTCCATGGCCAGCTTCACCACGTTGATCGTCTCATAGGACTCCTCGCACAGCAGCATCGCCCCCAGGATCTCCCCGCTGTCCGCGTCCAGGACCGCCTTCAAAAAACCGGCCGAGGCTTTCAACACCTGGGCCTTGGGCACGGCGGCGGCGGGCATTCGGACGACCCGCACGTTCCGCCCCGCCGCCCGGGCCTCCCGCTCGTTCATGCCGACGCGGGAGTATGGCGTGCGCAGAAACACGCTGTAGGGCACGTTCTTCCGCTCAGCGGCGGTGCGCGTCCCGCCGCCGGAGAGCTGGGCCCACACGATGCGGGAATCGTCCAGGGAGACGTAGGTGTGCTGCAAGCCCCCGGCCACGTCGCCCATGGCCCAGACGTTGGGGGCGGTGGTGCGGAGCAGGGCGTCCACCTTCACCGCGCCCCGGGGCGTCAGCTCCACGCCCGCCGCCGGACAGTTCAATCCGGCGGTATTGGGCGTCCGGCCGGTGGCCACCAGCACGGCGTCGGCCTCCAGCCGCTCCTCCCGGCCTTCCCGCTCCACGGTGAGCACCGGGCCCGACGGGCCGGGCTCCACCCGGCGGGTCCCGGCGTTCAGGCGGATATCCACCCCCTGGGCCTCCAGCAGCTTTTTGATCTCGGCGGCCACGTCTTCGTCCTCCTTGGGCAGAAACACCCCGCTGTCCTGCAAAACGGTGACGGCGGTGCCGAAGGCGGCGAACATGGAGGCAAATTCCAGCCCGATATAGCCGCCGCCCAGGACCACCAGCCGTCCCGGCCGCTCGTCCAGGTCCATCAGCTCCCGGCTGGTGTAAACGCCCGGCGTGTCCCCCAGGCCCTTGATGGGCGGGAGGCGGGGGGTGGAGCCGGTGTTGAGAAAGACCTGCTTTGCGTTCAGCAGGACCGTCTCCCCCTCCAGGGCCGCCTCCACCCGGAGCGGACCGGCAAACCGGGCCTTCCCAGTGTAAATGTCCACGTTTGCAAGCTGGTCCAGCTTATCGAAGTTCTTCTGCCGCAGCATGGCGGTCAGCCGCCGCTTCTCCGCCACCGCCGCGCGGAAGGCCGCGCCCTTCTCCGCTCCGGACGCGGCGGGGTCCACCCGGGATGCGCTGGCGATAAGGGACTTGGAGGGGATGCACCCCACGTTGATGCAGGTGCCGCCGTACATGCCCGCGTCCATCTCCGCCAGCGCGACGGTCCTGCCGCTCTCCGCCAGCTTCCCCGCCAGGGTCTTGCCGCCCTTGCCGAAGCCGATAACCACCGCGTCGTAATGAAGCTCTCTCATGCTCGTTTTTCCTTTCCGGGCGTCCGCCCGCCGAAAATCTCCCGGCCGATATCTCCAATGGTGACGCCGTCCAGCCGCGCCAGGCACTGTTCGTCCAGCTCCGCATAGATGCCGTCCATGATCCGCGCCATGCCGGAGGCCACCAGGCACTCCATGTCCTCGCCGCCGGAGCGCCAGGCGCTCTCCACAAACCGGGCGTCCACCGCCCGGGCAACCTCCGCCAGCGTCAGCTTCTCCGGGTCGCCGGAGAACGTGTAGCCCCCCTCGAAGCCCTCCTTGGTGGAGATCATGCCCGCCCGCTTGAGCTGGGCCATGACCTTGCGCACCCGGGCGGGGTTCGTGCAGATATTCTCCGCCAGCGCCTCGCTGGAGAGGCTGGTCTTTTTGTGGTCTAGGTAGACCAGCGCGTGGACCGCCAGGGAAAACGCTCCCGTCATGCCCCAGACGCCTCCTTTTCCCGCTTTTGCATTTGATGGGCCGTGCACACCGCCCCGTGGGGGCAGGCCCGCCGGCAGTCGCCGCAGCGGATGCATTCCGGACTGTTGGGCGTTTTGTAAACCGGGATGTCCAGCTTGCACGCCTTTTGGCACTTCCCGCACCGGGTGCACTTTTCCGCGTCGATCTGGAAGCGGTGGAAGGCGATGGGGTTGAACAGCCCGTATACCGCCCCCAGGGGGCAGAGATAGCGGCAGAAGGGCCGGTACACCGCCACGGAGAGCAGCACCAGCACCGCCAGGACCGCCGCTTTCCAGGTGAAGAGCCACCCCAAGGCCCCCTGGAGCGCCGGGTTGGTCCCCACCAGGGGGATCCCCGCCAGCAGGGTGCCGGAGGGGCAGATATATTTGCAGAACCAGGGCTGGCCCTGGCCCACCACGTCCAGCACCGTCAGGGGCAGGACGATGACGAAGCCCGCCAGGATGACATACTTCAAATATTTCAGCCACCGGTCTCCCGGCAGCTTTCGGAGCTTTTTCACAAAGGGGATCTTATGCAAAAGGTCCTGCACCAGACCGAAGGGGCACAGCCAGCCGCAGACGAAGCGGCCCAGCAGCGCGCCGAAAAACATCAAAAAACCCACCACATAAAAGGCAAACCGGTAATCCCGGCTGCCCAGCACCGCCTGAAGGGCGCCGATGGGGCAGCTTCCCAGCGCGCCGGGACAGGAGTAGCAGTTCAGCCCGGGCACGCAAAAGGCCTTGGTGGGGCCCCGGTAGATCTCGCCCTTGACGAAGCCGGCGGCGTAACCGTTCGTCAGGGCGGTGAAGCCGATCTGGACCCAGGCGCGCACATGCCGCCGGGCCGCGGCCAGCCGTTTACCCAAGGCCGATACACTCCATGCAGATGTTCACCGCCTTGCGCAGCACCACCTCCGCCTCGCCCCGCCACACGCCAATGGCCAGGAACGCCAGAGCCAGCGCCACAAACAGCACCGCCGCCCGGTTCCGCCGCAAAACGCTCACCGCGCCACCTCCTCCAGCATTTTGTCGATCACTTTCTCCCATTCATCCTTCCCCATGGACTTCACCACCGCGCTGCCCACCTGATGGCCCGTGCTGTCCACAAAGAAGGTGGTGGGCACGAACTGGATCTGGGCGAGGATGCCGAACAGGTCCTCGGACGGCAGGATGTGGGGATAGTCCGCCCCGGTCCGGTCCACGATGTCCCTCGCCAGGTCCACCTGGTCCTGGCTGATGGTGCCATCGGAGGCCAGCGCGTCGGACACAATGCCCACGATCTGCACGCCCTTGTCCTTGTACTCCGCCGCAAGCTCCCCCAGGTCCGGCATCTCCCGCAGGCAGGGCCCGCAGAAGGTGGCCCACACGTTCACCATGGTCAGCTCATAGTCCGCCAGAAGGGACTCATCCACCGCGCCGCCCTCCAGGTCCGTGGCGGTGAAGGCCGTGAGGATGCCCGGCTCCTCTCCGGCCTGGGGCGGCTCCTCCGCGGCAGGCGGCTCCTCCGCCGGGGCCTGGGGCTCCTCCGCCGGTCCCTCCGTCATGGACGGTTCCTCCGCCATGGCCGGTTCCTCCGTGGGGACGGACTGGCCGTAGATCCCCGGTTCGCCGCCGGTGACGGTGTCATAGGGCCAATCCACGATGCCGCCCATATCCGCCACATCGGTATATCCCATGGCCGCCAGCTTCTTTGCCGCGTCCGCGCTCCGCACGCCGGTCCGGCAGTAGACGATCACCGCCGCGTCCAGGTCCGGCAGCGCCTCCGGCATAGCGTCCCCGATGTCCTCATTGGGGAGGTTGACGGCTCCCGGAATGTGTCCGGCCTCGTATTCGTCGGCCCGGCGCACGTCCACCACCGCCACGCCCCCCGCGTCCATCAGGTCCTTGCCCTCTTCCGCCGTGATCTTCCGGACGGCGGGCGCCTCCGGTTCCGGCTGCCCGCCGGCATTTCCGCAGGCCGAGAGCAGCAGGGCAAGCGCCAGCGCCGCCGCCAGCGCCATTCGTCTGTTTTGTTTCATGGGAACCTCCAGAACTGTAATTTCAAAAGTTTCAGTTTTGATGCTGTAACTATATCAGTTACAGTTCTGCTTGTCAAGGATCTTTTATCCATGGCGCGGATATAAAAAAACGGCCCCGCGCGGGATATTCCGCGCGGGGCCGCCTTTATCCGCGCCATCCGGTGCGGCCGATACACGCCTGGATCTCTTTCAGCATCACCGAAATGTCCAGGGGCTTTGCCAGGTGGCCGTTCATTCCCGCCTCCTTCGCCGCCGCCACGTCCTCGGCAAAGGCGTCCGCCGTCAGGGCGAGGATGGGGACCGTGCCCGCGTCGGGTCGCTCCAGCTCCCGGATCTGGCGGGTGGCCTCGTAGCCGTCCATGAGCGGCATGTGAACGTCCATCAAGATCAGATCGAACCAGCCCGGCGCCGCGCCGGAAAATCGCTCCACGCAGTCCAGGCCGTTGTCCGCCACCTCCACCCGGGCGCCGAAGCTCTCCAGCAGCTCTCTTGCAATCTCCTGGTTCATCCGGTTGTCCTCCGCCAGCAGGATCTGCAGGCCGGACAGCGTTTCGGAGTCGCTCCGGGCCGCCTGGGGTTCTTTGTGCAGCGCGTACCGCCGGAGGCTCCGGCGGAGCGTGGACCGGAACAGGGGCTTTTGCACCACACCCGCCGCGCCGCATTGCAGGGCCTCCTCCCGGACCTGCTCCCAGCCGCAGGCCGGACAGACCACCACCGGGACCGTTTCCCCAAGGGCCTCCCGGACGGCGCGGACCGCCTGCCCGCCGTCCATATCCGGCAGCTCCCAGCCCAAAAACGCCAGCGCATAGCCCCCCGCCGCGGCCATGGCCGCGGCGCTCCGCCCGTCGGCCGCGCCGTCCGCCTGAACGCCCAGCGCCCGCAGGCTCTCCTCCGCGGACCGCAGGTCCTCCGAATCGCCGTCCGCCACCAGGACCCGCATGGGCGGCAGAGGCTCCTCCCGCGGCTCCTCCGCCGGGGGAAGGTCCAGGGTAACGGTGAACACGCTCCCCTCGCCGGGGGCGCTCTCCACCTGGATGGATCCCTCCATCAGGTCCACGATCATCTTCGTGATGGCCATTCCCAGGCCGCTTCCCTCGGTCCGGCTGACCCGGCTATCCTGCTCCCGGGTGAAGGAGTCGAAGATATCCCGCAGGAATTCCGGCTTCATGCCGATGCCCGTGTCCGCCACACGGAAGGTGAAGCGCGCGCAGCCGGGGCGGGGAGAGCCGCTCTCCGTCACATCCACGCGGATGCTCCCGCCCTCGGGCGTGAATTTCACTGCGTTGGAGAGGAGATTCATCAAAACCTGGTTGAGCCGCAGCGCGTCGGTGCAGAGCGTCTCATGCTTCACCTGGTGCAAACGGACACGAAACGCCTGCCCCTTTTGCTCCATGGCGGGCTGGACGACGTTCACCAGGTCCTCCATCAATTCCGCCAGGGAGACGGCGGTGCAATCCAGCGTCATTTTCCCGCTCTCGATCCGGGAAAGGTCCAGAATGTCGTTGATGAGCCCCACCAGAAGCCGGCCGGAGGCCTTGATGTTCTTCAGATACTCCCGGACCTTTTCCGGCTCGTCGGCATGCTCCGCCGCCAGCTCCGTCATCCCGATGACGGCGTTCATGGGCGTGCGGATATCATGGGACATGTTGGAGAGGAACCGGCTTTTGGCAAGGCTGGCGCTCTCCGCCGCCCGGCGGGCCTCCTCCTCGGCCCGGAGCACCCGCCGGGTGGAATCCCGGTAGGTCAGGAAAACGGCCGCCGAAGCCAAAGCCCCGGCCAGGATGAGGACGATCAAAAGCTGCGAGTGGCGGACGATGCCGTCGGCCTGCTCCATGATGACCTGGTTGGGGATGATGGAGACCACATCCCAATCCGCCGCGCTCTCCAGCGGCACATAACAGAACACGTAGTCCTCCGTCCGGTACCGGAAGCGGGCCACGCCCCGCTTCCCTTCCTCCAGCGCGCGGCGGAAGGAATCCAGCTCCTGGGGGGCGTTGTTTTGCAGGTCGATGATGTCGAACAGGTTTTGGAAGGTGCGGTTGCTGTTGCGGTGCAGGGAGCGGATCAAAATATCCCCGTTCCGGTCGACCACATAGGAAAAGCCCCGGTCATTGTAGAAGGAGATGGAAAACCGGTCCGAAATGGCCGAGACCGGCTGGGACCGCTGCACGCAGCCCTCCGTTCCGTCCGCGAACAGAAAGCGTTCATACATGCCGATCATCCACACGCCGGTATACCCGTCCAGAAACGGCGCGCGAAGCCCCGCCCCCTCCAGCGCCCGGAGCCGCGCAAGCTGCTCCGCGTCCAGGGCGTACTCCTCATTCAGCTGATCGGTATAGGCCGTGCCGCGCTCCAGATCCACGCAGAGGTAATTCCCCTCCGCCGCACCGTACCGCTGCATCGTCTCCAGGATCTCTTCCGTGTCGCCCGGGTCCATGCTCTCCATGGAGGCGGCCAGCAATCGCAGCGTCTCCCGGTCCTTTTCGATGTAGGTGTCCAGCGCGTGCCGCCCCTGGTCGGTGACCTCCAGGATGTCCGCCACCGCCTTCGTCCACAAGGCGTCGTGCACGCTGTTCAAATACGCGGCGCCGCCGGCGAAAAGGCCCGCCAGCATCACGCCCAGCAGGATCACGCGCCACATGCGCTTTTCCCTCATTGCGCGCTGTCCTCCTTCTCCGCCTCTTCCCAGGCCAGGATCTCCGCCCGCATCTGGGCGGCCGCGTCCGCCGCGCCGCCCCCCTCCAGCATCCCGACCACGCATTGGCGCGTCAGGTCCCAGATGGGAAGGCGCAGGTTATCGTCCGCCCCCAGCACGCTGCGCCCATTGTTCAGGTACGGGCCGATGGGCTGGACCGCCGCGTCCCCCGCCAGGCCGCTGTCCGCAAGGGGGCTGAAGGAGGCCTGGCTCTCCACAAATTCCCGCACCACGTCTTTTTGCGTCATGTATTCCACAAAGTCCTTCGCCTGCTCCACATGGGGGCTCCCGGCGTTGACGCTGATGCGGGTATCCACGTTGATGACCAGAACGCTCCCGTCCTCCAGGATGGGGTAGGGGCGCACCTCGAAGCGGAAGTCCGGCTCCAGCTCCCGCAGGCGCGGCGCGGCCCAGGCCCCCGTCAGCATGAACGGACGCGCCCCCGCCGCGAAGAGCGTCAGGTCGTCCCGGGTCTTTTCCGTCTCCAGCGCCTCGCCCGCGTCCACCCAGCCCTTTTGCAGCATCTCCTCCACCAGCGCGAAGCCGGGGTGCAGCGTCTCCGCCAGGTCCGTTTCGCCGCTGTTGAAGCGGGCGATGGCCGCGGCCGGGTCCGCGCTTTGATAGGTGGGCAGCATCGCTTTTGCGATGGCCACGGTCTTAAGGGAGATGTCGTTGTTGGCCACGATGGGGACGATCCCCTCGGCCACGAAGGCGTCGCAGACCTCCCGGAACTCCTCCAGATCCTCCGGGACCTTCTGCCCGTGCTCCGCCAAAAGGTCCAGGTTGCAGTACAGACCGAAGGCGGAGATGGAGGTGGGGACGTAATAGACCGCCCCGCCCGCCGCCATCTGGCTCTTCGCCAGGTCGCTGAAGCTCTCCAGCGTGGACAGGCCGGAGAGGTCCGCCAGAAGCCCCCGGGCCCCCAGCTCCAGCACCCGTTCGTGGTCCACCATGAAAATATCATCCCCGTTGCCGGTGGAAAGCCGCTTTTCCAGCACGTCGTAATAGTCCAGGCCCTTGATCCCGTCATAGGAGATCGAAACGCCGGGATACGCCTCCATGTAGCCGTGGAGCGCGTTTTCGATGGCCGCCACGTTGAGCGCCTCGTACTTGAAGCCGAAAAACGTCAGATACGTCTCCGGCTCAGCCGCGTTTTCGCCGTCGTCCCACACGGTGTTCCGCCCCCCGGCGGCGCAGCCGGACAGCAGGGACGCCGTTAAAACCGCCGCGCCGGCGGCCGCCAAGGCCCGCTTCCATCCGCCCATCCCACACCTCTTTCCGCCGCACGCCCCTCCGTGCGGCCCGATCACCCCGTCACACGGCCCCTTCTTCGTCACCGCGTGGGAATGATCTCGATCCAGTAGCCGTCCGGGTCCGCGATGAAATAAATGCCCATGGACGGATTTTCAAAGCAGATGCAGCCCATATCGGCGTGCTTTTGACGGGCGGCGGCGAAATCGTCCGCCCGGAGCGCCAGATGGAACTCACACTCTCCCAGATCGTACGCCTGCGGGTGGTCCCGCAGCCACGTCAGCTCCAGGCGGAAATCCGTGGCGCCGTCGCCCAGAAACACGATCACGAAGCTGCCGTCCTCCGCCTCTTTCCGGCGCACCGGCTCCAGCCCCAGCGCCTCCTTGTAAAATTGCAGGGATCGTTCCAGATCGGTCACATTGAAATTAAAATGATTGAATGTCAGCATGATCATCACCACGGTTTTTCAGTATAGCATGTTCCCGGCGGCCCTGCAAGAACGCTGTTTTTCCCCTCCGGCGGAATGGGGCGTCCTCTCGTCATGTTGCGCAAAACTTTCTCCAAAATTTGTGCGTTTTTGGGCCGCTTTTTATTTGACGGCGGCAGTTAGCCATGGTAAACTCTTAAGTAGTTAGAAAGAGCTAACTTTTAGGAGGAGACCAGATATGACGTTGGATACGCTGCCGCTGGGCCGGGAAGCCACCATCACCAAGGTCGGCGGCGCGGGCCCTCTGCGCTGCCGGCTGCTGGATATGGGGCTGATCCCCAAGACGACGGTGCGGGTGGAGAAGATCGCGCCCCTGGGGGACCCCATCGAGCTGCGGGTCCGGGGCTACGCCCTGTCCCTGCGGAAAGAGGACGCCCGCAACATCGAGGTGGAGGTGCGGCAGGCATGATCTTTGCATTGGCCGGCAACCAAAACTGCGGAAAGACCACGCTGTTCAACCAGCTCACCGGGGCCAACCAGCATGTGGGCAACTTTCCCGGCGTGACGGTGGATCAGAAGTCCGGCGTCATCCGGGGACAGAAGGACTGCACGGTGGTAGACCTGCCCGGCATCTACTCCATCCGCCCCTATACGCCGGAGGAGATCGTCACCCGGGATTTCATCCTGAACCAGCGGCCCGACGGCATCATTAACATCGTGGACGCCACCAACATCGAGCGGAACCTGTACCTCACCCTCCAGCTCATGGAGCTGCACATCCCCATGGTGCTGGCCCTGAACATGATGGACGAGGTGTCCGGCAGCGGCGGCACCATCGACGTAAAGGGCCTGTCCCGGGCCCTGGGCATTCCGGTGGTCCCCATCGCCGCCGTGAAAAACCAGGGCGTGGACGAGCTGGTGAAGGCGGCGGTCCACACGGCGAAAAACCGCGTCTATCCCGCGGTATACGATTTCTGCTCCCCCGGCCCGGTCCACCGCTGCATCCACGCGGTGGTCCACCAGATCGAGGACCACGCCGAGGCCGCCCGCCTGCCCGTCCGCTTCGCCGCCACCAAGCTCATCGAGGACGACCCGGACATCCTGACCCGGCTGGAGCTGGACCAGAACGAGCTGGAGCTGATGGAGCACAGCATCCAGGAGATGGAGGCCGAGCAGGGCATGGACCGCAACGCCGCCTGGCGGACATGCGGTACAATTTCATCGAGAACGTCTGCCGGAATACGGTGGTGCGGTGCCGCCAGTCCCGGGAGCGGGCCAGGAGCGAGGCCATCGACCGGGTGGTGACCCAGAAATATCTGGCCCTGCCGCTGTTTTTCGGCGTGATGCTGGCCATTTTCTTCCTGACGTTCAACGTGTTCGGCGCGTTCCTCTCCCATCTGCTGGCGGAGGGCATCGGCCTCCTCACCGCCGCGGTGGACGCGGGGCTGACCGCCTACGGGCTGAACCCGGTGGTCCACAGCCTGGTCATCGACGGGGTGTTCGCGGGAGTGGGCAGCGTGTTGAGCTTCCTGCCCATCATCGTGGTTCTGTTTTTCTTCCTCTCCATCCTGGAGGACACCGGCTATATGGCCCGGGTGGCCTTCGTCATGGACCAGCTCCTGCGGAAGATCGGCCTCTCCGGCCGGAGCATCGTGCCCATGCTGGTGGGCTTCGGCTGCTCCGTGCCCGCCATCATGGCCACCCGGACCCTCGCCTCGGAGCGGGACCGGCGGATGACCATCCTGCTGACGCCCTTTATGAGCTGCTCCGCCAAGATCCCCATTTACGCGGTGTTCACCGCCGCCTTCTTCCCCGGCCGCGGCGCGCTGGTGATGATCGGGCTGTACGTCACGGGCATCCTGGTGGGCGTGATCGCCGCCAAGGTCCTGGGGGCCACCGCCTTCCGGGGCAATCCCGTCCCCTTCGTCATGGAGCTGCCCAATTACCGCTTCCCCTCCGCCAAGAGCGTGTGGCAGCTCTGCTGGGACAAGGCCAAGGACTTTTTGACCCGGGCCTTCACCATCATCTTCGTCGCCACCATCATCGTCTGGTTCCTCCAGACCTTCGACACCCGGCTGAACCTGGTGAGCGACAGCGCGGAGAGCCTGCTGGCCACCATGGGCGCCTGGGTGGCGCCGCTGTTCGCCCCCCTGGGCTTCGGGGACTGGCGGGTATCCACCGCCCTCATCACCGGCTTCATCGCCAAGGAATCCGTCATCTCCACCCTGGGCATCCT
This sequence comes from Bacillota bacterium, assembly GCA_023406225.1. GTDB lineage: Bacteria > Bacillota > Clostridia > Oscillospirales > Oscillospiraceae > Oscillibacter. The sequence goes on along the minus strand of JAEXWS010000033.1, from coordinate 38,972 downwards.
CACCGGAGCCGCCGCCGACGTGGGCGCGGCCCTGGGCGGGCTGTTCACCCCCGTCACCGCCCTGAGCTTTCTGATCTTCACCCTGCTGTACACCCCCTGCGTGGCCGCCATCTCGGCGGTGAAGCGGGAGCTGGGCTCCGGCTGGAAGGCGGCGGGCGTGGCGCTGAGCCAGTGCGCGGTGGCCTGGGCCGCGTCGTTCCTGGTGTACCATGCGGCGCTGGCGCTTGTATAAGGAGGTTTGAACCATGCTGGAGCTTTTGATCGTATCGGCCCTGGGCGCGTGGCTGTTCCTCGCCCTGCGAACCTGCGTCCGCCGCCGGGGCAAAACCTGCGGCGGAAACTGCGCCCGCTGCAGGGGCTGCGGAAAATAAGCGCCGGGGACGCCAGGCGGTCCCAGGCCGGCCCTTTCGCCCCGGCGGAAAACCGTTTTCTTCCCTGCCCGTGGTTTTTCAGCCGGACCGTTCATACAAACAAAGAGGCGGACCCGAAGGGGGCCGCCTCCTTTTACCGCTGCCGCCGCAAAAAGCAAAAGCCCTGTGGAATATCCACAGGGCTTTTTTCAGATCCCGTTTTCTTTCGGGACAAATATCCTGTCCACTCCCGCGATCCCAAGCCGGGATAAGAGGTCCACGGCCTCCCGGAGTTCATGGAGCATCAGTTCCTCCAGATGGACGGCGAACCGGGCGTGATCCACCTTTTCCAACGCGCCGATGAGCTTGTCGAAAAAGGGATCGTACCTGGCGTTGATGGCCTCCTGGCTCCCCTTCATGCCCCGGAGCGCGTAGCCCCAGAAGTGCTGACGCAGCAGCTCGGAATAAACGGTCCGGATGGCCTGATAGGGGGCGTGCCGTGCGAGCAGGTCCAATATGAAATAGGGCAGCGTCTCTCCGCGCCGCCACCGTTTATGTCCTTTCAGCGCCCCGCACAGCTCTCCGGCCGAAACGGCGTCAAGGGAGGAGAGCGTCAGCAGCGACACCTCCCGGCAGGAAAGGGCGAAGACCTGCGTGCTTTCCGCCATGTCCAAAAGCCGCCGCTGGAGGGCGGGCTTGGTAAAATCGCTGTTCTCCGTGGCCCGGTCAAGCGGCAGGACCCGCGTGCCCGCGTATTTCGCGGATTTGATCGCGCCGACGCCGCCCAGAAGCTCAAGGGCCCTTCGGACGGTGCTGAGCGAAACGTTTTTCTGCCTGGCAAGCTCCGTCTGGGAGGGGAGCAGGCTTCCGGGCGGATAGACCCCCCGGCTGATCGAGACGAGAAGCTCCATGGCCAGGGAATAACAGAGCTGCCGGCTTTTTTTATAGGAGCTCCAGACAAAGGCCGTCTGCCCGCCCGGGGGAGACGGGACGATCCTGCACCGGTAAAACTGGTCCAGCGCCGCGGACAGCCGCTCCATGGAACCATCCATTTCGGCGCGCAGCCCAGGCCAGTCCTCCTTCTGGCAGAGGGCCAGGACCTCCGGCAGATGTTCCGCGGACCGGTCAAAATACTGGAGATTTTCCTTCACGCTGAAAAAGGGGGCCTGCAGAAACATGAAGATCTGCCAGACAAGACGCATGAAGATGTCGTTTCCAAGGGCGCTGTACTTATGATTGAGGTAGTCCAGCATGGCGTAAGGAGCCGACGCAGGCTCCCCCACCAAAAGCGACGCCATCGCCCCCATCGTCTCCTCCGAGGCGTTTTTCAGCCCGATCCACTGCGCGTTTCCAAACAGCGGGAGCAGGGAGTTTGAAAGGTCGAGCATGGCGTCCTTCCGCCGCGCAAAGAAGGTCTGGATAAACGCCTCCGCCTCCCGGCCGTCATAGTCCGCCCTCACCGCGGCTCCCACATTTTTGGACAGGGAGATGTATCCCTCCTCCTTGAGCTTCCGATACGCGGTGCGGACCGTGTCGGCCGACACGTGGAGCCGCGCGCCGGTCTCCTCGATGGTGGGGAGCTTCTCACCGCAGCGGTAAGCGCCAAACTGTATCTGAGTCAGTAAAACATCGTGGACGATCTTGCGTAACTCGGTGCTGTTTCCCAAAGCAGGTTCCTCCGTCTTTCCCGGAAATTCGGCTTTCGATAACATAAATATAACATTTTTGGGGCCTGTTTTCCACAGGCTTTTTCTCTTCGACAGACAGTTGCTATTTCTGTTTCTATTTGCTATACTTTTGACATAAGTATGTATGTGAACAATTCCTGCCGGCAAAAGCTCCGAGATGAACGCGGGAACAGCCGCGGGGCCCGGCGGCAAATGAAAATTCAGTTTGGCGTCGGATGTTCAAATCAGGCGGGCGCCAACCGGAAAATGAGGAATAAAACGTGATGCGGAACTCTGCGGGAAAAAAAGAAACCTCCATGCTCCTGAGCCGGCGGCTGAGCCTCATCAGCACGGCGGTCCTCATTGCGCTGATGCTCTTTTACCTGGTCATGACCGTCAGCAACTCGGCCAGTCTGGCGGAGCAGACGGAGATCATCTCAAACCACCCCTTCGAGGTGGTGATCTCCGCCGGGGACGTGAAGCTCTATGTCTCTGAGATGAGCCTGCGGACCGGGCGGCTGGTCCGCCACTTCAGCGTCGACGACGTGGATTATGCCCGGGCCAATCTGGAGGAGCTGGACCGCGCCCTGGATACCCCGGTGGCCCGGATCGAGGAGCTGTATCTGGGTGACGCGGCAGACGTACAGGGGCTGAAGGATACGCTGGCGCTGCTGCGGACGGAGCAGGCGGATTACCTGAACTTCTGCGTCCGGCTGGATACCACGGCGGAGCAGATCGAGGACTATGCCCAGGAGCATCTTCAGCCGCTCTATGACAAGGCGCTCCATCAGACGGAAGAAATGATCAACACCGCCCAGGCGAAAAAGGTGGGCTACGGAGAGACGGCGGAGGCGCTGCGGCGCACCAATCTGGTCGCTTCCATCGTGCTCATGGGATTGATGATGGCCGTGCTGGTGGTCTCCCAAATCGTCCTCCACCGCCAGCGGAAAGAACTGATCTACCGCAGCAAGCTCTTCGACAGCCTCTCGCTGAGCATCGACGACGCGTTTATTATCCGGGACGCGGCCACCGGCGTCATCAACTACCGGGGACTCAACCTGGAACGGATCGTTGGGAACCAGATGGCGGACGTGAACAGCCTCTACCAGGGCCTGAGCGAGGAGGACGCGGAGGCGTTTCGGAAGGGCGTCAGCGATCCCCGGTTCGTCTCCCCCTTTGAAAAGCTGGTGGAATACACCAAGCCCAACAGGGAAAAGTGCTGGATGCAGATCCGGGTCTACCGGGTGGAGGACACGCAAACGCCCCAGTTCATCACCGTCTTTTCCGACCGCACCGAGGAAGTCCGGGCCCGTCAGGTCCTCCAGGACGCCATGCTGACCGCGGAGCGCGCCAACATGGCCAAGAGCGACTTCCTCTCCCGCATGAGCCATGAGATCCGCACGCCCCTCAACGCCATCATCGGCATGACCGCCATCGCGGCGGCTTCCGTCAAGGACCCCGCCCGGGTGGAGGACTGCCTCACAAAGATCACCTTCTCCTCCAAGCACCTGCTGATGCTCATCAACGACGTGCTGGACATGTCCAAGATCGAAAGCAGCAAGATGGTGTTGATGAACGAGCCATTCGATATTTTTGAGATCGTCAACGGGTACGTCTCCACCGTTTACGCACAGGCGAAGGGAAAGGGCATCGAATTCACGGAGGCCATGGAGGGCTTTGGGGAGGACACCGTTTTTGTCGGCGATTCCCTGCGTCTCAACCAGATCCTTCTAAACCTCAGCTCCAACGCGGTGAAGTTCACCGCCCCGGGCGGACGCATCCGCCTGGAGGTCTCCCGGCACAAGATCGGAAAGACCACCGACGTTCTCCGCTTCATCCTCTCCGACACCGGGATCGGCATGACGCAGGAGGCCGTGGCGCACATCTTCCAGCCCTTTGAGCAGGCGGACGCCTCCATCTCGAAGCGCTTTGGCGGCACGGGCCTGGGCATGTCCATCACGAAAAACCTGGTCACACTGATGGGCGGCCAGATCCAGATCGAGAGCGAACCCGGCGCGGGGACCACCTGCATCGTGGACCTGCCCTTTGAAAAGGACGGGGAGAGCCGTCTGCCGGAACCCGACTTCGCGCAGCAGGGGCTGCGGGCCCTCATCGTGGACGACGAGCGGCAGGTCTGCGAGCAGACGGCCGCGCTGCTTGAGAAGATCAAGATTGCCGCGGAGTGGCGCTCGTCCGGCGCCGAGGCCGTGGCGCGGGTGAAGGAGACCCACCGGGAGGGACGGGACATCGACCTGTGCCTCGTCGACTGGAAGATGCCGGATATGGACGGCGTGGAGGTGACCCGCCGCATCCGCCGGGAGGTGGGAAACGACGTGCCCATCGTGATGATCTCGGCCTACGACGTCTCCGAGGTGGAGGAGGAGGCCCGGGCGGCGGGCGTCAACGGTTTTCTCCCCAAGCCCCTCTACCGCTCCTCCGTCTATGCCGCCGTCAAGGCCGCGCTGGAGCACAGGGGGCAGCCGTCCGGCGCGGGGGAGGAAAAGCCCGCCGGGAAGCCGCTGGAGGGCCTGCGCCTGCTGGTGGCGGAGGATAACGCCCTCAATCAGGAGATCGCGGCGACGCTTCTGCGCATGAACGGGGCCGTGGTGGACTGCGTGGAGGACGGCCGGCAGGCCCTGGACGCGTTCCTGGCCTCCCGGCCCGGCGATTACGACGCCATTTTGATGGACGTGCAGATGCCTGTGATGGACGGGCACGAGGCCGCGACGCGCATCCGGGCCTCCAGCCACCCGCTGGCGCGGACCGTCCCCATCGTCGCCACGACGGCCAACGCGTTCAGCGACGACATTTCCGCCGCGCTGGCCGCCGGGATGAACGCCCATGTCAGCAAGCCGCTGGATGTGGCGCAGCTCTGCAAAACACTGTTGGACTGCATCCGCAAGGGCAGCCGCGAATGAACATACGCCCCCGGGCCGCATAAAGGAGTCCATATGACAAAGGGAACGCATCTGAAAAACCGGATCAAACGGGGGACCGCCGCGCTGCTGACGGCGCTTCTGGCCGCGGCGCTGTGTACCGGCGCGCTGGCGGCGGAGCAGAAGCCCCGCGTGCTCCGGGTCCCTTTCTCCGAGGTGGCGGGGCTCACCGAGACGGCGGCGGACGGCACCCGCCACGGCCTGGTGGTGGACTATCTGGGCGAGATCGCCAAATACACCGGATGGGAATACGAGTACATCGATACCTCCAGCGACTACATGATCGGGGACTTTCTGGACGGAAAGTACGATTTGATGGGAGGCACCTACTACTCCCCCGGTTTTGAGGCGTACTTCGCCTACCCGGATTACAACATCGGATATAGCAAATCGATCCTCATGGCCCGGCTGGACGACGAGCGCATCAACAGCTACGATCTCCGGTGCCTGAACGGCAAGACCATCGGCGTCTATGAGCGGGCGGAGGAAAACATCCGGCGGCTGCGGGAATTTTTGTCCATGCACGATCTGGACTGCGAGATCCGCCCCTATTCCTATGAGCAGCTCACAAGGGATGGGACGCTCTATCCCTATCTGCAAAAGGGCGAAGTGGACCTGCTGCTGGGGAATGGATTTGAAAATCCGGCCGACTTCCGCATTGTCGCCTCCTTCGACTCACAGCCCTACTACATCGTGGCCAGCGTGGGCGACAAGGAGGTCCTGGACGGGCTGAACATGGCTCTGGAGAAGATCGCGGACTCCAACCCGAACTTCAGCGCGGAGCGGTACGCGGCGCACTTTCAGGACCAGAGCGCCATCGATATCCGGCTCAGCGATGCGGAGCGGAGATATGTTCAGGACCGGAGCGCCGTGACCGTGGTGGTGCCCAAGAGCTACCACCCCCTGTTCTGCCTCAATTCAGCGGGAAATCTCCATAACGGGATCGTACCGGACGTTCTGGACGAGGTGTCTGAATTCACGGGCCTCTCCTTTACCTATGTCACCGCGGACAGCTATGGCGAAGCGGTCCGCATGGTCCGGGAGGGCGAGGCGGAGCTGCTTTGCTTCTACCTGGGGGACGAGGAGTCGTCGGTCCGGCAGGGACTGGCCCTCACCTCCCCCTACGCGGAGCTGAATAACATCGTGGTGCGCAACAAGGCGGCCTCCTATCCGGACGAGGGCCTGACCTGCGCCGTCGTTGCGGGGCAGTCGCTGCCCGCGGAGATCACGGCGGCCGTGGTGCGGTCCTACCCCACCGTCACCGACGCCCTCATGGCGGTGAACAGGGGCGAGGCGGATTTCACCTACGGTCTGGCCAGCCGGATGGAGTGGGATATCCAGCGCTACCACTTCTCCAACCTGGTGCCCGTGACCCTGGTCAACGACCGCAGTGACATCAGCTTCGCAATGCGGCGGCCCGCCGGCTCCGACCTGCTGACCATCCTCAACAAGGCCGTCAACAGCCTCTCCGCCAGGGATCGCTCCACCATCCTGGACCGGAACATGGTCTCCATCGGCACCAGCCGGCTCTCAACGCTGGAGTTCATCTATGCCAATCCCCTGACCTTCATCGCCGTGCTGTCTCTGTTTTTGCTGGTCCTGGTGGCTGCGGTGCTGGGGATCTCCCGCGCCCGGATGCGGGCCGCCGTCATGCAGAGCGATCTGGAGAAGGCCGAGGCGGCGAGCCGCGCCAAGGGAGAGTTCCTCTCCCGCATGAGCCACGAGCTGCGCACCCCCATGAACGCCGTGGTGGGCCTCACGGACCTCATCGGCATGATGGAGGGCGTTCCGGCCGGCGTGCGGGAAAACCTGGGAAAGCTGCGCGTCTCCTCCCACTACATGCTGGACCTCATCAACGACATCCTGGACATGAGCCGCATCGACAGCGGAAAGCTGGTCCTGGACAGCGAGCCCTTCTCCCTGGAGCGGATGCTGGAGGAGGTCCAGGCCATGATGGAGCCCGAGGCCCAGCGGCGGGGCATCCGGTACACGCTGGAAAAGGACCTCACGCACGAGAGCCTCACGGGCGACGTCATCCGCCTGCGGCAGGTGCTCGCCAACCTGCTCTCCAACGCCTTTAAATTCACCCCGGAGGGAGGCGCGGTCAGGCTCACTGTAACGGAGGAGGCCGGGACCGGCGCAGAGACCGCCTTCACCTTCCGGGTGCGGGACACCGGGGCGGGCATCCCGCCGGAGGACCAGGAACGCATTTTCGAGAGCTTCGAGCAGGTGGGGGCCAGTTACGCCAAGAGCCAGGGGACCGGGCTGGGCCTTGCCATCAGCCGCAGCATCGTCCAGAAGATGGGCGGCGAGCTGAAGGTCAGGAGCGAGCTTGGCCGGGGGAGCGAATTCTTCTTCACCGTCTCCCTGCCGCTGAGCAGCCAGGACGGCGGGCTTTTGAGCAGCCGGGACGGGCAGGCGGAGGGAGAACTGCTGTGCGGCGCCCATGTCCTCCTGGCGGAGGACAACGACCTGAACGCCGAGATCGCGGTCCAGCTTTTGGAGATCCAGGGCGCAAAGGTCTGCCGGTGCGCGGACGGGCGCCAAGCGCTGGATCGCTTTGCCGCAAGCCGCCCGGGTGAATTCCATGTGATCTTGATGGACATCCAGATGCCGGAGCTGAACGGCCTGGAGGCCGCCCGCGCCATCCGGGCTTTGGAGCGCCCGGACGCGGCGGCCGTCCCCATCGTGGCCATGACCGCCAACACCTTCAAGGAGGATGTGGACGCGGCGGCCGCCGCCGGGATGAACGGCTTCATTCCCAAGCCCCTGGATGTGAACTACCTCTACCGCCTGCTGCACGATCTGCTCCATGGCGGCGATTCCCGGTGATTCCGGCAAATCCGGCTAAGCGGTCAAAAAGGCGGCCCTGCTTTGATGCAGGGCCGCCTGAATTGATCTATGGCACTATTTTATTATACCCGCGGGCGCCGCGCCTGTCTCCGCGCCGCCGCAGCGCGATCCCCGCGCGTTTTATCGTCCTGTCAAAAAGCGATGTCCGCATCCCCGTCCTCCTCGGGACAAAACCCAGCGCAGCGGATTTGCCCCGAAAGCGAGGAAATACCCTGTTCGGCTAAGGGCCCTCGCCGCAGGCGGGGACCCGTGTCAAACCGAATCGTTTCCGAGCCGTCTCCACAAGGTAAAAGCAATATCCGTATCCCCCCGTCCTCCTCGGGACAAAACCCAGCGGAGCGGATTTGCCCCGAAAGCGAAGAAATACTCTGTCGGGCTAAGGGGTCTCGCCGCAGGCGGGGACCCGTGTCAAACCGAATCGTTTCCGAGCTGCCTCCACAAGGTAAAAGCAATATCCGTATCCCCCGTCCTCCTCGGGACAAAACCCAGCGAAGCGGATTTGCCCCGAAAGCGAAGAAATACCCTGTCCGACTAAGGGGCCTCGCCGCAGGCGGGGACCCGTGTCAAACAGGGTATTTCTGAGCTGGCACGCCAGAAGGGATTTGAACCCATGACCCCCGCCTTAGGAGGGCGGTGCTCTATCCAGCTGAGCTACTGACGCATATGAGTTCCAGGGCCTTTTTCAGGCCGCATGTGTTATTCTACCCGTTTTCGCCGCCGCTGTCAATGCAAAAACAGGGCCGCCGCACCAGCGGCGGCCCTGTTCCGTTCATTCGATCACCCGGACCCGGATCACATTGGGCAGCTTTTTCACGTCCTCCACCACCCGCTTGTCCACCCGGGCGCTCAGGTCCACCAGGGTATAGGCGTAATCGCCCTTGGATTTGTTGCTCATATTCTCCACGTTCACACTGTCCCGGGACAGCAGCGCCGTGATATTCGCCAACATCGCGGGCACATTTTTATGCAGAATGCACATCCGGCACACGCCGCTGCGCTCCTGGCTGACGGCGGGCAGGTTCACGGAATTGCGGATATTCCCGTTTTCCAGATAGTCCCTCAGCTCCTCCACCGCCATGACGGCGCAGTTCTGCTCGCTCTCCGGCGTGGAGGCCCCCAGATGGGGCATGGCGATGACATGAGGGGCCTGGACCAGGCGGTTATTGGGGAAGTCGGTGATATAGGCGGCCACCCAGCCGGTGTCCAGCGCCGCCAGCATGGCGTCGTCGTTCACGATCTCGCCCCGGGCCAGGTTGATGAACCGGACGCCGCGCTTCATATTGGCGATGGCCTTTTCGTCGATCATGTCCCTGGTCTTTTCCGTATAGTGGATGTGGATGGTGATGTAATCCGCCCGCTTATAAAGCTCGCCCACGTCCTTCACCACATGGATGTGGCGGTCCAGCCGCAGGGCGTTGTCCACGGATAAAAACGGGTCGTAGCCGTACACGTCCATGCCCATGGAAAGGGCGATGTTGGAAACCAAAGACCCGATGGCCCCCAGCCCGATGACGCCCAGGGTCTTGCGGTAAAGCTCCGGCCCGATGAAGGCGGACTTGCCCTTTTCCACCACGGTAGACACGTCCACCCCCGCGGCCACCTGGTCCCGGACCCACTGGATGGAGCCGTCCACATCCCGGGAGCCCATCAGCATGGCGCACAGCACCAGCTCCTTCACGGCGTTGGCGTTGGCGCCGGGGGTGGAGAACACGGCGATGCCCGCTTCCGAGCAGCGGTCGACGGGGATATTATTCACGCCCGCGCCCGCCCGGGAAATGGCCAGCAGGCTGGCGGGGAATTCATAGTCCAGCAGCTTCGCGGAGCGGACGAGGATGCCGTCCTCCTCCGTCTCCTCCTCAGAGACGGAATAAAGATCCGGGTCCAGACGGTTCAATCCCACAGGGGAGATCTTGTTGAGTGTCTTGATACGGTACATGGCGGATTTGCCTCCTGGGGTGGTCCCAGCGGACCACGTTACTTGCGGCGGAACGTGCGGCGCTGGCGCCGCTTCCGTCGCAGCACCCTCATTATAAAAGCGCGGAAAACCAGGGTCAATGCGCGGAAAGACGAAAATCCGCGGCAGCCGGACACTTTCTTTGGTCAAAAGGTATTACTTCTTTGAAGGAAGCGCCGGATTCGTCTTTTTCGCTCCGGGAAACCTGGATTTTTTTCAAGAATTGTAGATTTTTATATTGAAATACGGGAAAAATCAGGATATAATTATGAGCCGTGTGAAAAAGATTTTATGAATCCCATGTACGCGCCGACGTGCAGGTTAAGGAGATCGTTGTATGCAGAATGAGAAATTGAGAAATGTCGCCATTATCGCCCACGTCGACCATGGCAAGACGACCCTGGTGGATGAGATGCTCAAGCAGGGCGGCGTGTACCGGGAGAATCAGGAGACGGTGGAGCGCGTCATGGACTCCGGCGATCTGGAGCGGGAGCGGGGCATCACCATCCTGGCCAAGAACACCGCCGTCCGTTATAAGGATGCCAAGATCAACGTGGTGGACACCCCGGGCCACGCCGACTTCGGCGGCGAGGTGGAGCGCATTTTGAAGATGGTCAACGGCGTCATCCTGCTGGTGGACGCCGCCGAGGGCCCCATGCCCCAGACCCGCTTCGTGCTGAGCAAGGCCCTGGAGCTGGGCCACCGGGTCATCGTGGTGGTGAACAAGATCGACCGGCCCGACCAGCGCATCCACGAGGTAGTGGACGAGGTTTTGGAGCTTTTGATGGACCTGGACGCCACGCCCGAGCAGTTGGATTCCCCCATGCTGTTCTGCTCCGGCCGCCAGGGCACCGCGTCCTACTCCCCCGATGTGACGGGCGACGACCTCACCCCCCTGTTCGAGACGATCATGGAGTATATCCCCGCCCCCGAGGCGGACACGGAGGCCCCCTTCCAGATGCTGGTGAGCTCCATCGACTATAACGAGTTCGTGGGCCGGATCGCCATCGGCCGCATCGAGCGGGGCGTTTTGAAGCAGAACCAGGAGATCGCGGTGTGCAACTACCACGATCCCGAGGCCGTGCTCCGCAAGGCCAAGGCCACCGCCATCTACGAGTTCGAGGGCCTGAGCCGGACGCCGGTGCCCGAGTCCTCCGCGGGCAACATCATCGCCATGAGCGGCATCGGCGACGTCACCATCGGCGACACGATCTGCGACCCCGCCGCCGTGGAGGCCCTGCCCTTCGTGCAGATCAGCGCCCCCACCCTGGAGATGACCTTCTCCGTCAACGACTCCCCCTTCGCGGGCCGGGAGGGCAAGTTCGTCACCTCCCGCCAGCTCCGGGACCGGCTGTTCCGGGAGACGCTGAAGGACGTATCCCTGCGGGTGACGGAGACGGGCACCGACACCGCCTTTAACGTGGCGGGCCGGGGCGAGATGTCCCTTTCCATCCTGATCGAGACCATGCGCCGGGAGGGCTATGAGTTCCAGGTATCCCCCGCCCGCGTGCTGTACCAGGAGATCGACGGCAAGACCTGCGAGCCCATCGAGCGGCTGGTGGTGGACGTGCCCGGCGACTGCGTGGGCGCGGTCATCGAAAAGCTGGGAGCGCGCAAGGCCGACATGCTGGAGATGACCCCCGTGGGCGATCGGATGAAGATCGAGTTCCTGGTCCCCGCCCGGGGCCTGTTCGGCTACCGCAACGACTTCCTGACGGATACCCGGGGCGAGGGCATCATGGCCTCTGTCTTTGATTCCTACGCCCCCTATAAGGGCGACATCTCCCGCCGGGGCAACGGCTCCATGATCTCCTTCGAAACCGGCGAGTCCATCACCTACGGCCTGTACAACGCCCAGGAGCGGGGCGTGCTGTTCATCGGCGCGGGCGTGCCGGTCTACGGCGGCATGATCATCGGCGTGAACCCCCGGAGCGAGGACATGACGGTGAACGTGTGCAAGAAAAAGCAGCTCACCAACACCCGGGCCTCCGGCTCTGACGACGCGCTGCGCCTGACGCCGCCCAAGCAGATGAGCCTGGAGCAGTGCCTGGAGTTCCTGGCGGACGACGAGCTTTTAGAGGTCACCCCCAAGAGCCTGCGGATGCGCAAGTCCATTCTGGACCACGAAAAGCGGATGAAGGCCCTGCACGGGAAAAAGTCCTAAAAACAGCGTCCGCCCCCCTTTTAAGGAACCTGTCCCGCCCCGAAAGGGACGCTGTGACATTTCAGGCCTGCCGGCCGCCGCCGGCAGGCCTTCTTTTTAGTCCGGGACGCGCTCCGGACATGAAACGGGACCGGCCCAGGCGGGCCGGTCCCATTTTTTACGCTTCCTCTTCCGGCTTCTCCTCCACCGGAGGCTCCGCCAGATTCTCCTGCAGCGCCTGCTCCAGATAATCCTGCTCCGCCGTTTTCTTGCTGGGGACGAAGCTCTGGGCCGCCGTCTTGCGCCTGCCCTTGCTTTTGGCATAGAAAAAGCCAGTGACGGAGAACACTGCCGCGCCGATGAAGTTCACGAACAGGTCCTTCATGGTGTCGATAAGGCCGATATCCAGATAGCCGCCCAGGCCCAGGCTCTCGCCGTTAACGACCACGTCCTGGATGCCCCGCACCGCCACCACCCGGTTGGAGCGGGTGGTGTCCAGGGCCACGGTGTAGATGGCGTTTATCACCGTGTCTTTCTGCATGTCCGTGTGGAAAAACCAGTCCATGCCGAATTCGAAAAACTCCCACAGCACGCCGATGGTCATGGAGAAGCAAAAGGCCACGATGGCCAAAAAGACCGGGGAGAGGTCGAAGGTCAGCCGCTCGTCGTCGTTGAGCAGCAGGATGAGGGAAAAGCCCACCGCCGCCGCCAAAAAGCCGTTGATGGTGTGGAGCATGGTGTCCCAGTTGGGCACCACCACGTAAAACGCGTTCACTTCGCCCAGGATCTCCGCCGCGAAGATGAAGCACAGGATGGTGATCTCCAGCGCCGGGGGCAGCTCGATGCGCAGCTTCACCTGGAGCCAGCTGGGCACGTAGAGCAGGAGCAGCGCCAAAATGCAGAAGAAGGCGCTCTCGTAGCTGCGCAGCATGATCTGGCGCACCAGCACCACGATCACCAAAAGCCTAAGGATATAAAAGACGATAAAAGAGCTTTTGTGCTCCCGCAGCTCCCGGTCCATGGCCTGGCGAAAGCTCTTTTTTTCCTGCTTCTTCAACCGTTTCCGGTCTTTCTTGTCTGTTTTTTTCAATCAAACGCCTCCTCTTTCCGATAGGGTAGTTTGCGCGGGATCGGCCCGGTCATTCCCTGTTTGCAGCCGCTCCAGCAGCGCCGCCATATCCCGGCAGACCAGGGAGGGCCGGATGTCCGAGGCGGCGGCCGATTCCGCCGTGGCCTCTCCGGTGAGGACCAGGACCGTGTCCACCCCGGCGTTCACGCCGCAGGCGATGTCCGTGTACAGCCGGTCTCCCACCATCAGCGTCTCGCCGGGGCCATGGCCGGTCCGCTCCATGGCCAGGCGGATCATGGCGGGGTCCGGCTTGCCGATGAACAGCGGCCTCCGGCCGGCGGCCCGGCCGATCATTTCGCAGATGGCGCCGCAGTCCGGAAGGAAGCCGAACAGCGTGGGGCAGGCCCAGTCCGGATTGGTGGCCAGAAAGTCCGCGCCCCGGGCCAGAAGGCGGCAGGCGTCCTCCACCTTCTGATACGTCAGCTCCGTGTCAAAGCAGCAGAGCACCGCGGTCACGTCCTCTTCGGGCGTCTCCCGCAGGGAAAACCCCGCCTCTCGCAGCTGGCGGCGGAAGGAGGCGGTGCCCACCACATAGTAGACCTCCGACGGCCCGCGGTTTTGGCGCAGATAGTGGACCGTGGCCTCCACGGCGGTGAGAAAGTCCTCCCTCTGGGCGGGCACGCCCAGACGGCGCATCTTCTCCAGCCCCGCGTCCACGCCCCGGGAGGAGTTGTTGGTGAGATAGCGGACCGTGCCGCCGCTCTCCCGCGCCCAGCGGAGAAATTCCGCCGCGCCGGGCAAAAGGGTCTCCTCCAGGTACAGCGTGCCGTCCAGGTCCAGCAAAAAAAGCTTCTTTTGGGTCAGATCCATGGTCCGCTCCTATCATCCGCAGTGCTTTCAGGATACCACAAAGGCGCTCCGCTTGCAAGCGGAGCGCCTTTGCCCTATCTCTTCCCCAGGCGGATGCACGCCAGGATGTAGCTCACCTGCTGGATGCCCCACACCAGCGTCACCACGAACACGGGCAGGATGCCCAGATCGAACACGAAGCTCAGCACCACCAGGGCCAGCCAGATCCCGATGCACGCCTGGGTGGTGACGCTGTACGCACGGTAGGCCGCCTGGCCGATCTGTCTCTGCTCCGCCTCGTCGCAGCTCTCCATCCACTTCTTCTGAAATTTCATGTCGTAGACGCTGCCCCGCTTCTCCGGGTTCATGCGCTTCGTCAGATCCACCGTCTTTTGCTGCAGGATCGTGACGGCGGCCATGGAGAGGATAAAGCAGCCCACCACGGCCAGGGACGCCCTCATCCGGTACACCTGGGACGCCGCCATAAAGAAAAAGTCCAGGATCAGCGTCAGCGCGGTCAGAAGCAGCGCCCAGTTCAGCTTCTCGTCCGCCGCGTCGATGGCCGTCTCGTCCTCGCCGTCCCAGGCGGCGAAAAGCCGCCCGGCCGCCCGGTACTGCCGCCAGCCGCCCCCCAGCAGCACCGCGGAGCTCACCGGGATGGCCCAGGGGGTCACCGTCCGCCAGAACTGCTCCAGCCAGGCCGCCGCCGCTTCCGCAGCGCCCGACCGGCCCGCCACGCCGGCCCCAAAGCCCAGCATGCCGCCGAAGATCCCCGCCAGCACGATGACCAGAAAAAATTTCGGCAAAGCCCTGCGGTTCTCTTTTTTCACCTTATCGTTCATCCGTCTCTTCCTCCTCATAGGAAAAAAGTTCCTCCACGGCCACGCCGCAGATCTTTGCCAGCTTCAGCGCCAGGGTCACAGAGGGAGAGTAGTCCCCCCGCTCGATCTGGCTGATGGTCTGGCGGGACACGCCCGCAAGCGCCCCCATCTCCTGCTGGTTCACGCCCAGCCGGGCCCGCTGCTCTTTGAGCCGGTTGTATAACGGCATCCGACCGCCTCCTTTCTTGACAACTTTCCACGTCAAGTTGACAAGTTTTCTTGTCATGCACATAATAACACTGACAAGAATACTTGTCAAGAAAAAGTTTTTGCGGCGGGAAGGCCCCACTTTCCTCTTTTCAAACCGGCAATTGTGTGGTATCATCATTTTTAGCGAATTTTGCCGAAAGCTGGAGGATGAAAATGGCACTGGAGCAACAACTCATACAAACCCAAAAGTTGGTCCTGACCCAGGCCATGCAGCTGTCTTTGCGCTGTTTGCAGATGTCTGCGCTGGAACTGCGGGATTATGTGGCGGAGGCGGCCCTTTCCAACCCGCTGCTGGACGTGGCGGAGCAGCCCTTGGGCGAAATGCCGCCGGAGGCGGTGGATTCCAGCGGCGCGGACCTGGGAGAGTCTCTGCCCATCGAGCGCCGGGAGCAGATGATCTGGGACCTGGGCGGAGGCGGGGAGAGCTTCACCTCGTTCACCTCTCATCCCGCGTCCTTTTCCGATTATTTGAACGACCAGCTGGGCCAGATGCGCCTGCTGGACGAGGAGACCCTGGCCCGGTGCCGGTTCCTGGTGGGCTGTTTGAACTCCGCCGGGTATCTGGACTGTCCCCTGGCGGAGCTGGCGGAGGAGCTGGGCCAGTCCCTGTTCGATATGGAACAGGCCCTGTACGTGGTCCAGTCGCTGGACCCGCCGGGCGTGGGCGCCCGGAACCTCTCGGAGTGCCTGCTGCTGCAGCTGGCGGAGGGCAGCTTGTTTACCGAGGTGAACGTCCATCTGGTCCAGTCCGGCCTGCCGCTGCTGGCGGAGGGGGACATGAAGGGCCTGGCCAAGCTGCTGGACGTGCCTTTGGCGGAGGCCCGCCAGGCGTCGGACGTCATCCGCTCGCTGAACCCCGTGCCCTCCCGGGGCTTTTACACCGAGGGCCACGTGCCCTTCGCCGTGCCGGAGGCCACCATCCACCGCCAGGGGGGGCAGGCGGTCATTGAGATGAACCAGCGCCTGATGCCCAAGGTGGCGCTGAACCAGGACTACTGCGCGCTGCTGAAGGAGGCGGGCCGTCCGGACACCCAGGCCTATCTCCAGGAGAAGCGGGCCGAGGCCAAGTCCCTGATCGGGAGCCTGGAAAACCGGGCGGACACGCTGTTCCGCCTGCTCTCCGCCATCGTGCGGTTCCAGGAGGGCTATTTCATGGAGGGCGCGCCCCTGAAGCCCATGACCATGAGCCAGATGGCCGACGCCCTGGAGCTGAATATCTCCACCGTCAGCCGCACCGTGAAGGAAAAGTACATCCAGTTCGACGGCCGGGTGCTGCCTTTGCGGAGCCTGTTCACCACGGCCCTGCCCTCCGGGGACGGGCAGGCCGTCTCGGCGGACGCCGTCCGCGCCCAGCTCCGCCGCCTGATCGACGCCGAACCGCCCGCCGCGCCGCTGTCCGACGAGGCGCTGTGCAAGACGCTGGCGGACGCGGGACTTCAGATCTCCCGCCGGACGGTGGCCAAATACCGCAGCGAGCTGAACATCCCCGCGGCAGGCGCCCGCAAGCGGGCCTATGCGGAAAAACAAGAACGGACCGGCGGTTAAACCGCCGGTCATTTTTTGTCAGGCGGCAAATGGGCGGCAAAGAAAATGCAAAGAAAAGACAAAGGCTCCCGGATATAATGAAAGCTGTCGGAACAACAGCCGCGGGTGGAAACCGTCCGCGCGGAATGAAAAAAGAAATGTGGGAGGAATCACCAATGGTCGCTTTGGATTGCTGGCTGCCTGAAAAGGAGATGTTCGGCAGATTTTCTCTGGAAACACTCGCCACCGAGGGCGGCGCGCTGACCGCGGTGCTGTCCAACGAGGTATTCCGGTTCACCATCCGCTTTCCCGGCGGCGTGGGGGCGGTGCGGGTCACGGAGACCGCCCGGGCCGAAAAGCGGCTGGCCGCTCTGGCGGCGGACCATGAGGTCTACATGCGGGGCAACACCTTCTTCAAGCTCCGGGGCTGCCCCTACGAGGCGGAGTGCGGCCGGGAGAACGACGTTCACTACTTCATCGCCGCCCCCAACTACGTGGTGGATATCCTCTCCAGCACCGCGCCCGCCGTTCAGCTGAACCGGGCCTCCAAGACCTGACGGCTCTCTTTTCTCAAAACGGCCCCTGCCGCCCATATGGGCGGCAGGGGCCGTTTTGCGCTTATGATCCCGGCATACGCCGAATACGGCGAAGGGAGAGGCCGTGACGCTGCAAAGGCGGCGGCCAGCGCTGCCCATGCGGAACCGCGCGCCGCCGGCGGCGCAGGCGAAGATGGGCCGGCTGATCGAAGCGGACATTGTTCCGCTGAAATCCGGCGGGGGTCCACGGGATCGTTGCGTCCGGCGCAGTCCCTCACCAGGAGCCTGGGGCCGTAACGACGTCTTTTAAGCAGGCGGGTCCATATTCGTCGGCGAACGCCGGGCCGTCTCTTTAACAGCCGCCATCCCCTTCAAATCAGATTTTCCCGCCGATGCGGCGGCCTCTTTTTTCCCAAAGCGCTTTCATGGGTCACTCCTCATGAAAATCCGCGATCTCCTGGTTGTTCCGAATGCGGTCCGCCAGGGCGTCTGTCAGGCGGTGAGGCTCCACGCCCAGCTCCAAGCGAAGCTGGCGGCAAAGCCGCTCATAGGTGGCCAGCGCGCCGCTCTTGTTGCCGGATAGGTATTGGGCCCGCATCAGCAGCCGGGCGGCGCCCTCGTCGGCAAAGGGATTTTTCAGGGCGCGGGAGAGGATCTCCTCCGCCTTGTCCGCCCTGCGGCGGCGAAGGCAGGCCGCGCCATACTCCCGCATGGCGGCAAACGCGCGCCGCTCCAGCGCCTCCCGCTGGAGCAGGGCGTCCTCCGGCAGATCGTCCCCGTCCAGCACGGGCCCCCGGTACAGCGACAGCGCCTGATCGAAATACTTCCCGGCGGCGTACAGGTCCCCCGCCGCCAGATACTGCCGGGCCCGGTCCGCCACGGTCTGGAACAGCGCCGCGTCCACCGTCACCACGGCCCCGTCCAGGCCGCACCGGCCCCGGCGGTACGTCACGGCGTCCTTCCGGCCCAGATAGCTCCTGAGCTGGTACAGCGTGAAGTAGAAGTTGTTCATGGCCGCCTTCTCCTCCCAGTCGGGCCAGACGGCCTCCAGCAGCCTGTGAACGCTCACCGTCCCGCCGCTGAGAGCCAGCAGACGCAGGAGCAGCCCCGCCCGGGCGGAGGCGCAGGGATCCAAAACCCTGTCCCCGGACAGGACCCGGAACGGCCCCAGGATGCACACCTCCAGCGGCGTGCGGGGCCGCAGCTCCTCCAGGATCGGCGTGCCGGAGGGCTTTTGCTCCAGGGTGTTATATGCCTCCAGCTGCATCAAAAACCGCTTGTCCGCCTCTTCCGGGGCATAGTCCCGGAACACCTGACAGATCACGGCGGGCTTGGCGAAGTTGTAATGATAGATGCCCGCAGCCTTGCTCTGCTCCACCAGGACCGCCATGCAGGCGGCGAACGCCTCCCGCCGGCCCTGGGCGCGCAGCACCTGAGCCAGGAGAAACCGGGCGGACAGGGCGTAAAACCGGTACCGCTCCAGACCGCCGCAAAGCTCCAGGCACTGCTCCGCCAGCGCTTCCGCCCGGCCGCAGTCTCCGTGGTCCGCCAGGATGTTGCCCAGCACCAAAAGCCCCCGGGCCAGATAGGAGGTCCGGCCGGAGCGGGCGGCGTAGCTCACGGCCTTTTCCGCCGTGTCCAGCGCCAGTCCCCAGTCCCCCTTCAGGAAGTAGTGGTAGCTCTGGCCGATCAGATAGTAGGCCCACAGGTGCTCGCTGCGGACGTTCAAAATGCTGCCGGAGCGCTTGGCCGTCTCCAGGATCACCTGCTCCGCCCGTTGGAACCGCCCCAGGCAGTCCAGGGCGTAGGCGTGGATCATATTGATATAGACGCTGTAGCCGGTGGCCTCGATGGCGTCTGCGATGCGGGCCGCCTGCTCGCAGCAGGCGCAGGCCTCGCCGTAGCGCCCGCCCTCGATGTGGCAGACAAAGGCCGCCGTCTGGTAAAAGCACATCTTCAGCGGCTTCTGGACCTCCGGCCGCTCCACCAGCTCCATGGACTCGTCCAGAACGGTCCGCAGGCCGCCGGGGTCCCGGCTGGACTGGCTGTAGGTCAGGAGCTGGACGAAGCAGGCCCACAGCCGCAGGTTCACGTCCTCCCGGATGATGGCGGTTTCCCGGGCCTGCTCCAGAAGCTCCAGCGCCCGGCGGGCCTCCGTGCCCCGCTGGAGGACGGCGTAGGCGGTGAACACCTTCCGATAGCCGTCCAGAAGAGGGTCCAATTCCCCGTCGGCGAACTTCTCCTCCGCCAGGATGCGCAGGCAGTCCTCCACCACGCCCTTTTGCTCCGTGGCGAAAAAGCCCATGCTGATCTTCTGGCAGCAGGCCAGCACCACGCCCTCCGGCTCCCCGCCGGCCTGAAACAGCTCCAGCGCCCGGTCCAGACACCGGAAGGCGATGTTGGGATGGCGGTATTTCATGGCCACGGCGTAGCCAAGCTGGACCCAGGGCAGGCGGTCCATGGCCGCCGGAGACTGCCTGCGCAGCAAGGCCCTGTACTCGTCCAGCAAAGATGCGTCCAGCTCGGAAAAGCTCAGATAACGGAAGTTCTGCGCCGCCTCCTCGATGTAGCCCCGGCGGAGCTGGTGGCGAAACACCTCGCCCCAGTCGCCCCGCTCCTGTCCGAAGGCGGCGGCAATCCGGTGCTGCTCCAGCAAAAACCCCCAGCCCCGCGTCCGGCGGGTCTGGTGGTACAGCCATGTCTGCACCACCGGGTTCAGGGTGTACACCGGCTCCAGATCGTCCGTGGACCGGACGGGAAAGCCCTCCGCCGCCAAACGGCGCAGAAGGGCGCTCCCCTCCCCTGTCAGCCGCTCCGCCAGCTCCTCCGGCAGCTTTGTGCACACGCAGACCTTTTCCAGGTGATCCAGCGTCTCCCGCGTCCAGGCCGCCGCCGTCCACCGCTCCAGCAGCTCGCCCACCGCCGGAAGGAACCGGGCAAGGTCCTGGGGCGTGCGGTGGGCGTTTTCTCCGCTGTCCGCCGCCAAACGGCCCGCCACCGCGTCCATGGCGGCGGTCCAGCCGCCGCTGCACTGGAACACCAGGCGCCTGTCGCTCTCCAGCAGGCCGGGATAGGCGCTTTGGAGACATGCGGACGCCCCGTCCCAGTCCAGCACCATGGTCCCCGGCGTCACCGCCGCCGATTCCCGGGGCAGGGCGTCGGTCTGCCGGAGAAACGGGATGGGCGACGGGGCCAGCAGCACGATGTGGAGCCCCTCCCGGCAACGGAGCAGCAGCTCCTCCAGAAAGTCCCCCAGGGGACTGGGCGCCGTCAGCCGTTCCGCCCCGTCCAGCAGCAAAAAGCAGTTCCCATCCGGCTGAAGCTCCATCAGCTCCCGGACCGAGGGCGGCGCGGACGGCGTCTCCTCCGCCTCCCGCCAAAACCGTCCGAGCGCCCGGGCAAGACGGTCCCGCTCTTTTGCATCCCGCATTCGGAACGAGAGGCAGGGCCCCAAACGGCCCAGGCACGCCTCCGCCACCCGGGATTGCGGCGACAGCGTGGGCGCTTCCACCGCCAAAAGCTTCAAATGCGCCGCATGTTCCAGGCAGCTCTCCAGATGCAGCCGCTCCGCTTCATACCGGGCCTGGGGCGCGCCCAGCGACACCAGTTCCATCCGCCCATCCCCTCTCCAATTTAAATGCATTTTTACATTTTTAGTGTATCACAAAGAGCATTCTATGAAAACAAAGAATTTGCAAAGATTTCAAATAACTTTCTCAAAGGGGGGGCGGGTATCCTGAATTTGAAAGAATTTCCCCAGAGGAAAGGAGCGCATATGAGCAGACAAATCATTCTGGAACGGGACGGCCAGACGGCCACCATCAAAGTTCTGCGGCCCGAGGCGCTGAACGCCCTATCCCGCGCCATCGTGGACGAGATGGACGCGCTGGTGGAGGAGGTACGGGCGGACGAGGGCATCCGGGTCCTGCTGTTTTACAGCGAGGAGAACTTCGCCGCCGGCGCGGACATCAAGGACATGGCCCCCTGCGACGAGGCGGGGGCACGTGCCTTTTTGTTCACCCCCACCTATAACAAGATCCAGTCCCTGCCCATCCCCACCATCGCCGTGGTGGACGGCTACGCCTTCGGCGGCGGGCTGGAGCTGGCCCTCCGGTGCGATTTCCGCATCGCCGCAAAGACCGCCAAGCTGGGACTGACGGAGCTGAACCTGGGCATCATCCCCGGCGCGGGCGGCACGGTGCTGCTGCCCCGGCTGGTGGGCGAGGCCAAGGCCAAAGAGCTGATCTATCTCAGCCGGGTGGTGGACGGCGCGGAGGCGGAGCGCATCGGCCTTGCGAATCTGGCGGTGGAGCGGGAGGAACTGCTGCCCACGGCCCGGAAGTGGGCCGCCAAGCTCTGCACCCGCAGCAGCCTGGCCCTGGCGGCGGCCAAGAACGCCATCGAATACGGCGTGGGCCACCCGGACTTCACCGACGCCTGCGCCCACGAGGCCGCTCTTTGGGCGGAGCTGTTCAACCACCAGGATCAAAAGGAGGGCATGGCCGCGTTTTTGGAGAAGCGGAAGCCCGTATTCACCGGACGCTGAGCCGGACAACAGGAGGAATTATGAAAAACATTGTCATCACCGGCGCGGCCCGGTCCGCCGTGGGCGGGTACTTAGGAAGCCTCAAGACCGTGGAGGCCCAGGACCTGGGCGCCGCCGCCATCCAGGAGGCCGCCAAGCGGGGCGGCGTGGACCTGAGCCAGATCGACCAGGTCATTTTCGGAGACGTGTACGGCTACACGCCCAACGTGGCCCGCTGCGCCTCGCTGATGGCGGGCGTGCCCGAGGAGACCCCGGCCTACACCGTGGACCGCCAGTGCGCGTCCTCTCTTCAAGCGGTGCAGAGCGCCTGCTACGAGATCGCCGCCGACGAGGCGGACATCATCGTGGCGGGCGGCGTGGAGGTCATGTCCCGCATGACCTATTACCTGCCCCCCACCGCCCGCTACCAGCCCCTGCGCATGGGCGACAAGCCCCTGTACGACACCTTCTCCCACGGCGTGACCATCGTCCAGCCCCAGGCCAAGTATCCCGGCACCAACATGGGCATCACCGCGGAAAACGTGGCCGCCCGCTACCACATGACCCGGGAGGAGCTGGACGCCTTCTCCGTGGACAGCCAGCGCAAGACCAAGGCCGCCCAGGACGCCGGAAAATTCAAGGACGAGATCTTCCCCTTTGAGGTGAAGGACCGCCGGAGCAGCTTCGTTTTCGACACCGACGAGCATCCCAAGCCCGACACCACCATGGAATCCCTGGCCAAGCTGAAGCCCGCCTTCAAGCCCGACGGCATCGTTACCGCGGGCAACTCCTCCGGCATGAACGACGGCTCCTCCGCCGTGGTGGTCATGAGCGAGGACAAGGCCCGGGAACTGGGCCTGAAACCCCTGGTGCGCATCCTGGCCACCTCCAGCGCCGGCGTGGACCCCCGGTATATGGGCCTGGGTCCCGTGCCCGCCATCCGGAAGGTCTTGAAAAAGACCGGCCTGCAACTGGAGGACATGGACCTGATCGAGCTGAACGAGGCCTTTGCGGCCCAATCCCTGGGCTGCTTGAAGGAGCTGGGCATGGACATGGGCACGGAGCTTTATAAGCGCGTCAACGTCAACGGCGGCGCCATCGCCCACGGCCACGCCCTGGCCAACAGCGGCACCCGGCTGCTGACCACCCTGATCTATGAGATGAAGCGCCGGGGGGCCCGGTACGGACTGGAGAGCCTTTGCATCGGCGGCGGCCAGGGCATGGCCGTCATCGTGGAAAACTGCGAATAAGAAACGAATAGGAGCGAATGAAATGAACTTTCAAAAGATCGGTGTCGTCGGCGCGGGAATGATGGGCGCGGAGATCGCCCTGTGCTTTGCCCGCAGCGGCATGGACGTGGTGCTGGCGGATATCAAGCAGGAGTTTGCCGACGGCGGAAAAAAGAAGCAGGACGCGGTCCTCTCCAAGCAGGTGGCCAAGGGCAAACTCACCGAGGAGCAAAAGCAGGACGTCCTGGCCCGGGTGACTCCCACGGCGGACCTGACGCTGATGGCGGATTGCGACCTCATCATCGAGGCGGTCCTGGAAAACCTGGAGATCAAGTCCGACACCTTCCGCAAGCTGGACGGCATCTGCAAGTCCGAGACCATCCTGGCCTCCAACACCTCCAGCATCTCCATCACCAAGCTGGCCGCCGCGGTCAGCCGGGAGCGGGCCGCCCGCTTCGCGGGCATGCACTTCAACTCCCCCGCCAGCGTCATGAAGCTGGTGGAGGTCATCCCGGGCCTCCTGACCTCCGACGAGACGGCCGACGCCGTCACGGAGCTGCTGCTCTCCATCGGGAAGGAGCCCGTGCGGGTGAAGGACGTCACCGGCTTCGCCCTGAACCGGCTGTTCCACGTCTTTTACGGCGAGGCCATGCGCCTGGTGGAAGAGGGTGTGGCCACGCCCGAGGATATCGACAAGATCTGTGTGTACGGCCTGGGCCACCCCGTGGGCATCTGCAAGCTGCTGGACCAGCTTGGCCACGATCTGAACGTCAGCGTGGACCAGATTCTCTTCGACGCCTACGGCGACCGCTTCCGCCCCAGCCCGGTCCTGCAGCGCTTTGTGGACGCGGGGATGCTGGGACGGAAGTCCGGCGAGGGCTTCTACCGGTACGAAAAGCAGTAAACCGCGCCCGGAGCCGCCCTCCCGGCCCCGCGGCGGTCCTTCCACGGAAACGAGCGCCGGCCTTTTGGCCGGCGCTCGTTTGATCTCTCAGCTCATCCCGTATTTGCGCAGCTTGCGGACCACGGTGGACTGGTCCACGTTCAAATAGCGGGCCATCTCCCGGGTGGAGCCGCAGGCATCCCTGGCCTGAAGCAGCAGCCGCTGCTCCAGCGCCTGCACCGCCTGGTTCAAATCGGTCGTCTCCGTCTCCGCCTCCGCCGCAGGCGGGGGAGCCAGCGGGTCCGGCTCCTTTCCGGCGCATTGGCAGATGATCCAGGGCACGTCGCTGATCTGGAGCTGGACGCTGTGGCTCATGATGACCATATGCTCCATGACGTTGCGCAGCTCCCGGACGTTGCCCTCCCAGTCGTACTCCTCCATCCGCTTGATGACCTCCGGCGTCATGACCTTGTTTTGGTTGTACTTGCGGTTGAACATATTGAGGAAATAGAGGCTCAGGGGCAGGATGTCCTCCCGCCGCTGGCGCAGGGGCGGCACGGTGATGGAGACGACGTTGAGCCGGTAATAGAGGTCCTCCCGGAAGGTCCCCTCCCGCACCATTTTGCTCAAGTCCCGGTTGGTGGCCGCCACGAAGCGCACATCGATGCTCTTGGCCCGGACGCCGCCCACCCTGGTCACCTGTTTCGTCTCCAGCACCCGCAGCAGCTTCACCTGGAAGGAGAGGGGGATCTCCCCGATCTCGTCCAAAAAGACCGTGCCGCCGTCCGCGGCCTCCAGCAGGCCGATCTTCCCGGCGTTGGAGGCTCCGGTGAACGCCCCCCTCTCATAGCCGAACAGCTCGCTTTCCAGCAGATTTTCCGGGATGGCGCCGCAGTTGATGGTCACCAGGGCGCGGTCCCGGCGCATGCTGCTGTTGTGGATCTGGCGGGCCACCTCTTCCTTGCCCGCGCCGGACTCGCCCAGGATCAGCACCGTGGCGTCAAAGGGCCCCACCCGCTTTGCCAGGGTGAACACCTTCTTGATGTTCTCGCTGACAGCCACCACCTTTTCCGTCTCAACATCGGTGGTGCTGAGGACGCTTTGGTAGTGCTGCAGCTCCCGGTTCTTGGCGTTGAGCAGCTCCTCCCGGAGCTGAAAAATCTCCGTAATGTCCCGGGCGTTGATGACGATGCGCTTGATGTTGCCCGCGTCGTCAAAGACGGGCTTGCCGGTGACGATGATATCCCGGCCGTCCTTCGTCACCTGGCGCTTGGAGACGGGCCTCCGCTCGTCCATGACCACGAAGGCCACGGAGTTCTCCATCCACACCGGGTTGATAAGAGCTCTCATGTTCCGGCCCGCCAGCTCTTTTTTCGGGATGGCGGCCACCCGTTCATAAGAGCTGTTGACGAACTGGACGTTGCCCTCCCCGTCCGTGACCAGGATGCCGTCGAAGGAGCCTTCCAGGATCTCCTCCATCTCGCTCGTCAGCTTCCAGGCCGCCTCCAGCTCCGACTTGGAGTGCAGCACCTCTTCGGACTCCATCAGAATCAGGGCGTGTCCCGTGGACCTCCCGCCCTCCTGCATGGACAAGAGCCTGTAATGGAACAGATCGTTCCCCCGGCGCATGATCAGGGTCGCCCCCTCCTCCAGGCGCTGCAGGTCCAGCGGGCCCGTCAGCGTCCGCACGTCCAGGCTCTCCTCCAGCGGATAGGGCAGACCCAGCAGCCGGGCCGCCGCCGGATTTGCAAAAACCACCTGAAAATCGTCGTCAAAAAACAGGATGCCGTTGGGCGTGTTCCGAATCACGGCGCGAAGGGCGGAGGAGGGAAATTCACAGGGCTTATCCAGCGACCACATGGCGGGCTCCTTTCCAGAGGCAGGTTTCGGGATCGAGGTATATGATATCACATTTTGTCATCTTCTTCAAGAAACGGGGCCGAACTTCCGTTCAGCCCCACTCTCTCAGACCACCTGGAATTTGAGCGCCCCGCCCGTCAGGCAGGCGGCGGCGTTTTCCGCGCAGATGATGCTGACCGCGTTGATGGCCTCCTTGGAGTACATGCCGATGTGGGGCGTCACCACCACGTTGTCCAGCGTCAGCAGGGGATGGTCCGGCGGCATGGGCTCCTCGGCGGCAACGTCCATGGCCGCCCCGGCCAAATGGCCGGATACCAGCGCCCGGTACAGCGCCGCCTCATCCACCACGCCGCCCCGGGCGGTGTTGATGAGATAGGACCCGGGCCGCATGGCGGCCATCTCCTTCTCTCCCACAATGTTCCGGGTCTCCTCCGTCAGGGGGAGATGGGCGGAGAGGAAGTCGCATCCGGAGATCACCTCCATCACGTCGGCGCAGAGGCGGACGTGGGGAAAGCCCGCGGGCAGTTCCTTGAGGAAGGGATCGTAGGCCAGCACCTGCATGTCGAAGCCTGCGGCCCGGCGGGCCACGTTCCGGGCCACGCTGCCAAACCCCAGAAGGCCCAGGGTCTTGCCGCACACATCCCGCCCGGTGTGGGACTTCCACGCCCCCGCCCGCACCCGGCGGTCCGCCAAGGCGATGTGCCGGGCGCAGCAGAGCATCAGGCCCAGCGTCAGGTCCGCCACCGCGTTCGCGTTGGTGCCCGGCGCGTTGCACACCGCCACGCCCTGGGCCGCCGCCTCGTCCAGGTGGATGTTGTCCAGCCCCGCGCCGTGCTTGCAGATCAGCCGCAGCTTTTTGCACCGGGCCATCAGCGCGGGGGAAAATTCGTGGGCGCCGATAATGAGAACGTCGCAGTCCACCACCGCCGCCTCAAAGCGGTCCATCGCAAAGTCCCTGCCCATCAGCGTCACGCTGCATCCGGCGTCATTCAAAATATCCAGGGGCGTGGAGTCGATGGACCCAAAAGATCGTGAGGTCACCAAAACCCGTTTGCTCATAAATCGTTCCTTTCTCTGATCCTTATGATCCGGCGCAGGCCCTCCAGGGCAAAGCCGTCCTCGCCGGAGGGCGTCAGGCTCTCCCAACGGCGGATGCGTTCGCTGCGCCGCAGCAGCAGTCCGAACAGCTCCGCCATATAAGGTCCCGCCACCACCAATGCGACGTCGCAGGCGCTCCACCGCTCCCGGCAGCAGGCGTCCAGGGCCTGGATCACGCCGCCGGAGATCACCGCCTCGCAGTAACAGCGGCGGCTGTGGGGCGTGCCCTCCTCAAAAACGCGCATGGCATGGCCGATGTAAAGCGCCCGGTTGAAGCCGTACCGTTCAAGATTCTCCATTCCCAGGGCCACCGCGTCCGGGTCCGGGTGGTCCGACGGCGTTTCCAGCACCGGAGCCAGCACCGTCTCCTCCCGGATGGCCTGGAACAGCTCGCCGGTGAAGGTGGAGAGGATGCCCTCCAGCCGCCCCTGCCCCGCCAGCAGGACATGGGTGTGGGACCCGGGCAGGATGACGGCGGCCTGCCGTCCCGGAAAGCGCCGCTCCAGCTCCGGCAGGACCCCCAGCGTCTCGATCTCCTCTCCCCGGGTGTTGTTGGTGGAGGAGATGTCCGCGCCCACGGTCTTCAGCCCCGCCACCAGCCAAAGCTCCCGCCCGAACACCTCGGGTTCAAAGCAGGGCGTGACGCCCCCGCGGGCGAATTCCTCCGCCGTGGCCGGGGCGGGAAAGTGGGGGATCTCCCGCAGGCCGTAAGGCGAGGTGACCATGCCCGAGGCATAGACGGCCTTCACGTCTCCATCCGCCGCCCCGGCGTCTTTCAAAACCTGGCGGTACGCCTCTCCCATCCCCTCCAGAAGAGGCCGGCGGGACCCGGCGATGGCCGCGTCCCGGGCCCCCAGCGCGCGGCGCAGGACCGCCAGCGTCTCCAGGCGCTCATCCAGAAGATACAGCCGCAGGTTCGTGGTGCCCACGTCGAAATAAGCGGTCAGTCCTCCCGCCACGGCGCTCACCTCCCAACAGCTTTCCCGTACGCCCGGGCGGTCTCCGCGATCTCCTCCAGCCGCCCCTCGGCCACCAGCTTCGGGGACACCAGATTGCCCCCCACGCCGACGCCCGCGCAGCCCGCCGCCAGAAAGTCCGGCGCGTTCTGCGGGGTAACGCCGCCCACGGCGGTAACGGGGATGTGCTTGAGGGGCGCCTTCAGCGCCTTGATATACTCCGGTCCCAGCACGCCCGCGGGGAACAGCTTCACCAGGTCCGCCCCCCACTTCCAGGCGTTCGCCGCCTCGGAGGGGGTCATGGCCCCGGGGATGGACGTAAGGCCCAGGGCCTTCGTCTCCCGGATAACGGCCTCGTCGGTGTTGGGGGAGATGATATAGCCCGCGCCCGCCTCCCTGGCCTGGCGGACCTCCTCCACGCTCATCACCGTGCCCGCGCCGATGCACATGTCCGGAAATTCCCCGCGCAGCAGCCGGATGGACGCCAGGGTATCCTGGATACCGCCGGAGGCGGCGTGGTCGAAGGTGACCTCCAGGCAGCGCAGCCCCCCCGCCCGGATGGCCCCGGCCAAAGCCGCGATCTGCCCGCTGGGAACGCCCCGGACGATGGCGATGACCTTCGTCTCCAAAATCGTCTCCAATACAGAATTGCTCATATCGTCCTCCCTTTCTCCTCCGGTCACAGCGTCACGCCGTCCCGGAGGATCCCCATTTGATAATAGCCGTTTTCCTCGTTCCGGGTGCGGTACGCGCCGCCGCAGGTGTCCAGGACCGCCCGGTAGAGCCGGTCGGTCAGCTCCGCCAGGTCCTCCGGGGAATCCCGCTCCAACAGCACGCCCGCATCAAAGTCGATCCACCCGCTCTTCTTGGCCGCCAGGCGGCTGTTGGAGGAGAGGCGGAAGGTGGGCCCCGCGAAGCCGCAGGGCGTGCCCCGCCCGGTGGTGAAGATGGTCAGGACCGCTCCGGCGGCGATCTGCCCGGTGACGCCGGTAAGGTCGTTGCCCGGGCCGGAGACCAGCACAAAGCCGTGCCGCGTGGCCCGCCCGCCGTAGGGCAGGACCTCCGTCACCGCGCAGCGTCCGCCCTTCTGGATGCAGCCCAGGGACTTTTCCTCGATGGTGGAAAGGCCCCCCGCCTTGTTGCCCTGGGTGGGATTGTCGCTGACCTTCTCTCCGTAGCGCCGGAAATAGTCGTTGTAGCTTTGGATCATGTCCACCTCCGCGTCGAACACCGCCTTGTCCGCCGCCCGGTTCATAAGCAGATGCTCCGCGCCGAACATCTCCGGCACCTCGGTCATGTTCACGGTGGCACCCCGGCGCACCAGCTCCTCCGTCACCCGGCCCACCAGCTTGTTGGCGGTGATGCCGGAAAAACCGTCGGAGCCGCCGCAGTTGACGGCGATGTGGAGCTCGCTGAGGTTCACCGGCTCCCGCCGGTCCCGGTCGATCTGCTCCATCAGCTCGCCGCACAGCCGGAGCCCGTCGGCGAACTCGTCGTCGCTGTCCTGCAGCACCAGGAACTTCACCCGGCTCTCATCCACGCGGCCCATGTGCTTTCGCAGGGTCGCAAGGTCGTTGATCTCACAGCCGAGGCTCACCACCAGCACGCCGCCGAAGTTGGCGCTGCGGATGACGCCCGCCAGGGTGGCGGCGGTCATCGCCAGGTCCTTCCCCGTCTGGCTGCACCCATAGGGATGCGTCAAAGGCAGCACGCCGTCGAAATGGCCGCTTGCAGGATAGCGCTCCTCCGCCATCCGGGCCAGTTTTTGCAGCGGCCCGTTGGCGCAGAACACCGTGGGGATGATGGCCAGGTGGTTCCGGATGCCCACGCTCCCGTCGCTCCGGCGGTAGCCCAAAAAGGTCTCCTCCGTGGTCCCCGGGAAGATCGCCTCCGGGTCCGGCGTGTAGGTATAGCTTTTTCGGCTGTTGGCGCAGGTGGCCACGTTGTGGTCGTGGACGTAGCCTCCCGCGGGGATCTCCGCCGCGGCCGTTCCGATGCGGTTCCCGTATTTCACCACGTCCCCGCCCCGGGGAATGTCCGCCAGGGCGATCTTATGGCCGTTGGGGATGTCCTCCAGGACGGAAACGCCGCGTCCGTCCACCTGGACCTGCTCTCCCGCCTTCACGTCCCGCAGCGCCACCGCCACATTGTCGGCGGGGTAAATCTTCACAAAATCCATCATGCGCGCTCCTCCTTACTGTTGTTCGGGCGGAAACAGCCGTTCCGCCACCTCCCGGTTCACCAGGCACTCCGGCCGCCGGCCCTCCAAAACGGCGCGCACCTGCTCCGCCGCCGTCCGCTGCAACCGCCGCTGGGCCGCGGCGGAATACCACCCGGCGTGGGGCGAGAGCAGCACGTTGTCCAGCCCCAGCAGGGGGCTGGAAGGCGGCAGCGGCTCCTGTTCAAACACGTCCAGGGCCGCGAAGGCCGGGCGGCCCTTCTGCAAAGCCTCCGCCAGGTCCTCCTCCCGGAGGACGGAGCCTCTCGCCACGTTCACAAGGCACGCGCCATGCTTCATCCGCCCGAACACGGCCCGGTCGAACCGTCCGGCGTTCTCCGGCGTGCCGGGGATGTGGACGGAGAGGTAGTCCGCCCCCGCCGTCACTTCTTCAAAGGTCTTTTTCACCCCTCCGGCGGCGGCGATCTCTTCGGCGGAAGCGCCGCTGGACACCCAGATCTCTCCGCAGAAGGGACGCATCTTCTCCATCACCCGGCGGGAAATGCGCCCGAAGCCCACGATGCCCAGAACGCCCCGCCGCAGGTCCGGCAGGGGTTTCGCCGCGTGGTAGTCCCAGCGGCCGCGGCGGATGGCCTCGTCATGGAGCTTCAGTCCCCGGGACAGCGCCAGCAGCATGGCGCAGGCGTGGTCGGAGACCTCCTCCGTGCAGTAATCCGTTACGTTGGTGACGCAGATGTTCCGCCCCGTGGCCGCGGCCAGGTCCACGCCGTCGGTGCCGGTGGCGTATTTGGCCAGGACCCGGCACCGCTCCATGGCCCGGATGACGGGACCCGTCATGCGGGCCCACTGGAACAGCACCCCGTCGGCGTCCCGCAGGGCCTCTTTCAAAACGTCCCCGTCCCGGCAGTTCAGCTTGACGATCTCACAGCCGATGGGCTCCAGCACCTCCCGCTCCGCGGAGAAATCCTCATATTCGCTCTCGGTGATTACGATCCGGTATCTGCTCACGGCGCGCCTCCTTTCGTTTTCAACTGATAAAACGGCCGGCGAAACGAAGCTCCGTTCCGCCGGCCGTCCTCTTATCTGCCCATGAAGCCGCCATCCACCGGCAGCACCACGCCGGAGAGGTAATCCGAGGCGGAGGAGGCCAAAAACAGCAGCGCGCCCGCCAAATCCTCCGGCCGGCCCCAGCGGCCCGCCGGGATGCGGCTGAGAATCTCCTCGTTCCGCACCGGGTCGGCGCGGATGGCGGCGGTGTTGTCTGTTGCCAGATACCCCGGGGCGATGGCGTTCACGTTCACGCCGCGGGCCGCCCAGCCGTTGGACAGGGCCTTTGTCAGCTGGGCGATGCCGCCCTTGGAGGCCGTATAGGCCGGGACGTTGTGTCCGCCGAAAAAGCTGAGCATGGAGGCGATGTTGATGATCTTGCCGCTCCCCTGAGCCAGCATCTCCCGTCCGGCCAGTTGGGCCATCTGAAAGGCTGAGACCAGGTTCACCTGCATCACCTGGCAAAATTCCTCCAGGGGAAAATCCTCGCAGGGATGGCGGATCTGGGTCCCGGCGTTGTTCACCAGGATATCCACGCCGCCCAGGAAGTCCCTGGCCTCTCCAAAGCAGCGCTCCACAGCGGCGCTGTCCCGGAAGTCCGCGATAAAGCCCCGGACCCGCCCGGCGTCTCCGATCTGAGACGCCGCGGCGTGAATGCTCTCCCCGCTGCCGGTGACCGCCACGGCCGCCCCCGCGTCATACAGGGTCTTTGCCAGGGTCAGCCCGATGCCCCGGCTGCCGCCGGTAACGATGGCCCGCTTCCCTGTGATGTCAAACACGAAGTCCACCTCACTCGATCATGCCCAAGAGCCTTGGGAGCGCCTCGGTGATGGCGGGGATATACGTGATCAGGATCAGCGCGCCGAACATCACCAGAATAAACGGCACGATGGCCTTGCAAAGGTCGGTGAATTTCATCTTGGTCATGCCGGAGGCCACGAACAGGTTCACGCCCACGGGCGGGGTGATGAAGGCGATGGCCATATTGGTGATCATGATGAGGCCGAAGTGGAAGATGCCGATGCCGAAGGCCTGGGCCACGGGATACAGGATGGGCGAGAGGATCAAAATGGCGGGGGTGGTGTCCATGATGCAGCCCACCACCAAAAGCAGCAGGTTGATCAGCAGCAAAATGACGAACTTGTTGTCGGTGAGGGAGGTCATGCCGTTCATGATGGCGTCGGGGATGCGCTCCAGCGCCAAAATCTTGCCCA
Source organism: Bacillota bacterium (assembly GCA_023406225.1). Taxonomy (GTDB): domain Bacteria; phylum Bacillota; class Clostridia; order Oscillospirales; family Oscillospiraceae; genus Oscillibacter. Next base: position 7,009 of record JAEXWS010000033.1, on the reverse strand, counting down.
GCACGGTGCCGGTGCCCACCATGATGAGCACGGTGCCCACCGTCTCTGCGGAGCCGATCAGGGAATCGTACAGCTTCTTCCAGCTCAGCTCCCGGTAGATGACCGCGCCGGCCACCAGGCCGTACACGCAGGCGATGACCGCCGCCTCGGTGGGGGTGAAATAGCCGCCGTAGATGCCGCCCAGGATGATGACCGGCACCAGCAGGGCCCAGATGGAGTTTTTGAACTGCTTCCAGAGATTGGCCAGGGAGAACTTCTGTCCGTTGCCCTTGTAGCCCCGCTTTCTGGAGACCACGATGCTCAGCACGCACAGCGCGCCGCCCAGGACGATGGCGGGACCGAAGCCGCCCATGAACATGGTGCCCACAGACGCGCCGGTGGACACGCCGTACAGCACCATGGGGATGCTGGGCGGCACGATGACGCCCAGGCAGCCGGAGGCCGCGATCAGCGCCACGGAGAAGGCCTTGTCATAGCCGTGCTCGATCATGGCGGGGACCATCACCGCGCCGATGGCGGCCACGGTGGCCGGACCGGAGCCGGAGATGGCGCCGAAGAACATGCAGGTGAGCACCGTCACGATGGCGAAGCCGCCCGTGATGTGGCCCACCGCCGCGCCGCCCAGATCCGCCAGGCGCTTGCTCAATCCGCCGCCCTCCATCAATCCGCCCGCCAGGATAAAGAAGGGGATGGCCATCAGGGGGAAGGAATCCACCGCGGTAAACATGTTGGTGGCAAGATAGGTCAGGGGCTGGGTGCTGCAGGTGGTCAGATACAGTACGATGGACATGCCCACGGAAACGCCGATGGGCACCTTCAACAGCAGCAGGATAAAGAAGGAGCCGAATAAAATCAGATTCGTCATAATGCCTTCAGTTCCTCCTTTCTCTCTTTAAACCGGGCGATCGTGTCCTGGATCAGGCGGATGAACATCAGCGCGCTGCCCACCAGGACGGATGCATAGGGGATGGACATGGGCATCCGAATGGCGGGAGAGAGCTGCGCGGAGACTCTCTGGACCACAAAGAAGCCGTAATAGGTCAAAATGCCCGCAAAAATCAGGAAGATCACATTGGAAATGATGCTCAGCACAAACCGGCCCCGGTCCTTCAAAACCAGGTCCAGCAGCTCCACGCAGATGTGCTTGCGCTTGCGGATGGCGGAGGCGCAGCCGATGTAGATGAGCCAGATGAACATGTAGCGGCCGATCTCCTCCGTCCAAGACAGAGGCAGGCCGAAAACGCGGAAGACGATCTGCATAAAGATCACGATGGTCATGGCCGACAGCAGCACGGCGCAGAGCATCTCCTCCAGATGACGGTCGATAAAGGTCAATATTTTCATGCTGTTCCCTTTCTCCTTGGGACTTTGCGGAGCGGCGCCGCCGCCGCTCCGCAATCCGTTTTCAACATCAGTTGGCCGCGTTCACTTCCTCGGCCTTGGCCATGACGGTCTCCAGGGTAACGGTGGGATTGTAGTTCTTGGTGAAGAAATCATAGCACCCGGCGGTGGCGTCCTTGAAGACCTGGCGCTGCTCGTCGGTCAGGAAGGTGATCTCGCAGCCGCCGTCCTGGATGGTCTTGATATACTCGGCTTCCTTCTCCACAGACTGCTCGCGGTTCACCTTCACGGCGGCGGCCGCAGCCTGGTCCACCACGTCCTTCAAGTCGTCGGGCAGGCTCTGGTAGAACGCGTCGTTGATGGAGTAGCAGGTGATGTCAAAGGTGTGGCTCAGGTCGGTCATGTATTTCTGGACCTCATAGAAGGCGTTGGTGGCGGTGATGGCGTAGGGATTGTCCTGGCCGTCCACGGTCTTTTGCTGCAGCGCGGTATACAGTTCGCTGAAGGACATGGGCATGGGGTTGGCGCCCATCTCGGTGAACATCTCGATATACAAGGGGGACTCCATGACGCGGATCTTCAGGCCCTTCATGTCGTCGGGGGTGAGGATGGGACGCTTGGAGTTGGTGAGCTGGCGGATGCCGTTTTCAAAATAGCCCACGATGCGGATGCCGGTCTGGTCGCAGATGGCCTGGGAGATCTGGTCGCCCACCTCGCTGTCATAGAAGGCATAGGCGGCCTCGCGGTTTTTGAACAGGAAGGGCAGGCCCACGCTCATCAGCTCCTCGGTGAAGCTCGCGTACATGGACTGGCTGGTCTCGCACATCTGGAGCTCGCCCGCCTGCACGGCCTCCACCAGCTCCCGGCTTCCGCCCAGGGTGTTGTTCACGTAAGTCTCCACCTGGATGCGGCCGCCGGACAGCTCCTCGGCCACCCGTTCAAACTCGAACATGCCCTGGGAAATGGGGTGCTCGTCGGGGACGGTGCCGCCGGCGGTGATGGTGTAAACGGTGTCGTCCGCCGCGCCGCCGGAGCCGCCGGAACCGTCGTTCGCGGGCGTCTTGGCGTCGCCGCCGCCGCAGGCGGCCAGGGTCAGGACCATTACCAGGGCCAGGACCAGGGATACAAGAGTGCGGGTCTTTTTCATGTCGTGTTCCTCCTAAAAATTGATATGGCTTATACTTTCAGAGCGCGTGCTCAGATGCCGGACTTTTTGTAAAGCTCGAAGAAGTCCCGTTCCAGGTCCTCCCGGAACTGGGGGGCCGCGATGGAGATCAGCGCCTTGGCCCGGTCCCGCAGGCACTTGCCGAACAGCTCCGCCACGCCGTACTCGGTGACCACATAAAAGACGTCGTTCCGGGGCGTTGCAATGGGGGTGCCGGCCTGCATCCGGGCCACGATGCGGGAAATGCTCCCTTTTTTCGCCGTGGCGGGCAGGGCGATGACGGGCTTGCCGCCGCGGCTCAGCGCCGCGCCCCGGATAAAGTCCAGCTGGCCGCCGATGCCGGAGAACTGCGTCATGCCCATGGCGTCCGCCGCCACCTGGCCGGTCAGGTCCACCTCGATGGCGGAGTTGATGGCCACCATGTTGTCGTTCTGGGCGATGACGCCCACGTGGTTCGTATAGTCCACGGGATGGAGCTGCACCATGTCGTTGCCGTCCGCAAAATCGTACAGCGCCCGGGTGCCCTGGATGAAGGTGGAGACGATCTTGCCCTGGTTGATGCTCTTGCGGGCTCCGTTGATCACGCCCGCCTCGATCAGGGGCAGAAGGTTGTCGGAAAAGACCTCCGTGTGGATGCCCAGATCCTTCTTGTCGAACAGGCACTTGAGGATGGCGTTGGGGATCTTGCCCTGGCCCATCTGGAGGGTGGCGCCGTCGTCGATCAGCGAGGCGATGTTGGCGCCGATCCGGTCCACAATGGGGTCGCTGCTGTCGATGAGGGGCAGTTCATAGAGGGGGGTGTCCGCCTCCACGAAGTAGTCCAGCTCCGTCACATGGACCTTGGTGTCGCCGCAGGTGCGGGGCATGTTGCGGTTCACCTGGACGATCTTCAGCTTGGCGGCCTCCACGCAGGAGCGGGCGAAGTCCACGGACAGGCCGAAGCTGCAATAGCCCTCGTCGTCGGGAGGCGTCACCTGGCCCAGGTACACGTCGCAGGGCACCGCGCCGGTGCGCATCGCCCGGGGCTGAAGGGAAAAGGCCATGGGGGTGAACTCGCCCCGGCCGTTTTGGATGCATTCCCGGTTCTGGCCGCCCAGGAATACGGAGCTGACCTTGAAGCTCTCCGTGTACTCGGGGCGGGCGTACTTGGCGGCCCCGATGTTCAGCCCCTGCCAGATGCGCACGTCCCGCAGCTCGCCGCTGCGCTTGAGCAGCGCATCAAACAGGTATTCCGGCTCGGACGCGGCGTGGGACGGCACCACCCAGTCTCCGGACTTGATGTGGGAAACCGCCTCCTCCGCGGATACCAGATGCTGCTTGTAATATTCTTTCCAATCCATGATGACATGTTCCTCTCTTTGATTAATGGGGTCCGGGCCGCCGCCCGGTCTGTTTTCAGCGGCTCTTGTGGTACTGCTCCCGGGCCAGGATGGCCGCGCCGATGGCGCCCACCGCCTGGGAGTCCGGCGCGGGAATCACGGTCCGGTCCAGCTCCTGGCCCAGGACCTCCACCATCGTCCGGTTGAGGGCCACGCCGCCGCTCATGGCGACGGCGTCCTCCACCCCCACCCGGCCGCACAGTCCCGCCACCCGCTTGGCCACCGCCCGCAGGGCGCCCCGGGCCACGTCGTCGGGATGCTGGCCCTGGGAGAGCTGGGAGATGACCTCACTCTCCGCGAACACGGTGCACACACTGGAGATGGCCACATCCCGGGTGGCCCGGGCCGCCAGATCGCTGAGCTCCCCGATGGAGCAGCCCAGCACCCGGGCCATGACCTCCAGGAACCGGCCCGTTCCCGCGGCGCATTTCTCGTTCATGACGAAGTTCTGCACGTTGCCGCCGCCGTCCATGCGGATGACCTTGGAATCCTGGCCGCCGATATCCACCACCGTCCGCACCTGGGGCATCAGAAAGTGGATGCCCTTGGCGTGGCAGGTGATCTCCGTAATCTGTTTGTCGGCCTCGCCGTACAGCAGCCGCCCGTAACCGGTGACCACCGTGTAACGGACCTGTCCGGGGGCGATGCCCGCCTGGTCATACAGCTCGCTCAGCGCCGTCTGGATGCCCTTGGTGCCGGTGCCCAGGTTCACCACCCGGGTCCCCACGATCACCTTTTCCTCATTGAGCAGCGCCGCCTTGGAGGAGGAGGAGCCGATGTCGATTCCTAAATACATGGGCCCTCCTTACGTCAACATTTCCGCAAAGCTCTGGATGCGGGTGCCCACCTGGCCGAAGCTGTCCATCTGCTGCTCCACCTCCAGATAGAGCTGGGGGATCCCCGCCGCTTCCAGCTCCGCCTTGTAGATGGGATAGTCGAACTCGTCCGGATCACAGAACTTCATCAGCATGGTCACCACCGCGTCGGCCCTGTATGTCTCCGCCAGATCGATGAGCATCCGGCCCCGGCTCTTGCCCTCCTCATAGAGGAAGGGGCAGCCCCGCTGGTCCATGACGCGCCACGCCATCCGGGAGAGGGCGTCCCCTCCGGGCCGGGCGGGCGTGCGGAACTGGCGGCTTTCCTGGGCCAGATCGTCCGCCACCACGGCGATGCCGTTCTCCGTCAAAAGGTCCAGGATGCCCACCGGCTCCGCCATCAGTCCGGTGGCCACCACACGGACCGCGCATTCCTCGGCGGGCATGGCCCGCAGCGCCGCCGTCAGCTCCCGGATGCGGGCGGTATAGGCGGCCTTGTCCAGGAACCAGCCCGCCTTGATGACCAGATGCCGCGCCTTGGCGTCCACCGTTTTGGGATGGTCCGCCGCGGCCTCGCAGAAGTCCCGCATGGCCGCCCGCCAGTCCTCATACAGGGCGAAGGCCGCTTCCAGGTCCTCGTCGGTGACTCTGCGGCCCGCCAGGCGGGCAAGCTCCCCCCGCACGCGCTGGAACTCGTCTTTTAAGTACTGCTCCCCTGCCGGAAGGTTCCGGTTCTGAGGATACACCACCGGGATAACGGGCACCTGGGGCACCGCCACCTTCCAGTTTTCGCAGATGCATTTCAAGGTATCGCACAGGGTGGGCAGCAAAACGGCCTTCAGCCGGTTATACGTCCCCCGCATGCCGTACTCGATGTTGGAGCGCATGATGGAGCAGCAAAAGCCCTGGAGGTAGCGGTCCGCCAGCTTGATCTCCGTGTTTCCGCCCCACATGCCCACGGGCAGGAAGCCCGCCGCGTAAACCAGCTCCTCGGGCGTATAGATGGGGAAGCACCCCACCGCCTCCCTGCCGGAGGATCTGCAGCTCTCCCCGATGGTTTGGGCGGGATGCAGCGCCTGGCGGCAGAGGGCGTCGATGATCGTCCGGGCGTCGTTCATTTCAGGTCACCTCTCTGCTTTTTGATCTTGTTCTCCTCCATCATCTCAAGCAATGCCTGGATGCGGGTCTCATACTGGGCCTGGGAGAAGATGCGGGGGTCGGTCTGGTCGCCGTCGAACACCACGGAGGGAACGCCGGTGGCCTCCTCGATGCGCCGCTGGACCTCGTACTGGCGGAAGTCCATCAGCTTGCAGCTCCGGTTGGAGTGGTAAACGATGCCGTCCAGATCGAAGTCCCGGACCAGCTTGATGACGTTGCCGGTGCCGTAGTCCAGGTTCCGGTTGGCGTAGTTTGCGCTGTAGGCCCGGGCCATGCCGTCCAGATCGTTTTTCTCGTACACGATGGTCCAGGACTCCGGATAGGTGCTGGTGACCATGTTGATGCCGTACTTTTTCAAAGTCTTGTAGGTGACGGACAGATGGGGCCAGCAGGCGATGCCGTCCCACATGATGCGGTACTTCTCCTCGCCCTCCCGCCAGGGTCCCTTGCCCAGGCGGACCTTCTCCGCCATCTCGTCGTGCCACAGCTTGAAGAGGTCCCTGGTGGACTCCTTGCCCCGGGCGCAGACGATCATGGCCATGTAGTTGAACATGTCGAAGCCGTTGAGGGGGGAGGGATGGTTCCGCCCCAGGTCCGTGGCCCGCCGCCACCACAGCGCGCTCTCGGAGGAGACCTTCATGACCTCTCCGAACTTGTCGTAGTCGAACTTTTTGCCGGTGATCTCCACCAGCTGGCCGATGGCGTACTCGATCTGGCCCCGCATGTATTTGATGCTGTGCTCCGGGATGTCGAACGTGTGGTTGAAGGGCATATCGAACATCACCAGGGGCACATGCAGGGTCTTGGCCAGGTTCTCATACCATTTGATGGCCGTGTTGCAGATGTTGCTGCAGCAGAAGATCAGGTCCGGCAGAGGGATGTTCTCCGCCTCGGAATACTGGATGTCCGCATAGCCCATGTTCACCCGGGCGTAAGAGCAGATATCCGTGGAATAGCCCTTGGCCTCGGCGTTGGCGATGAACTGGGGCGCGTCCTTCCGGGCGCCGATGGCCGCCGCGTGGTTTTCCGGATAGACCACGTCGATATCCAGCGTCTCCAGCAGCTCCTGGGGGCAGATGGACGTGGCCCAGGCCACCATCTTTCCCTCCCGCTTGGCCTGCATCGCGCCGGCGTAATGTTCCGCCTGGAGC
>JAEXWS010000198.1 GCA_023406225.1 Bacillota bacterium | reverse complement strand
TCCACCCGTTCCCATTCCGAACACGGTAGTTAAGCTCGTTTCTGCCCACAATACTTGGCTGGCGACGGCCCGGGAAGATAGGTAGCGCCAACACCTGAGACACACTCGACGAGTGTGTCTCTTTTTTTGTTACTTTTTGTGGCTGAACAGGCGAGATGGATGCGCTATCCTATGGGAAAGGGGGCGCTTTACCATGCATATGCGAGAGTTACAGCCGCCTGTCCGCCGCAGTTGGCTGCGTCTGCGGCTGGGCAGGGCCTATTATACTGGGAAACGATATCTCCTTTGGTGCGCTCCCCGGTTCCGGTGGGCCCGGGTCCGCTGCGGAGAGCGCCTGCCCTATATCCAATTTGTCCATGCCACGCCGCTGCTTCGCCAATTGCGGGGAGAAGAGATGGCGCTTCAGGAAAATAAGGTCGTCAATCTGCGGCTGGCGGCGGCTTGCTTGGATGGGGTGGTGCTGCATCCGGGAGAGACCTTCAGCTATTGGCGTTTGATCGGCAGGCCCACCAAGCGAAAGGGCTATCTGGATGGAATGGTGCTGTTTTTGGGCAGGATCGGCAGCGATGTGGGCGGAGGATTATGTCAACTATCCAACCTTGTTTTTTGGATGACGCTCCATACGCCGCTGACCGTCGTGGAGCGGTACCGCCATTCCCATGACGTGTTCCCTGACGCGGGTCGAACCCAGCCCTTCGGCAGCGGCGCCACCTGCGCCTATCCCCATCGGGACCTGATGATCCGCAACGATACAGACCAGGATTTCCAGCTTTGCGTGCGGGTGGGGGATACCCATCTGGAGGGGGAATGGCGGGCGGTCAGGCCGCCGGAATGCCGCTATGAGGTGGTGGAACGAAATCCCTGCATGACGCAGGCCTCCTGGGGCGGCTACATCCGGCACAATGAATTGTTCCGGCGGAGATACAGCCTGGACGGCGTACTGCTGGAGGAGCAGTTCCTCTTTGCAAACGACGCCATCATGATGTACAGTCCGCTGCTTTCAGGGACATGAGGACAAGGCTCCGAAAGCATTTCCACACCGTTCCAGGAACAGAGACGGCATCTCAGGACGCCGTCTCTGTTCCTTCGTCATGCGGAGAGGCCGGAAGCCGCCTGCGGACGCGGGGTGCGGTGTACATTCCTGCCCCGGGCCAATGCATATATTTCGTATGGAAGCGCGGATCAGCAAGTTGGCAATCGCGCTATTTTTGCTATTATAGAAAAAAAGAGAACATTTTATTGGCGAAAATTACAAAGGAAAACGTGTTATAATCAATGTCGCTGTATCGCCTGTTTCGGCGGGAGAAAGGATCGCATGATGCATTACGGAACTGTTGTGCCCGGACGGTTTCTGGACCGGCCAAACCGCTTTATCGCCCATGTGGAGGCCGGAGGAGACATCCAGACAGTCCATGTAAAAAATACCGGGCGCTGCCGGGAGCTGCTGCTCCCAGGCGCGGAAGTCTATCTGGCCAAGGCGGAGAATCCGGCCCGGAAAACGGCCTGGGACCTGATCGCGGTGAGAAAGGGAGAACGCCTGATCAATATGGACGCCCAGGCGCCCAATCAGGTTTTTGGCGAATGGGCGTCGGCTGGAGGATTTTCTCCGGAGGTGACGGCGGTACGGAAAGAGGTCCCCTGTGGGGCGTCCCGCCTGGACTTTTGCCTGGAGACGCCCTGTGGTCCCCACTTTGTGGAGGTGAAGGGCGTGACGCTGGAGGAGGGCGGCGCCGCCCGCTTCCCGGACGCGCCCACGGAACGGGGCGTGAAGCATATCCAGGAATTGCAGCGGGCGGTGGTGGCGGGAGCCGAAGCCACGCTGTTCTTCGTGGTGCAAATGGAGGACATACGCTCCGTAGCGCCCAACGACGCCACCCATCCGGCCTTTGGGGCCGCTTTACGGGCGGCCGCCGCCCAGGGCGTCCATGTTTGCGCATATGACTGCTCCGTGGCGCCGGACAGTCTTTCCATCCGCCGGCCGGTGCCGGTGATCCTATAGGAGACGAGCGTATGAGTATTGTTGAACTGCTTCTCATCGGCGTGGGCCTTTCCATGGACGCCTTCGCGGTGGCGGTCTGCCAGGGATTGTGCATGCCGAAGATGAACTGGCGGCACGGGGCGGTGATCGCCCTGTTTTTCGGCGTGTTTCAGGCGCTGATGCCCTTTTTGGGCTGGGTGCTGGGCTCCCAGTTTGCGGGTTACATCCAGAATATCGACCATTGGGTGGCCTTCGTGCTGCTGGCCGTCATCGGCGGAAATATGGTTCGGGAAACGGTGGGACCCGGGGACGGCGAGGCGGAGTGCGCCGTCGCCCTGCGGCTGGATTTGAAAAAGCTTCTGCTGATGGCGGTGGCCACCAGCATCGACGCGCTGGCTGTGGGCGTGACCTTCGCCTTTTTGGAGGTCGCCATCGTGCCGGCTATCAGCATCATCGGCGTGACAACGTTCTGCATCTCTCTGGCCGGCGTGGCGGTCGGCAACTTTTTCGGCGAGCGGTATAAAAAGCGGGCGGAGCTGACCGGCGGCCTGATCCTGATCCTGCTGGGAAGCAAGATCCTGCTGGAGCATCTTGGATTCATTTGAATATGAAAATGCAGGGCCTGGAACGGATTCCAGGCCCTGCGGAGGCTGTCGAAAAAGTGCCGCAGGCACTTTTTCGAGTAGGCCGCGGTCTGTCGCGCGCACGCGCTGTGCGCCTTTTAGCGCACAGTTCGTACACTTACAGACCGAGAAGTGTTTTCCGCGACGTACACGCCGCCGCGGAAAACGAATTTGATTTGATTTCGCCGCCCCGGCGGCGAAACGCTGCGGTTTTTTTCAACAAGCAGAGCAGGGCCTGGAATCCATTCCAGGCCCTGCGGCGTTTTATCCCAGCAGATAGGCG
>JAEXWS010000057.1 GCA_023406225.1 Bacillota bacterium | reverse complement strand
GATCTGGGGCTCCCCCGGCTCTTTCGCCAAAAGCGAAAGAAGAACATGACTTCATTTTCGCCAGGGCGCGTGCCCGCCGGAATTTCCAGGCCCGTTCGCCCCTGGGGCAAACACGCCCGGCCGCAGTCCGGCGGCGGGTGGGCCGAAGGGGGAGCAAAGCTCCTCCTTTACGCCTCCCACGCCTTGCACACGTCCACCCACGCCTGGAAGTTGGAGGAATACCGCTCCATCTCGTCACAGGTGAGCTCAATGGCGCTGTTGTCGCTGCCCGCGGCGGGGAAAACCGTCTCAAACCGCTTCAAAGACACGTCCAGATAGACCTTCACGTTCTCCGGCAGGGCGAAGGAGCACACGCCGCCCACGTCGTGGCCCAGCAGCTCGTGGGCCTCCTCGTGGGTCAGCATCTTGGCCTTGGTGTGGAACTGGGCCTTGTACTTGGCGTTGTCCACCTTGGCGTCGCCCGCCACCACGACGATGATGGGCTGGCCGTCCACCTTGAAGCTCAAACTCTTGGCGATGCGCGCGCCCTCCACGCCCACCGCCTGGGCCGCCAGCTCCACCGTGGCTGAGGAGACGGTGAACTCCCGGATGCGGCCGTCGACGCCGAATTCCTTGAAATACGCTCTGACTTTTTCGATAGACATGGCTGTTCCCTCTCTGTTTTAAATGGTTTTATCGGAGATCGATGCGCTCTACCCCGGTGCAAAGGCCGGTGGCGCCGTCCAGCGTGAAAATAGCCCCCTGGAGCTTGGCCGGTCCCTCCGGCGACCGGTAGCGGCCCGGAAGGCCCCCCAGGAAGGTCTCCACCGACTGCCGGGGCTCGACGCCCAGCACGGATTCCACCGCGCCGGTCATCCCCAGGTCCGTGATATAGCCGGTCCCCTTGGGATAGACCCGCTCATCCGCGGTGGGGACGTGGGTGTGGGTCCCCCACAGGGCGGACGCCCGGCCATCCAGATAATAGCCCATGGCCAGCTTTTCGCTGGTGGCGGAGGCGTGGAAATCCACCAGGGTAAAGTCCGCCTCTCCCTCTTCCAGCAGCTTGTCCGCCACGGTAAAGGGATTGTCCGCCCCCCAGCTCAGATCGCACCGGCCGATGAGGTTCATCACCCGGAACCGGACAGCCCCCAGGTCGAACACGCCGCAGCCCCGGCCCGGGGCCCGGCCCGTGAAGTTGGCGGGGCGCAGCAGCCAGGGCGTGTCGTCCAGAAACTCCGCGATCTGCATCTTGCCGAAGGCGTGGTTTCCCAGGGTCACCACGTCGGCCCCGGCGTCGTAGATCCGCCGGGCCTGATCCGGCGTGATGCCCACGGCGGCGGCGTTTTCGCCGTTGACCACCGTAAAGGCGATGTCCTTGAGTTTTTGCAGGGGCCGCAGGTTCTTCTCCAGATGCCGGAGCCCAGGCTCCGACACCACGTCGCCCACCGCCAGGATATGATACAGCATCCGCACGCCTCCCGGTCATGATCTAAAACATCAGTATACCAAAAAAGAATCGCTTTGCAAAGAAATTCCCCAAATTTCCCGGGAAATCTCACTCGCCCATCACCTGGAACACGATGTCCCGCACCCGGTCCCGGGTGTCGCACTCGATGAGCGTCAGGTTCTGCCAGGGGCCCACGGTAATCCTGCCGTCCACGAAGGGGACGGTGATGAAGGGGGACAGCAGCGCCGCCTTGATGTGGGAGGAGCCGTTGTCGTCGTGCCAGGTCTCATGGTGCCGGTAGGGGACCACCCGGCCCTGCTGGTCCAGATAGGGGGAAAACACGTCCAGCGCGGCTTTCAGGTCGTGGTTCACCATGCCCGGCTCGAACTCCAGGGTGGTCAGGCCCGCCACACCGCCGGTGGTGAAGCCCGTGACGGTCCCGGCGGACATGCCCCGCTGCCTGCACCCCTCCTCCACCGCGTGCTGAAAATCCTCCGTCACGTCGATCATGCCCATATGGGCCTTCGTCCGATAGGTCTTTTTCTCCGTATAAACCGCCATTGCGATCCCTCCCTTTTTTTGCATTGTACCACAGGCCGTCCCTGTGATACAATGTTCAAATGAGAGGTGATCCGCATGGGACCCGGCGTGCAGACCGTCGATCTTCACGGAAAGACGGTCTATCAGGCAAAAATCACGGTGGACGCCCTGCTGCGCCGGTCCGGCGGAGAGGTGTACCGCCTGCGGCTGGTCCACGGCTGCCACGGGGGCACGGCCCTGCGGACGTTCCTGCGGGAGGAGTACGCCCGCCACCCCCGGGTGCTGCGGCTGGTCTCCTCCCCCGACGGCGGCGCCACGGAACTGGTGCTGCGGGAATATTAGCCAATTCATCATCAGGAGGTGCGTTCGATGCGCGCGGCGCTCATTCAAATGCCGGTGACGGCGGACAAAGGGGAAAATATCGCATCCGCCGTCCGGAAGATCCGGGAGGCGGCGGCCCAGGGGGCGGACTTCGCCGTTTTGCCGGAGATGTTCTGCTGCCCTTACGACAACGCCTGTTTCCGGGCCTACGGCGAGGCGGAGGGCGGCGAGGCCCAGTCCGCCCTGGCCGCCCTGGCCGGAGAGCTGGGGATCTACATCGTGGCCGGGTCCCTGCCGGAGCTGTCGGAGGGGAAGGTATACAACACCAGCTTCGTCTATGACCGGGCGGGCCGCCCCATCGCCCGCCACCGGAAGGCGCACCTGTTCGACATCGACGTGGCCGGGGGCCAGCGTTTTTTTGAGTCGGAGACCCTCTCCCCCGGAAACGGGATCACCACCTTCGCAACGGAGTTCGGCACGATGGGCCTTTGCATCTGCTTCGATCTGCGGTTCGAGGAGCTGGCCCGGTGCATGGCGCTGCGGGGGGCGGCGTGCATCTTTGTCCCGGCGGCCTTCAACATGACCACCGGCCCCGCCCACTGGGAACTGCTGTTCCGCCAGCGGGCGGTGGACAACCAGTGCTTCACCATCGGCGTCTCCCCCGCCCGGAACGAGGCGGCGGGATACGTGGCCTACGGCAACTCCCTGGCCGTGGACCCCTGGGGCGCGGTGCTGTGCCGGGCAGGCGGAGAGGAGACCACCCTCTATGCGGACCTGGACCCGGCCCGGGTGGAGGCCGTGCGGCGGCAGCTCCCCATTCTGTCCGCCCGGCGGACGGACCTCTATGAGGTGCGGGAACGATGAGCGCGGGGGCGTTTCAGAGGATCTACGGCGTGGTGCGGCGCATCCCCGCCGGAAAGGCCGCCACCTACGGGCAGATCGCCCGCCTGGCGGGGATGCCCCGGTGCGCCCGGGTCGTGGGCTATGCCATGGCCGCCTGCGGGGACGGCACGGTGCCCTGCCACCGGGTGGTGGACCGCTTCGGCGGGACAAAGCCCTGCTTTGACACCTTTGCCCCCGGCACCCAGCGGGCGCTGCTGGAGGCGGAGGGCGTGGCGTTCCGGCCGGACGGGACCGTGGACCTGGCCCGGAGCCGCTGGGAGGCAGAGGGCTGAGCCTTCCCCGGCCCCGGGCGGTCCTTTATAAAAACCACGCCGCCGGTCATGCCGGCGGCGTGGTTTTATTCAAAAAGCATGGCCGTTTTCCAGCAGGAACGGCTTTGCGGTGAGGCCCTCGGTGTACTGCGTTCCAAAGCGGGCCATCAGGTCGTCCCGCACCTGCTCCCGGGTCTGGTATCGGGTGACCTGATAGGGCTGCGTGGGGGCGGTCTTCTCCGCAAAGAGCCAGCCCTCCCCGTCGGGGACCAGCGCCCCGGCGTGGCCCACATAGGCAATGTCGTCCAGCTCGCTGTTGAACACCACGCTCACGAGCGACGCGCCCCCCTCCCGGAAGGCCACGCCGCGATTCTCCCACTCCGCCAAAACGGCGTCGGCCACGGCTTGCGCGTCCGTGGTGGCCTTGACGGGCACCGGGTCGAACACGGCGTAGAAAACGCCCTGCTCCTCCCCGTCCAGGCCGCAGAGTTCGTAGGATTCCAGGGCGTCCTGGTCCGTCATTAAAAATCCGTCCGCCTCCATGGGCGCAGCGGCGGAGATCACGTCCCGCAGCAATCCAAAGGCCGTGATGCGGCAGTTGGCGTCGGCGTAGGGCCGGGCGTCCATCCAAAGGGCGTACGTATCCTGACCGTCATAGTCCACCCCCTCCGCGGGCAGCGGCGTCCAACCGTCGTGAAAATAGGGCTGCTCCCCCACCAGGGCGTTGTAGTCCTCCGCCAACGCCAGGAACGCGTCGACCGCGTCCCCAGCGATCCCGGCGGCGGAGAGGGTGGAGGCGGTTTCCTCCCGGGCGGCGGCGCCGGTCAGATTGGAATAGACGGGCGCATCGCCCGCAGATCCATCGGGGGCGCTTTGGGGGCCGCCGCAGCCGGCC
>JAEXWS010000016.1 GCA_023406225.1 Bacillota bacterium | reverse complement strand
GGGGGGTGCTGCCCGCACGGGGGTCCTTCTTTTTCCCGGCCGAAAAAGAAGGACGAAGAAAAAGGCCTGCCCCGGGCCGAAAAAGACCGTGGGACTTTTTCGGGCTTCCCGGGGGCGGGGGATGAGTGCCCGTGATTACCGACTGTTTTGCGGGGTTCCAAGAGCCGTTTTGCCATGGAACCACAGGAACGAGGGAGGTCCCGGACATCTCCGGCTTCTCTTTTCGCTGCCGCACCGCTCTCTTCCGGAAGCGCCAGGGGGCGGCAGCAAAAGAGGAGAGCCAGGTGTCCGGAACCACCCTCCCGGCGCAAAAGCCGCCAAACGCAGCGGAAAGCCGAAACATTCACCGCGCCCCGGCGCGAGCCGGATAGAGGCCGCAGGGTCACCGCACAAAGTCTCTCAGCGAGCACGTGACCCCCAAAATGACCCGGAGAGGTCATTTTGGGACTGCCCCTAAGCGCCTTTCTTTTGGACCGTGCACGGCCCGTTTTCTTTGTCAAGACAAAGAAAATGGGGGGTGCGGATGCCTGCTTCCATCGAAGCAAACGAATAGAAAAACATAAACCCCGCCCTGGGGCGGAGCGCGGTTTCATTCGACGGCCGGCCCCACAGCCTGTCGGGCAGACGGGGGCGGGCAGATGCAAAAAAGAGAGCGCCGTCAGGCGTTCTCTTTTTATGACGCTTTTATATCACGCATTCGGCTCCAGGGGCTGCACGGAGTAGTGCAGCTCCGCGGGGGAGTGGGGGTATTGGCGGAAAAAGGCCCGCACGATGCGCTCGCAGACCTTGCAGCTGTTTTCATAGTTGGCCTGGGGGAGCATCAAAATGTACTGGGAGACGCTGCACCGGGAGGCCACGTCGCCCTTGCGCAGGTTCGTGCGGATCAGCTGGTGCAGATTCTCCATGGCCCGGTCCAGGCTGCGCTTGGGCAGCGGCTCCCCATCCCCGGCGGTGACGGACAACAAGCTGATGTGGACCGCGTCGCCGCTACGGGCCACGGACCGCGCCTCGGCGTGATAGAGGACCTTGAAGAAGTCGTAATCGCACATCAGCGCGCCGCCGGGGCCGTCCGGCTCCCGGAGCTGCTCCCGGACGGTGCCCAGGGAAACCGCCCGGTCGTTGACGGTGCGGACCGCCTCCCGGTAGAGGGAGCGCAGCTCCTCCGACGGCATGACGCCGAAGTTTGAAAACAGCAGCTCGCTCATCGTCTCATAGGCGGTGATGGCGCCCCGCTGGTCGCCCAGGTCCAGAAGATTTTGCATGAGGTGCTGATAGAGCACCTCATGATACGGCTCCTGCTCCACGGCCCTGCGGCACAGGGCCACGGCCCCCTCCCGGTCCGCCCGTTCCTCCAGCAGGGGCAGGGCGTCCAGGACCGTCTGGACGTAAAGATTGTGGAAATAGGCGCTGATGGGCACCACCCAAGGCTCCGAGGAGAGCTTGGGCAGAAAGTCGCCCCGGTACAGCTCCAGCGCCTTTTGGTAGAACTCCAGCCGCGCATCGCCCTCCGCCGCCCCGCCGGAGCGGCACAGGGACTCGAAATCGTCCACGTCGAAGGAGAAGGACACGTCGGGATTCCAGGCGTAGCTGCCCTCCCGGCGGACGATGAGGACGTGGCCCGCGGCGCCGTCCAGCTGATTCAGCATGGAGCGGACCCGGTGGAACATGGTTTTCAGGGCGTTGAGCGGGTTGGAGCTGCCCTCCTCCTCGCCCCACAGGAGGTCCACCAGTTCCTCCTGGGAGATGCCCCGGCCGCGGCAGTAGATCATGTAGGCCAGCAGCAGCCAGACCTTTCGGGAACGGTTGTCGCTGTCCGTGATCTCCCGGCCGCCAAGGCTGATGGAGAACTCGCCCAGCATGCGCACCTGCAGATGTGCGTCCTCCATACGGCACCTCCTCTCCCATGAATGAAACGGCGGACCCGGCCGCCGGATACAATAATATAATGAAAACAGTAAATACATGAATAAGATAGCACATGTAAAATGGCAATGCAATGGAAAAAGGGAGGAGTTACAC
This sequence comes from Bacillota bacterium, assembly GCA_023406225.1. Taxonomy (GTDB): domain Bacteria; phylum Bacillota; class Clostridia; order Oscillospirales; family Oscillospiraceae; genus Oscillibacter. The sequence goes on along the minus strand of JAEXWS010000016.1, from coordinate 5,470 downwards.
AAAACGGAGCGATTTGTGAGGAAATATGAAAAAGTACTTTTCAACCGGAACGGAATATGCTATAGTAGCTCTGTACATACAGAGAGATCGATCCGGCCTGGCCGGGAAGTAAGGAGGCGTCCGCCGTGAGGCGACCTGTTCAAATGCTGATTTCGCTGCTGCTGGCGGCGCTTTTACTGGCCGGCTGCGGCCAGACCGCCCCGGCGGCGGAAGAGGGCTACACCGACCCGGTGCTGCTGGAGGAAGTGGACCTGGCCGATGAGGCGGTGGCCCTGGCCGCCGCGCCCGCCGCGTCCACCATGCTGATGCCGGTGGCCTCGGGGACGCTGGTGCAGAAAAACGCCAAGGCGGCCATCGACTACTCCAACACCGCCGACGGCTACGTGATGGCGCGGTACACCGCCTCCACGGACAAGCGGCTGAAGGTCCTGGTGAAGGGGCCCGCCACGCCGGACGCCTACCAGTACAACCTGACCGCCGGGAGCGGCTGGACCACCTTCCCCCTGTCCGACGGGAACGGGACCTATCAGATCACCGTGTATGAAAACGTCTCCGGCACCAGGTACGCCGCGGTGCTGTCCCAGTCCATCGCCGTCACGCTGAAGGACGAGTTCGCGCCCTTCCTGCGGCCCAACCAGTATGTGAACTATGAAAACGCGCCCAACACCGTGGCCAAGGCCGCGGAGCTGACCGCGAACCAGGCGGAGACGCTGGACAAGGTGAAAGCCGTTTACGACTTCGTGGTGAACAACATCACCTATGATAAGCAGCTTGCGGCCACGGTGCAAAGCGGGTATCTCCCGGTGCTGGACACCGTGCTGGCCCAGAAAACGGGCATCTGCTTCGACTACGCCGCCCTCATGGCCGGGATGCTCCGCAGCCAGGGCGTGCCCTGCAAGCTGGTGGTGGGCTACGCCGGGACCGCCTACCACGCCTGGATCAGCGTCTGGTCCGAGGAGACGGGCTGGATCGAGGGCGTCATCTATTTCGACGGCACCACCTGGCAGCGGATGGACCCCACTTTCGCCTCCAGCGGCAAACAGAGCGCGTCCATCATGCAGTATATCGGGGACGGAAAGAACTACACGGCAAAATATCTCTACTGATCCTCTTTACGAATCCGGGGGATTGATTTAAAATGGGCTTGCAGACAAACTGCAAGCCCATTTTTTGATTGGAAACGGAGTTTTTATGAAAACGATGCGATCGGGCGCCGGGGAGACCGCGGCGCTGTGCCGGGAGCTGGCGCTGCTGCTCCACGCGGGCGTGAGCGCGGGAGACGGGCTGGCCCTGCTGGCGGAGGAGGCGGAGGCATCCCAAAGGGAATGGCTGGCCGCCATGGCCCGGGAGATGGACGGCGGCGCGGCCCTGGCCGCCGCCCTGCGGGAGTCCGGGCGGTTTCCCGCCTATGTGACGGGCCTTGTGGAGATGGGGGAGCGGGCGGGCCGCACCGAGGAGGCCCTCCGGGCCCTGGCCCGGTATTACGAGGACCGGGAGCGGCTGGACCGCCGCATCCGCGGCGCGCTGCTGTATCCTTCGGTCCTGCTGGTTTTGATGCTGGTGGTCATCGTGGTGCTGCTGGCCCGGGTGCTGCCGGTGTTCAACGATGTGTACGCCTCCCTGGGGGGGCAGCTCACCGGCGTCGCCGGCGGGCTTTTGACCCTGGGCCGCGCCCTGGACGCGGCCATGCCGGCGCTGTGCGCGGCGCTGGGGCTGGCGGCGGCGTTTTTGGCGGCCTTTTCCGCCTCCGGCGGGTTCCGGACGCGGGTGCTGGCCCTTTGGAAAAAGAGCCGGGGGGACCGGGGCGTGTCCCGGCGGATGAACGACGCCCATTTTGCCCAGGCCCTGGCCATGGGACTGGGCAGCGGCCTTTCCGTGGAGGAGTCCATCGACCTGGCGGCGGAGCTGCTGGCAGAGACGCCCGCGGCGGTGGAGCGGTGCCGGGCCTGCCGGAAGCGCCTGGAGGACGGCGCGGGCCTTGCCGAGGCCCTGCGGGAAGCGGCGGTCCTGCCCGCCTCCGCCTGCCGCCTGCTGACGCTGGGCGTCCGGGGCGGCACGGCGGACACGGTGATGGAGGAGATCGCCCGGCGTCTCTCCGAGGAGGCGGACCTGGCCCTGGAGGAGCGGGCGGCCCGGGTGGAGCCCGCGCTGGTGCTGGGCGCGTCGCTGCTGGTGGGGGCCATTCTGCTGTCCGTGATGCTGCCGCTGATGCACATCATGACGGCCATCGGGTGAGCCTATGAAGAGACGGGATCGAGGCTGGAGGGCCTTGCGCGGGATTTTGCTGCCCGGGGCGGCCCTGGCGGTGCTGCTGTGCTTTTTATCCGCTCTGTCTAATCTGGAGAGCGGACGGGCGGACGAGGGGAAGCGCCGGCTGGAGGACGCCCTCCGCCGGGCGGCGGCGGCCTGCTACGCCGCCGAGGGGGTCTATCCCCCGGACGCGGCGTATCTGGAGGAGCATTACGGCGTGCAGGTGGACGGCCGGCGGTTCACCGTGGCCTATGATATTTTTGGATCGAACCTGATGCCTGTCATCACGGTTTTGGAAAACGAGACATGAGAGAACAAGTGAGAAAACCCCATATGGGCGGGCTTTTGGCCCTGCTGCTCTTCGGCGTGTTCGCGGTGTGCGTCCTCTCGGTGCTTCTGACGGGGGCGGACGCCTACAGGCGGCTGACGGACCGGGACCAAGCGTCCTACGACCGCCGCACCGCCGCCCAGTACATCGCCACCCGGGTCCGCCAGGCGGACGCGGCCGGCGGCGGGCCGCGCGTATGCATGGCCGGCGCCTTTGACGGGGAAATGCCTGTAAACGGCGTGGGCATGTGGCCCACCGGAGGGGACACCCTCTTTTTGGAGGAGGCCATCGACGGCGAGCTCTACTACACACGGATCTATTATTATGACGGCTATATCCGGGAGCTGTTTTCCAGCGCCGACGCGGCGCTCGCGCCGGAGGACGGGGAGAAGGTCCTGGCCGCCCGGGGGCTGACCTTTGACTGGGGCCCCGGCGGCGCGCCGGGAAGCCTTCTGACGGCGGAGCTGACGGACGCGGACGGCGGCGTGGAGCGGGTGGTCTTGTCCCTGCGCAGCGGAAGGGAGGGGGCGGCATGAGGAGCAAAGCGCCCCTGGCGCTGATGGAGCAGTTGGTGATGGTGGGGGTATTCGCCCTGGCGGCGGCGCTGTGCGTGCAGGTGTTCGTGCTGTCGGACCGGACCTCCCGCCAAAACGAGGCCCGGGACCGGGCGCTGCTTGCCGCGCAAAACGCGGCGGAGACGCTGAAAAACTGCGGCGGGGACTATGCCCAGGCCGCCTGGATGATGGGCGGGGCGTGGAACGGGTCCCTCTGGGGCGTCTCCTATGACGAAAACTGGGCGATGGCGGCGGCGGACGACGCCGCCTACCATTTGCTGGTGTCCCCGGCGGACAGCGGCCAGAAGCTGCTGGGCGCGGCGGACGTGACGGTGTATACGGCGGAGGGCGCGTGGCTTTGCACGCTGCCCGTGGCGTGGCAGGAGGTGGACGGCAATGGCTGAACGGGACCGCTTTTCCGCCCCCGCCGTGGGGGGGAGCTCCCTGCTGGTGATCTTCGCGGTGCTGTGCCTGACGGTGTTCGCCCTGCTGGGGCTGACCACCGTTCAGGCGGACGGGCGGCTGGCCGACGCATCCGCCGCCGCGGTGAGCGCCTATTACGCGGCGGACTGCCGGGCCGAGGCCATTTTGGCCAGGCTCCGCTGCGGCGAGCTGCCCCCGGAGGTGAGCGTGGACGGCGACGTGTACGCCTACGCCTGCCCCATCTCGGACACCCAGGTCCTGGAGGTGGAGGTCCGGATCAAGGACGGCGGCTATGCCGTTTTGCGCTGGCAGGCGGCGCCCACCGGCTCCTGGGCGGCGGACGAGAGCCTGGACGTCTGGGACGGCGTCCCATTGATTTGACGAGGAGGAGCTCATGGCGGAGTTGCTGGAGTATTTGAAACAGGCGGTGGCGGACCAGGCGTCCGACCTCTTCATCGTGGCGGGCGGCCCGGTCAGCGAGAAAACGGAGGGCCGCATCCGCCCCATCGGTGGGGAAAAGGTATTCCCGCCGGAGACGGAGCGGCTCATTTCGGGCATTTACGGCCTGGCGGGGCGCTCCATGGACGGCTACCGGGCCACGGGAGACGACGATTTTTCCTTCGCGGTGCCGGGGCTGGCCCGGTTCCGGGTGAACGCCTACCGCCAGCGGGGCTCCCTGGCGGCGGTGGTGCGGGTGGTGGCCTTCGACATCCCGGACTGGCGGGCCCTTCATATCCCGGAGGCGGTCATGGACCTGGCGGACGTGGGCCACGGCATGGTGCTGGTCACCGGCACGGCGGGCAGCGGCAAGTCCACCACCCAGGCCTGCGTCATCGACCGGATCAACCGCACCCGGGAGGCCCATATCATCACCCTGGAGGACCCCATCGAGTTCCTCCACCGGGACCAGAGGAGCATCGTGAGCCAGCGGGAGATCGCCATCGACACGGAGGATTACCTCTCCGCCCTGCGCGCCTGCCTGCGCCAGGCGCCGGACGTGATCTTGCTGGGAGAGATGCGGGACCACGAGACCATCCGCACCGCCATGACGGCGGCGGAGACGGGGCATCTCCTCATCGCCACCCTCCACACCAAGGGGGCCGTCAACACCATCGACCGCATCATCGATGCGTTCCCCCCCGCCCAGCAGGCCCAGATCCGGGTCCAGCTGGGCATGGTGCTGCGCACGGTGGTATCCCAGCAGCTTCTGCCGGACAAAAACGGCGGGCTGGTGCCCGCCTATGAGATCATGCACGTCAATCCCGCCATCCGCAGCATGATCCGGGACAGCAAAAACCACCAGATCGCCGGGGCCATCGCCGCCGGGGGGCCGGAGGGCATGGCGGCCATGGACCAGTCCATCCTGGCGCTGTACGAGGAGGGGCAGATCACCCTGGAGACCGCCCTGGACTACGCGGACAATCCCGAGCAGCTCCGCCGCCGCCTGAGCGTGTGAGGGCCGCCCTGTCCGTTACAAATCACAAAAAGATGCGCAAATAGAACGTGTTTGTGCAATATCGCAAAAAGGGACCGGGATTTTTTAGGTAAAATTTTTTTGTTTTTTGAAGGAGAAATTGGAAGATGTAACCGGTTCTGTAACCGCCCCGTGATATACTGCCCTCATAAGATGCAGGAGGGAGGTGGAACGGGGATGCAGGGAAGACTGCGCGGCAACGAGTACCGGACGACCATCGTGTGCGTGGACGAATACGAGCACGGCGTGATCGCCGGACGGCTTTACAATCCGGGCCTTCCCGCGGGAGCCGCCTTCCGAAGCTTGATGGAGTTTCTCCAGCGCATGGAGACGCTGCTGGACGGGATGCAGTTCCCCCAGGCGTTTGCGGCAGTCCGGTCCTTCGGGGACCCGCCCATGCAGACGGCCAGCGGCCCGCCGGACCCGGGGGGAGAACAGGGC
>JAEXWS010000004.1 GCA_023406225.1 Bacillota bacterium | reverse complement strand
CCTGCGCCCTGGGCGCGCTTGCAAAGGGCTGAGGATTCTGATAAACTGGACTGGCCGGGGACTCCCGGCCAGTCCTTTTTTCAGGAGGTCCGCAATGGATAAAATGCTTTACGCCCCGGAGGCCCGGGGCGATCTTGTCTGGGCGTTCGTCGGCACGCCGGCCGGCGTTCTGGCGCTGTATCTGACGCTCATCAATGTGTTTGCCTTCCTCTTTTACGGCCTGGACAAGTGGAAGGCCAGGCATCCGGGGCGGCGGCGCATTCCGGAGCGGAACCTTTTTCTGGCCGCCCTCGCCGGAGGCAGCCTGGGGGCGCTGCTGGGGATGTACGTGTTTCGCCACAAGACCCTCCACCGCTCCTTCCGGGTGGGCATCCCGGCGATATTGCTGGTCCAGCTTGCGCTGGGCGCGGGATGGCTCTTCCTTTTCCGCTGAGAAGCAAGAAATGCAAAAAGCAGCCGCCCGCGAGGGCGGCTGCTTTTTTGGGAGGACGGCCTACCGCCAGAGCTTCCCGGCTTTGGGGTCCTTCTCCAGGCATTCGGCCCGCAGGGCCTCCAGCTTGCGGGATTGGTCCTTTCGGGGGTCGTCGTATGGAAGCGTCCGCAGGACGGCGCAGGTAAAGCCCTCCGGGCCGTACTGGTCCCACAGCGCCTGAAGGCGGCGGTTGGGGTGGCGGCCCCCCGCCAGCTTGGCCCGGATGCTGTTGAATCCGGCCCGGGTATCCGTGGAGACGCCCAGGAAAGATTCCCCGGTGGCCTCACAGCGCAGGGAGATGACCCCCATCTCGGGGCGGCGGTCCTGATAGGCCGCCAGCAGTTCTTTTCTTCGTGCCCGGTCCATGTGTCTCACCTCTGCCGATAGGATACCGCATCCCGCGGCTTTCGGCAATCAACGCTCCGTTGAGCCGCGCTCACTGGGGCAGGGTCTGCACCACGCCCCGGGCGCAGTCCACGGATACCAGCACGCCGTCCCGCAGGCGCTGGACGGCGCCCGCCGCGCCCACGATGACGGGCTTATCCAGCGTCAGCCCCACGGTGGCCGCGTGGCTGTTCACGCCGGACTCCTCGCTGATCACGGCGGCGGCCTGGCGGATGAAGGGCAGCAGGTCGTTGGTGGTGTAGGGCACCACCAGCACGTCGCCGGGGCGGAACCGCTCCGCCACGTCCTCCGGCGCGCGGCACACGCACAGGGGGCCGGAGGCGTTGCTCTCCCCGATGCCCACGGCGTTGAGAAGGGCGCCGCCCACCAGGTGGACCTTGATCATGTTGGTGGTGCCGGAAACGCCCACGGGCACCCCCGCGGTGAGCACCACCAGGTCCCCCTGCTTCACCAGGCCCGCCTCCTCCGCCATATGCACGGCGAAGTCCACCAGCTCGTCGGTGTTGCTGGCATAGGGCATCAGCAGGGGCGTCACGCCCCAGTAAAGGGCCATCTGCCGCTGCACCTGTTCGTCCAGCAGGCAGGCGACGACGGTGGTGCCCGGGCGGAAGCGGCTCACCAGCCGGGCGGTGGTGCCGCTCTGGCTGACGGTGATGACGGCATCCGCGCCGATGTCCATGGCGGTGGTGCAGGCGGCGTGGGCCGTGGCCGCCGCGATGGAGAGGCGGCTCTCGCCCGCCAGGTTCCGCATCCGCTTGGCGTAGTTGATGTCGCCCTCCGTCCGCAGGGCGATGGCGTCCATGGTCCGCACGGCCTCCGCCGGATATTTGCCCGCCGCCGTCTCGCCGGAGAGCATGATGGCGGAGGTGCCGTCGTAAATGGCGTTGGCTACGTCCGTGATCTCCGCCCGGGTGGGCCGGGGGTTCTCGATCATGGATTCCAGCATCTGGGTGGCGGTGATGACCGGCTTGCCCGCCGCCACGCACTGGGCGATCATGTCCTTTTGGATGATGGGGATCTCCGTGAAGTCGATCTCCACGCCCATGTCGCCCCGGGCCACCATGACCCCGTCCGCCACATGGAGGATCTCGGAGAGGTTGCACACGCCCTCCCGGTTTTCAATCTTGGCGATGATGCGGATGGAGGAGCCCGCCTCGTCCAGCAGCCGGCGGATCTCCCGCACGTCGGCGGCGGTGCGGACGAAGCTGGCGGCGATATAGTCGAAGCCCTGCTCCACGCCGAAGAGGATGTCCTCCCGGTCCCGCTGGCTCATATAGGGCATGGACAGCCGCACGCCGGGGATGTTCACGCCCTTGTTGTTTTTCATCACGCCGTCGTTCTCCACCCGGCAGCGGACGGAGGCGGCGGCGGTCTCCAGCACGGTCAACCGCACCAGGCCGTCGTCCAGCAGGATGGTGTCCCCCGCCTTCACGTCCATGGGCAGCTCCGCATAGGTGACGGAACAGCGGGTCTCGTCGCCGGGAACGTCCTCGGTGGTCAGGGTGAATTCCGCCCCGGCCCGCAGCGTCACCGGCCCGCCGGCGAAGGTTTTCAGCCGGACCTCGGGGCCCTTGGTGTCCAGCATGGCGGCGACAGGGAGGTGAAGCTCCTTCCGCAGGGCCTTCAGCGCGTCCAGGCGGGCCTGGTGCTCCGGATGGCTGCCGTGGGAAAAGTTGAACCGGGCCACGTTCATGCCCGCCTGCAGCATCTCCTGCAAAACGCCGGGGCGGTCCGTGGCCGGGCCGAGGGTGCAGACGATCTTTGTTTTCCGCATAGTAATATCCACCTTTCAAAAGGAAAAATTTCACCACATAGCAGTTTACCACAAATCGCGCAAATGGGGAAGGGGCCGCGGGATTTCTTTATCCGCGGGACCGGATCTGGCGGCGCGCGGAAAAAGGCCGGCTCCCTGGTTTGGGAACCGGCCTCCTTGGGTCCTTACAACTCCGCTTTCCAAAGTCCGTGGAGGTTGCAGTAGGCGTATACCGCCACGGCCTTCTGCCCCTCCGCCAGGGCGAACGCCGCCTCGGGCGCGTCCTCGGGCCGCAGCCAGTGGATGTAGGCGTCCCGCTCCGTCTCCAGGACCACCCACTGGATGAAATGCTCGGCGGTCATGGGATGGGTCACGGAGCCGACGGACACCTTCACCGTTCCGCCGTCCACGGTGACCGCGGGGACGTGCTTTTCCACCGCCGCGTCGGTGACGCCGGCTTCCAGAAGCTGCATCTCCTCGCCGCAGCAGAAGGTGGGGACGCCGCTGGAGGTGAGGCGGGTGACGACATTGCCGCAGTGCTTGCAAATATAAAACTTCATAATGACGCTCCTTATTCGTTGATCGTTTTGTTTGAAAGGCCCGCTGGAGGCCCGCCGGATATCTGTCCTTATATTAGCATATCATACTCTTTTCATATGTAGGATATGCAACAGTTTGAAAAAATCCGGGGGCGGGGGCCGGAGAAAAAAATACGGCATTTTTCGGCGCGTTCAAAAGTTGACATAACAGTGTGGAAAACCTCGTGGAGAATGTGCAAAACCCCTGAAAACGGGCCGGGTCATGGAGGTGACAGGCCGGTTATGGAAAACTTTGCGCAACAACATTTTAGGAAAAATCCAAATAAAGAACAGGAAAAGCCGGGAAGAGGGGCGCATTTTGCCGGACACTTGAAACGGGGCCGCGGAGTGTGATACAATACCATATATTGATGATCTTGATTTTACGGCAGTCTCTGCCTGTTGGAGGAACCTGATGGCAACCAAGAAGAACGATTACGGAAACGACAGCATCTCATCCCTGAAAGGCGCGGACCGGGTGCGGAAGCGGCCCGGCGTTATTTTCGGCTCCGACGGGCTGGACGGCTGTGAGCACGCGGTGTTTGAGATCTTGTCCAACTCCATCGACGAGGCCCGGGAGGGCCACGGCAAGGCGATCACCGTCACCCGGTACGCGGACCGCTCCGTGGAGGTGGAGGACGCGGGCCGGGGCTGTCCGGTGGACTGGAACGAGAAGGAGCAGAAATTCAACTGGGAGCTGGTGTTCTGCGAGCTGTACGCCGGCGGCAAGTACGACAACGTCTCCGGAGACAACTACGAATACTCCCTGGGCCTCAACGGCCTGGGCTCCTGCGCCACCCAGTACGCCTCCCGCTATATGGACGTCACCGTTTGGCGGGACGGGTTCGAGTACCGGCTCCGGTTCGAGCGGGGCGAGATCGTGGGCGGGCTGCAAAAAACGCCCCTCCCCAAAAGCCAGAGCAAAAAGACCGGCACCCGCACCCATTGGCTGCCGGACCTGGACGTGTTTACGGATATCGCCGTCCCCGCCGAGTATTTTGCCGACGTGATGAAGCGCCAGGCGGTGGTGAACGCGGGCGTCACCTTCCGCTTCCGCAACGAGACCGCCCCCGGCAGCTTTGAGACCACCGAGTTTTTCTATGAGAACGGCATCGTGGACTATGTGACGGAGCTGGCCGGGGAGGGGAGCCTCACCGCCCCCGTGTTCTGGCAGGCGGAGAAGAAGGGCCGGGACCGGGCGGACAAGCCGGAGTACAAGGTGAAGCTGTCCGCCGCCTGCTGTTTTTCCAACCGGGTGAGCGTCATCGAGCACTACCACAACTCCAGCTGGCTGGAGCACGGCGGCAGCCCGGAAAAGGCCGCCAAGTCGGCCTTTGTCTCCGCGGTGGACAAGTACCTCCGGGACCAGGGGAAGTACCAAAAGAGCGAGAGCAAGATCACCTGGGCGGATATCGAAGACTGCATCGTGCTGGTGTCCAACAACTTCTCCACCCAGACCAGCTATGAGAACCAGACCAAGAAGGCCATCACCAACAAGTTCGTCCAGGAGGCCATGACGGAGTTCCTCCGGAGCAACCTGGAGGTCTATTTCATTGAAAACCCCTTCGACGCGGACAAGATCGCCGAGCAGGTCCTCATCAACAAGCGGTCCCGGGAGAGCGCGGAAAAGGCCCGGCTGAACATCAAGAAGAAGCTCTCGGGCAATATCGATATCGCCAACCGGGTCCAGAAGTTCGTGGACTGCCGGTCCAAGGACCCGGACAAGCGGGAAATTTATATCGTGGAGGGCGACTCGGCCCTGGGCAGCGTGAAGCTGAGCCGGGACGCGGAGTATCAGGGCATCATGCCCGTCCGGGGCAAGATCTTGAACTGCCTGAAGGCGGACTACGCCCGCATCTTCAAAAGCGAGATCATCACGGACCTGATCAAAGTCCTGGGCTGCGGCGTGGAGGTCCAGAACAAGCATGTGAAGGACATGGCGGCCTTCGACCTGGGCAATCTCCGCTGGAACAAGGTGGTCATCTGCACCGATGGCGACGTGGACGGCTTCCAGATCCGGACGCTGATCTTGACCATGCTGTACCGGCTGATGCCCACGCTCATCCGGGAGGGATACGTCTACATCGCGGAGACGCCCCTCTTTGAGATCACCTGCGGGGAAAAGACCTGGTTTGCCTACTCCGACAAGGAGAAGGCGGACATCGTGAAGGGTCTGGAGGGCAAGAAGTACAAGGTGGACCGGTCCAAGGGTCTCGGCGAGAACGAGCCGGACATGATGTGGCTCACCACCATGAATCCCGAGACCCGGCGGCTCATCCAGGTGACCCCCGCCGACGCCCAGGAGACGGAAAAGATGTTCGATCTTCTTCTGGGGGACAACCTCCCCGGCCGGAAGGAATATATCGAGGAGTACGGCAGCGCCTATCTGGAGC
>JAEXWS010000168.1 GCA_023406225.1 Bacillota bacterium | reverse complement strand
CCTCCATCCTGCTGGCCTTCAAGCTGGCGCGGTATTTCGGGATGTCCATCGAGGACATCTTCATCTATGAGGAGGAGCAGCATTTGTAAGAAAACGCGGCGTTTTCCGTTCATAATGTCCTGATTTTTCTGGTCTTTTTGCTATATAAAAAGGTTAAGGTACAGGAGGAACTTACGATGAAACGTGGGAAATTGCTATATAACGCCCTGATTGCAGTCGGCGTTTGTTTGCTGGCGGCAGCGCTGCTGCTGCGGAGCGTCCCGATCCCCAACAGCGTCGGGGGAATGCTGATCGGCGTGGGATCCGGGCTTTTTGCCATGGGCACAGCGAACCGGCTTATGATCCATTGGGAGGAAAAAGACCCCGCCCAAATGAAACGCAGCGAAATCGAAGCCAACGACGAACGCAATGTGACCATTCGCCGCCGGGCGCAGGCTGTCTCCGGCGAGATTTTGCAGTGGGCAGTCATGGCCGCCGCCTGGTTTTCCATCGCCCTGGGGGCGCCGCTGTGGGTGACGCTGCTGGCAGTAAGCGTGTTCGTGCTGAAATCCGCTTTGGAGCTGTTCCTCATGGCCCGGTATCAGAAGGAAATGTAAAAAAGCAAGCGGCCGGCGGGGACATCGGTCCCCGCCGGCCATTCTCTTAGTTGCAGCAGCTGCAGAAATTCTTGGTTTCCTCGTAGTTCTCCGGCATCCGCACGGTGTTGGGCGGGAAAAACTCGCCCGTGGGGAAAGCGATGTTGCGGAAGATGCAGCAGGGGTCCTCGCCGCCGCTGCCGCAGGAGCACTCCTTGTCGGGCATGCAGTAATCGTACACCGGAACCAGAAGCTGGGAATCCCGCTCCAGGCGCACGATGGAGAACTGGCCCAGGGTCACGTAGATCCGGCGGCTGTCGTCGCCGCTGGAGAGCTCGCCGTCAAAGCAGCTGTTGACGAAGGACGGCACCTCGCACAGATCGCAGTCGCAGTCCCGCTTGCCGCAGCAGTCCGCCAGACGGGCGTCCAGAACGATGGGGTCCACCGCCTCCACCACCGCCACAGGCAGGTTGGAGCGCTTCATGAGCTGAAGATCGGGCTCGCCGGTGCACATGGCGGAGGAGAAGATTTTGGCGTTTCCCTCGCTCCCGAACAGAATGGCCCGCTTGTCGAACACACACAGGCCCTCCACCGTGACGGGCGCCGGGCAGCTCAGATACGCCTGGAGCGTCACGTTGTAGAAAAAGCGCATATCCACGGTGTAGAAGCCGCGGTTGAAGCTGACGGGCTCCACATCCACATAAACGTACAGCAGCTTTGCGGTGCCGCCCTTCACGGACAGCGCGCGGTTGATGACATCCACATATTGCAGCTTCGGATAGAACCGCAGGTCCTCAATGCAGTCTTTGTCCCTGCAGGAATCATAGATCTTGCGCGTATGGATGCAAACCGCCTCTCGGATGCCGCTTTGGTCCGTCACAGGACCGGGCATGACTTTCTCGGGCATTGCAATACCTCCTAATAAGTAGCTGAATGAAAGATGGATTCTTTCAGTCCAGTCTATGCGCCATGTGCGCGGAGGTGAAAAAGAAGGCGCGCCGGACGGCGCGCCTTCCTCCTTATGTATAGCTCAGGGTACTGGTCTTGGGGCTGATGATGCACACATAGCTCTTGCCCTGGCGCAGGGCCAGGGGCGCGCCGTTTTCCTCCGTGTACTGGAAGGGGCTGTTCCGGTCCGCCTTGCTCCAGCGGATGGGCACGGCCCTGCCGCCGCAGAAATAGGTCCCGACGCCGCTTCCGGTCAGCTTCACCTCCAGCCGCCCCTCCTTATCGCCGGAGATCACATGGATGGACGTCTCCAGCACCAGTAGGTTGGCAACGCCCACCTGCGCGCCGGTATTGCCGTCGATATACTCCCCGCCGTACTGGCTGATCTGGTAGACGCCTTCGGCGGCGTCATAGTCGAACAGTCCCGTTTTATAATTGGAAAACACCAGCTTGACGTGCTCCGCGGGGTCTCCGCCTGCGGCAGCGCCGTCCGGGACAAAGGTCTGCGGATACTTCCAGGCGTCCTTGTGCTCCAGGCGGAAATGGTCTTTGGAGAGATAGTCCAGGACATTCTGCCCGGAGGTCAGCAGGCTGTGCTCGTATCCGGCCTTCTTCCGCCGGTCCGGGTCCCGCCAGAAAATCTTGGCGTCGCTGCCGCCGTTGACGCCGTCCATATTGTCCACGCCCCAGGCGGCGATGTCGGAATAGGCCGCGGGACTGCCGCCGGCATGGACCAGCAATGCGTCGTGGCCCAGGGCAAGCTCCAGATAGTACGGCCTAGTGGAGCGGATGCTGCCCAGCGTCTCCACCCCCTCCAGGGTTTGGAAAATGCCCAGCATCCGGGTGATGCCGCCCTCCGCCGGGACCTCGTAGATGATATCCGCCAAAGAGACGCCGAGCTGAGGCTGGGCGGCCTTCAGGTTGTTGAACATGACGGCCACCGGACGGTCGTTCTCATAGACCTCCTCCATGGGAAGCCCCGTCAGCGGATTCGTGCCGGAGGGCACGTAGGGTTCCGGCTCAGGCTCCGGTTCCGGCTCCGGCTCCTCGATGGGCGCGGGCGCGTCCGCGGGGACCTCCGCCTCCTTGCCGCACCCCGCCAGGGCCGACAGCATCCATACCGCCAGGAACAGGGCCAGTATCCGTGTTTTCATTCAGTCGCCGCCTCTCTGCTGTGATGGATAACATGATACCAACCCTTTTTGCAAGCGTCAAGGCAAATTCCGCCCCTTTTCGATTTCGGGGTATACAAACCGCCTGAAAATGCGGTATAATAACAAATAAGATTTGCAAGGAGGTGTTGCACATGGCGGGACGCGGATTCATCCACGACAAGCTGGAGATCAAGTTTTTGATCCTCTACATCACGGCGCGGGTCATCGAGCCCATTCCCTTCGACACGGTACTGGACCTGACGATGTGCGACGACGCCATCGACTACTTTGACTTCTCCGAATGTCTGGCGGACCTGGTGCGGACCGAGCATCTGACCTTGTCCGAGGACGGATTGTACGCCATCACGGAAAAGGGCCTGCGCAACAGCGAGATTTGTGAATCCAGCCTGGCCTATTCCGTCCGGCTGCGGTGCGACAAAAACCTGTCCACCTGCAACCGAAAGCTCCGGCGGAAGAGCCAGGTCCGGGCGTCCTATGAAAAGCGCCCCAACGGGACCTTTACCGCGTCGCTGGCTCTGGACGACGACATGGGCAGCGTGATGGAATTGAAGCTGGCCATCCCCAGAGAGGACATGGCCGCGCTGCTGGCGGAGCGGTTCCGGAAAGCCCCGGAGCGGCTTTACGGCGAGATCATGAACATCCTGCTCAGCGACGGGCAGGACGGAAAAAGTGAAAAGTGAGAAAAAGCCTCCCCGCGCCGACGATTCCGGCGCGGGGAGGCTTTTTTACAGGTCCAGTCCATGCCGGTACAGCCAGCGGACCTCCGCCAAATCGTTTTCCGCTCCGGCGTTTAAAAACAGCATGTCTCCGATGTGCCGCTCCTCCTGCAAAGCCGGCATTTTCTCCAGGCTGCTGCCGAGGACCCGCACCTGGCGGCGGCGGTAGATCCCGGCCCTTCCACCGCCGGACACCACGCCCAGCGCACGGCCCCGGTGGAAGTCCTCCATGGCGGGGACCTCCGGCGCGCAGACGTTATAGACCTCGAAATTCGGCCAGATATCCCGGACCTCCGGCACGGTCGCGGACTGCCAGGCAACGTCGTCCCGCACCTTCCGCAGCAGCATCCAATGTCCGTCCAGCTCCCGGAACGCCGCTTCCGTCAGGGCGCTGTCCGGGTAAAAAAGCCCCTCCCTGGTGTACAGCCGCAGGGTCAGCACGTCCCCCACCTGAAACACCGGCGTCTGATTCAGCTTCAGCCGGATGGGCCGCGCCGCGGGCTGGGGGGATTCCAGCATCCGGCGGAAGGCCCCCAGGGCCTTTTCCCGCGCGCGCCGCTCCTTTTCCCCGTACAGCTCCAGCCCCGCGCCGGCGTCCATCAGAGCAAGCGCGCGGCGGCGGACCGTCTCCGTCAGCCGTCCATGCTTCCACATGAACATGGCCAGGGAATAGACATAATCCGGCCAGCACGCGCCGTCGGGACCGCCGTATTCCCTCTCCACGAAGGCGTCCAGACGGGCGGCGGCCTCCTCCGGCGGCAGATGGGAAAAGGCCGCCTGGTACTCACCATGCAAGTCCGCCGCTGTGTCGTTGCCGGTGATGGAAACGCTCCAGGCTCCCATGGCATCCTCCTATTTCACCACCACGTTCTCCCCGCCCAGCGTTTCCCTCGCCTCCTCCACCAGCGCCTTGTGAAGAAGGACCTGGGTGCCGAACACCTTCCGGGTGTCCGCCATGACCATCTTGACGGCCGATGTGCCGGGGAACATTTGAAATACCAGCTTCATGTGCCGCACGGAGGGGTGGTCCAGGCTCGGGAACTTCAAAAAGAGCGTGCCGCCCTGCATCCGCCCGTCTCCCTTTGGCTCCGCCGGAGGCGCCCCCTCCCCCGCCGTGGCCAGCGGATAGGCGGAGTCGCACATGATCTGGGGCGCCTTCTCGTCCCGAACGGACAGCTTGCCCTTGATGACGACCGCCTGATTTTCCCGCAGGTACGCGCCGCAGGTGTCCAACACCCGGGAAAAGCACAAAAGCTCGATGGCGGCGGTGTCGTCCTCCACCGTGACATAGGCCATGAGACTGTTGTTCTTCGTGGTCTTGGTTTTGCTGGCGGTCACCACCCCCGCCACGGTAATGCGCTGGTCGTCGGCGAACCGGGTGGGGCCGCTCTCCTGGGCAAAGTCCTCCAGGATGGCCGCGATGGTGGGGCAGCGGAGCCTGCGCACCTGCTCCCGGTACTGGTCCATGGGGTGCCCGGACAGGTACAGGCCCGTGGTGGCCTTTTCCATGTTCATCAATTCCTGGGGCGTATACTCCTGGATATCCGGCATGGCAATTTCCTTTACAGAAGCTGTCCCTCCGCCATTCCCCGCCGCCATGGAGAAGAAGTCGATCTGTCCCTCCAGATTCTGCCGCTGCTGGGCCGCCACGGAGTCCATCACCCGCTCATAGACCTGGATGAGCTGGGACCGCTTGGCCCCGGTGGAGTCAAAGGCGCCGGAGCGGATCAGGTTCTCCACCGCCCGCTTGTTCATCTCGCTTCCGTTCATCCGCTCACAGAAGTCGTGGAGAGAGCGGAAGGGGGCGTTTTCCCGCTCCCGCAGGACAGCCTGGATGAAGCCCCGGCCAATGTTCTTGATGGCCACCAGGCCGAAGCGGATGCCGCCCTCCTCCACGGTGAAGCAGTCCTGAGAGCGGTTGATGTCCGGCGGCAGAAGGGCGATGCCGCTGTCCCTGCACGCGCCGATATACCACGCCACCTTGTCGGAGTTGTCCAGCACGCTGGTCAGCAGCGCCGCCATATACTCCTTGGTAAAGTGGCATTTGAAGTACGCCGTCTGGTAGGCGATGACCGCGTAGGCCACCGCGTGGGCCTTATTGAAGGCATAGTTGGCGAAGTCGTAGATCTCCTGGTAGACGGCCTCCGCCGTGGCCTCCGGGATGCCGTTGGCCACGCATCCGGAGATGCTTCGCTCCGGATCGCCGTGGATGAAGGTATCCCGCTCCTTCTCGATCTGCGCGGCCTTCTTTTTGGAGATGGCCCGGCGCACCATGTCCGCCTGGCCCAGGGAGTAGCCCGCAAGCTGCTGGAAGATCTGGATGACCTGCTCTTGATAGACGATGCAGCCGTAGGTGACGGAGAGGATGGGCTTAAGGGACGGGTGCTTGTACCGCACCAGCCTGGCGTCCTGCTTGCAGGCGATGAACCGGGGGATGGAATCCATGGGCCCGGGGCGGTAGAGGGCGATGATGGCGGTGATGTCCTCGATGTTCTGGGGCTTCAGCCCCACGCACACGCCGGTCATGCCCGTGGACTCCACCTGAAAAACGCCCGCGGTCTGGCCCCGGGAGAGCATCTCGAACGTCTCCTTGTCGTCCTCTGGAATGTCTGAAAGGCGGAAGTCCGGCCGGTCCTTCTGGACCATCTTCACCGCGTCGTCCAGCACCGTCAGGTTCCGCAGGCCCAGAAAGTCCATCTTCAAAAGCCCCAGCTCTTCCAGCGTGGTCATGACGTACTGGCAGACCACGGACTCGTCGTTTTTCGCCAGGGGCACGTACTCATAGACCGGGCGCTTCGTGATGACCACGCCCGCCGCGTGGGTGGAGGCGTGGCGGGGCATCCCCTCCAGGGCCTTGGCGGTGTCGATGAGTTTTTTCACCTGTTCGTCCGCCTCGTACAGCTCCCGCAGGGGCTTGGAAAGGCGCAGGGCGTCGTCCAGCGTGATGTGGAGCGCGCCGGGTCCGGCGGGCACCTGCTTGGCGATCTGGTCCACCTCGGCATAGGGGACGTTCATGACCCGGCCCACGTCCCGGATGACGCCCCGGGCCGCCATGGTGCCGAAGGTCACGATCTGGGCCACGTGGTCGTCGCCGTACTTCCGGCGGACGTAGTCCACCACCTCGCCCCGGCGGGTGTCCCCGAAGTCCATGTCGATATCGGGCATGCTGACCCGCTCCGGGTTCAAAAACCGCTCAAAATACAAGCTGTACTGCATGGGGTCCACGTCCGTAATGGAGAGGCAGTAGCTCACCATGGACCCCGCCGCGCTGCCCCGCCCGGGGCCCACGGGGATGTCCACGCTCTTGGCGTAGCGCACAAAGTCCGAGACGATGAGGAAGTAATCCGTGAAGCCCATCTTCTCGATCATATCCTGCTCGTAGGTGAGCTGGCTCCGGTACCGGTCGTCGTCGCCGTAGCGCTCCCGGTAGCCCTCGTCGCAGAGCTTTTTCAGATAGGAAAAGCTGTCGTACCCCGGCGGAAGCTGGAATTCCGGCAGATGGTACTTGCCGAAGGTAAATTCCAGGTTGCACATCTCCGCCACCTTGGCGGTGTTCTCCACCGCGCCCTCGTATGCGCCGAAGAGGTCCGTCATCTCCTCCTCGCTGCGAAGGTAGAAGTTCCGCGGCTCGTAGCGCATACGGTTTTCGTCCTCCAGAAGCTTTCCCGTCTGGATGCACAGCAGCACGTCGTGGGCCTCCGCGTCCTCCTTGCGGAGATAGTGGGCGTCGTTGGTGCACACCATGGGAAGCCCCGTCTCCTGGTGGATGCGCAGCAGGCCCCGGTTCACCGTCACCTGGTCCTGGATGCCGTGGTCCTGCAATTCCAGATAGAAGCGGTCCGGGCCGAAGAGGTCCGCCATCTCCAGGGCGTATCGCTTGGCGTTTTCATATTCCCCGTTCCGCAGGCGGCGGGGGATCTCCCCGGCCAGGCACGCGGACAGGGCGATGAGCCCCTTGGAGTGCTCCTTCAGCAGCTTCTGGTCGATGCGCGGCTTGATGTAAAAGCCCTCCGTCCACGCCATGGACACCATGTAGGAGAGGTTGCGGTAGCCCTCCTCGTTCTCGCACAGCAGCACCAGGTGGCGGCTTTCCGCGTCGAACTCATGGACCTTGTCGAACCGGGAGCGGCCCTGGGGCGACACATAGACCTCGCAGCCGATGATGGGCTTGATCCCCTCGGCCTTGCAGGCGCGGTAAAAGTCGATCACGCCGTACATGACTCCGTGATCCGTGACGGCGCAGGCGGTCTGGCCCATCTCCTTCACGATCCGCGGCAGGTCCCGGATGCGGCATGCGCCGTCCAGCAGGCTGTATTCCGTATGGACATGTAAATGGACAAAGGACATGTTTGCTCTCCTATTCTCTCGGGGATCCCGGTTTCCCGCCGCCGTCCGTTTCCCGGAATGACGCGCGGCCCCGCAAAGGCATATTCTATCTTGGGTACGGATTTCCCTTTACGCCCGCTTCGCCGGGGCCGCCCGGACCGCCAGCAAAGCCTTTACATCCTCCAAAATCTCCGGCGACGTCACGTCGATCATCAGCCAGCGGCCCATTTTGGAGGCTGCGGTCCGCGCATACAGCAAGCGGGTGTACTCCGTACAGGTCAAAAGCGCATGCCGGGCGGCGTCCTCGTCTTTGGCTCCGATGGAGACCATCGCCGTCACGCCGCCGGAGCGGATATAGACGGTGCAAAGCGCCTTGCTCCCCTTTTTAAATTTCACGTTCCATCCCGGCTCCAGGCCGCAGCGGCTGTATTCCACCGTGGGCGCGGAGCCGTAGGCCGCCGCTAAAAACGTCCGCAGCTCCGGCCACAAAGGCGTGTCCGCATAGGCGTCGATCTGCTCCATCGTCGGCTGTACGGTCTGGGGATAGGCGGTTTTCCAATCCATCCGCTTATCCATTTTTCTCCTCCAGCATCTGCTCCAACAGCTCCACCGCCGTAACGATCATGATGTCGCAGTGGGCGGTGATGCCCAGGCGCTCCGCCGCCGGGGTCCGGTCGCTGACGCCCGGGCGGGCGGCCAGAAGCTCCCCGCAGCGGGTCTTGCCGAACACGGCCTCAAACCGCCGGCGGAACTCCTTGGCGAGGGCGTAGATATTCCGCTTTGCCGCCGCGTCCGCGCCGTCGGTGTGGGGGTAGAGCAGGCTCAGCACCAGCACCGCGCCGCTGATGGACCCGCACAGCTCCGCGTGACTGCCGCCCACGCCGCCTCCGAATCCGCCGCAGATAGCCATCGTCTGGGTAAAGTCCAGCCCCGTCAGGTCTGTGAACGCCCCCGCCACGGACTGGGCGCAGTTGCACCCCTGCTTGTGATACTGGTACGCCATTGCACAACGATCCATAGTTTTGTTTCCTTTCCGTCGTCTATTTTATTGATAGGTCACCGTTTCAAAGAATTTTTCCACCTCCGGGGCCGCCAGGGAATCCCCCCATGCGCCGGCCCAGGTCTGCCACGCCCGCCCTCAGAGCAGCAGCGTCCCCGCCAGAATGACGAGCGGCATCCTCATGGCAGGCTGGGTTCCTCCGAAGCGGACTGTCCGGCCGCGGCGCTCCGCAGATGGAAATACAGCCAGATGGCGTCGATCACGTCCAGGACAAAGACCAGCTCCAAAAGGATGTGCCGCAGCTTGACGGGAATGCCCTGCCGCCTGGCCGCCACCACAGCCGCCACCGTGTACGCCGACGAGGTGAGCAGCGGGACATAGGTCGCCGCCGCGGCCAGCGGCACGCCCAGCAGAAAGAGCTGGAAGCCCGGAAGCACCACAAACGCCATGCTCACCATGACCCATGCCGCAAAATTCAGCAGGAAGTAGGGAACGGCCAGAAGCTTCCAAAGAAGGCCGATCCCGCTGAGGCGCGCCGCGTGTTCCGCGTCCCCGCAGCGCCTGACGGCGCAGACGATATTGACGGCGCACAGCGCCAGCACCGCCGCGGCTAGCGCCGCCATGCCGCCCAACATCCAGGAGGCGTGGTCCGGCAGGAAAAAGATGCCGTACCCGCAGGCCAGCATGCCGTAAGTGCACAGCAGAGACAGGATGGGGGCCAGTCGTTTCATTGCAAGCGCATCTCCTTTACAGTCCTCGCGCCAGCTCCATCAGCTTGCGCAGGCGGTGGTTCAGGCAGGATTTCGTCACCGGGGGGTCGAACTCCTCCGCCAGCTCCGAGAGCGTCAGCTCCGGATTCTCCAGCCGGAGGGCCGCCGTCATCTGGAGCTTGTCCGGAAGCTGGTCCAAAAGACCCGCCTTTTGAAGCCGCCGGATGCCCTCCATCTGCTCCTGGGCGGCGTCCACGGCCTTGTCCAGATTGGCGCTGTCGCAGTTGAGCCGCCGGTTCACGCTGTTGCGCAGGTCCTTTTCCATTTTGGCAGACATAACGCTCATGGACGCCACCGGCGCGCCCACCAGGGTCAAAAAGTCCTCGATCTGGTCGCTTTGCTTGAAATAGGTGATAAAGCTGCCGTTTCGGGCCACATCCTTGGGCGGAAAGCCGTTTTCACGCAAAAGGACCTCCAGTTCCCGGCTGGCCTGCAGGTGCGAGGTGGCAAGCTCCAGGTGGTACCGCTTCAGGGGATCGGTGGTGCTGCCTCCGGCGAAAAACACCCCGCGGAGGAACGACGCCTTGCAGCACTCCTCCTCCAGCAGGCCGAAGTTGATGTGCAGCACCAGGTTCTGCCGGGGATCGTAGCCCAGAAGGTTGATGATATGATCCAGCTTCTGCCGCTCCGTGATCTGAAACACCAGCTTTCCCTGCTGCTCCGGCTCCGGCTGGCGGTCGAACCGCAGGCCGAAGGCCCGGTGAAAGAGCTTGGGCAGCCGGGCGGCGAAATTGGGATTTTCCGTGATGATGCGGACCTCCGTGGAACTGAAGGTATTGCAGTAGAGCAGGATGCCGTAAGCCTCCGCCCTGGCGCAGCAGAGCTTCTGCACCGGCAGCCTGCACAGCTCGTTTTTCGTCTCAAAGGAAAAGGACATGCCGTCAGCCTCCGTTATTTTTCAGCCGTCCGCCGGCGGGTCTTAGCGTCTCCGGGACGCAAAACCGCAAACGGCCCGTTCGTTCATCCCCGCGTCACGAGCCTTCCTTCTCCACCAGATAGGTATCCTCCCGGATATCCCTCCCCGCGATGCGGACGCTCCGCTCCGCGTGGAGCAGGATCAGCTCCCGGGCCAGGTGGCCGGGATGATGGCGGACATAGCCGTTTTCCACCGTGGCCACCGGACGGTTCAAAACCTCCACGCCCAGCTGGGCGCAGCGCTCCGCGTCGCACCGGAGCAGCGCCGCCCCCTCCTCCGCATACCGGGCGGCCACGCCCTTCGGAATAGGCGAGGAGTTGGCGAGGCACAGGGAAAAAAGCCCGTCCGCCGAGTGGTGGAACAGCGCCGCGATGTGGTCGGAGACGGTATACCCCTCCGTCTCCCCCTCCTGGGTCATGACGTTGCAGACATAGACTTTCAGTCCGTCGGAGTCCTGGATGGCCCCCATGATGCCGTCCACCAGGAGATTCGGGATGATGCTGGTGTACAGGCTCCCGGGGCCTAAAACGATCATATCCGCGTCCCGGATGGCGGCCATGGCCGCCGGAAGGGCTTTGGGATGTTCCGGCAGGAGCCGCACCCGGCGGATGCGGCAGTCCTCCTGCTTTTTGCAGCGGAAGATCTTGGATTCTCCGACCACCGTGGCTCCGTTTTCAAATTCCGCCTCCAGCCGCACGTCGGCGGTGGTCACCGGCAGGACCCGGCCCGTGATGGCCAGGACCTCGCTCATGCGGCTCACCGCCTCGTCAAAGGAGGGGGAGATGCCGTTCAGCGCCGCTAGGAACAGGTTTCCAAAGCTCTGCCCCGCCAAAGACCCCTCGGTAAAGCGGTAGTGCAGCAGCTCGCTCATCAGCGGCTCCGTGTTGGCCAGGGCCTCCATGCAGCTGCGGATGTCCCCGGGCGGGGGCATCCCCAGGTCCTGGCGCAGAACGCCGCTGCCGCCGCCGTCGTCCGCCACCGTGACGATGGCGGTGAGGTTTTCCGTATATTGCTTCAGCCCCCGCAGCATGGTGGCCAGGCCGTGGCCTCCGCCGATGACCGCCACCTTCGGCCCGTGGGCCCGGGGAAGCCGGTATGAGGTGCGTGGATTCTCCATGGCGCGCCCTCAGCCGCCCCGGGTCATGTCCCGGTGGTTCTCCGTCACCTGATACCCCTGTTTCCGGACAAACTCCGTCAGGGCGTGGGTCACCGCCACAGAGCGGTGGTGCCCGCCCGTGCAGCCCACGGCCACCACCAGGGAGGTCTTTCCCTCCTCGGCGTACAGCGGCAGAGAGAAGGCCAAAAGGTCCTCCAGCCGCCTCATGTAGTCCTGTGTCTGGGGAAATCCAAAGACGTAATCGTATACGTCCCGGTCCAATCCGGTCTTTTGGCGCAGGGATTCGATGTAATAGGGATTGGGCATAAACCGCACGTCCAGCACCAGATCCGCCTCCATGGGAAGGCCGTATTTAAAGCCGAAGGAGGTGACGTTCACCGTCATCCCCCCTTTTTCGCCCTGGGCGTCGAACAGCCGGAGCAGCTCGCCCCGAAGCTGGGCGGTGGAGAGCCGGGAGGTGTCGATGACGAAATCCGCCCGCTCCTTCACCGGCTGCATCAGCTCCCGTTCCCGGCGCACGGCCTCCTCCAGGGAATCCACTCCGTCCCGGAGGGGATGGCGGCGGCGCGTCTCCTTGTACCGTTTGATGACGGTCTCCGCCGAGGCCTCCAAAAACAGCATCCGGCACACGCCATCCATGGCTTTCAGCTTATCCAGCACGTCGAACAGCTCCGTGAAGGAGCTGGCCGTCCGCACATCGTACACCAGGGCCACCCGGTCGTACCGGCCGTTGCCCACCGCGCAGAACTCCGCAAACTTCAAAATCATGGCGGCGGGCATATTGTCCACGATATAAAAGCCCATGTCCTCCAAAAAGGACGCCGCCTTGCTCTTTCCCGCGCCGGAAAGGCCCGAGATGATCAAAATCTCCATACCGCGCCGCCTTTCATCCTTCTATGATCCGGACCTCCGGCTCCAGCCGGACGCCCTTTTCCGCAAGGACCCGCTCCTGCACCCGGCGGATCAGCTCCCGCACGTCGGCGCAGGTGGCGCCGCCCCGGTTGACCACGAAGCCCGCGTGCTTCTCGCTGACCTGCGCGCCGCCGACCGTCAGCCCCTTCAAACCGCACTGGTCGATCAGGGTCCCGGCGAAACAGCCCGCAGGCCGCTTGAAGGTGCTGCCCGCGCTGGGCAGTTCCAGGGGCTGGCTGGCTTTACGCCGCCGCATCAAATCGTCCATCTTCTCCCGAATGGCCGCCGGGTCCCCCGGCTCCAACGCCACCTCGGCCCGCAGGACCACCGCCTCGGGGCGGATGGAAAAGACGCTGCGGCGGTAGCCGAAGTCCAGCTCCTCCGCTCCCAGCGTCCGGACGCCCTCCTCCGGGAACAGCGCCGTCACGGAACGGACCGCCAGCCGCATCTCCCCGTCGTAGGCCCCGGCGTTCATGCACACCGCGCCGCCCAGGGTGCCGGGGATGCCGTGGGCGAACTCCAGTCCCGTAAGGCCGCGCTTTTGCGCGTGATCCGCCAGCCGGGCCAGGGTCACGCCCGCCTCCGCCGTCAGGACGCCGCCCTCCCCCGCCTCGATGCGGCGCATGGCCGTGACGTTCACCACCAGCCGGTCCAGCCCCTCGTCCGGGGCCAGCAGGTTCGTGCCGTTACCCACGACTAGGGGCCTTGCGCCGCAGTTCCGGGCGAAATCCACCAGCAGCACCAGCTGTTCCCCGCTATCCGGGAACGCCATGCGCCGGGCGGGCCCGCCGATGTGGAAGGAGGTATGCCGGCTCATGGGCTCCTCCGTCACGATCTTCAAGTCCGGCAGGTATGCCGAAACCCAGGTATCCAGTTCCGTTGACCAGTCCATCCGGGGTCCTCCTGTTTATTTCAAGATCAAAGGGCGCGGCCCAGCAGCGCCGCGCCCAGGATGCCCGCGTCGTTGCCCAGCTCCGCCTTTACGATACGGGTATGTTTTCCCCCGTTGCGGAAAAAGCATGTATCCTCCACGATCTTCCGCAGCGGCTCCATCAAAAGCCGGTCCGGGGCCGCCGCCACGCCGCCGCCCAGGGCCAGCGCCTCCGGCTGGAGGATATTGACCAGGTCCACCACGCCCACGGCCAGGTCCTCCACATAGTCCCGGCACACGGCCAGCGCCGTTTCGTCCCCGCGCTCCGCCGCCTGAAAGGCCGTCCGGCCCTCCACGCCGCGCTCCGCCGCCAGGGCGTGGAGCAGGCTCTCCGGGTGGGCCTCCATGGCGGAACGGGTCTTGCGGATGAGGCCGCTGGCGGAGGCGTACCGCTCCCAGCAGCCTCTTCTGCCGCAGTTGCACAGCTCTCCGCCGGGATGGATGGCGATGTGCCCCACCTCGCCGCCGGAGCCCATGCCGTTGTAGAGCTTCCCGTTGACGATCAGCCCGCCGCCGATGCCGGTGCCCAGCGTGACCACCACAAAGTCCTTGGTGCCCCGCCCCGCGCCGCAGAAATACTCGCCCACGGCGGCGCAGTCCGCGTCGTTGCCCAGGAGCAGCGGCAGGTCCAGATACCGGCGGAACAGCCGCTCAATGGGCACGTGCTCCATGGGGATGTTGGTGATGAAAAGGATCTCTCCCCCCGCCACCGCTCCGGGCAGGCCCATCCCCACGTATTCCAGCCGCGAAAGGTCCGCGCCGCCCTTTCGGGCGGCAGCCGCCGCCAGGGCCGCCACGTCCTCCGCGAATTTCTCAGGGCCCCGGAAGGCCCCCAGAGGGGTCCGCTCCACGGCCACAAGCCGTCCGCTTTCATCCACCAGGCCGGCTTTCAGATTCGTGCCGCCCACGTCGATGCCGATATACATGCCGCTTCCTCCTCAGCTTTTCTTCCCGCTGCCCACGTCCGCCCGCAGATCCACCTTCCGGGCCAGCTCCTGGGCGGCGTTGAAGCC
>JAEXWS010000149.1 GCA_023406225.1 Bacillota bacterium | reverse complement strand
CCCTTTGACTAAGCGCTTGGATAGTTCGGTCTTTTTCCTCACCTTCTTTAATTGCGTGAGTTTTTACATCTTTGAGCTCTTGAAGAGTTTGTTCGTGTGCGGCAGCTTCATCTCGGTATTGTTTTTGAGCCTTTGATTGTATATCGTCGTATACCTCAAGGTAAGTATTTGAATTAAACCTGGCATAGTCACCTTGGGTAATGTCCATTAAGGAATCCAGGACCACTTTGTGCGACCTCAAAAACAAAAAAGTTTTTTCGTCTATTTTGTCAGCAGCTCTGGCTTCGTCCAATGATTGGACATACTTGTCCAATAGTCCTTTGCTCGGTTTTAGAAAAGCATAACAATCTGCCAGCAACTTTTTCTTTTGATATTTCTGCATTTGAATTGGGCTGTTGAGCCAAAGAATCGCACCAAACAAGTCGGCAGAAATACATGCAGGAATATGCCCAGCTTGAATACTCCGGTTGCTTTCATATTTTTTACTGACATTTGCGATTGCATTATTAGATGTCAGCATAATATGCTTTGCATTTTGCAATCTGGTTGCAGTTTGCCCCTGGCGTTCTCTATACACCATAATGATAGAACGAACATCAACACGAATGCTTTCTTCTTTTGCTTGAGATAACTCATATCCGTGTTCAAGATAACGAGCCTTGACCATATCAAAAAGGCAATTCTCGTCCTCTTGGAATTTGTTCTGAAAAACATCATAGCTGGTTTCTTTCACGGTTATTCCCAAATCATTTAGCTTAGTTTCGAGGCTCTCGCAAAATTCTGTTATTTCATCATCACTCATCCGAGAATCATGGAGGAACCGTGCAGCATTATTTGCTTTTCTTAGATCGTATGCAGTACTATTTGCCCAACCAGCAGCTCTTGCAATAATCCCATCCACTTCTTGAAAATTATGATCTAAAACATGGACATGGCAGTTTGCCTTAAGCATATCGCTGATAAGTGTTTTATACGAGTCTGTTCTGGATTCGTCATCCATCCCCAACAAAGCAAATATAATGGGAGAATCCAAATACACATGCAAATCAGAATAGTCTACGTTTGTTTCTCCTTCAAAAAACAACGCCTGTCTGGTAATATTACTGGTAGAAATCGCAGCAATAAAAGCGTACAAGTCTGTTTGGGATTCAGCTTGATTTTTGACAAAGCTGTACCACGCATATTCCATAGGGGACATACCCCGTTCATCTCCAGTGGCATCACCTGTAAAAATCACATCGTCCGTTTTATCTAAAGTATCTATAATAAAATCGCTCATTGAAATAGAAGAAAAATCTACCGTCTTTTCTTTGCAATACGCTTCAAAACTACGAACTAATTGCTCCCATCGCTTATTAAAGTCCGTTTCGCTAAATCCATATTGAGTTAATTTTTCAATCACAACACTATATTTGCCATGATCTTCAATAAAGCACTTGTTTTTCACACCGACCCCCAGAATTTGCCTAATGAACGGCAGAGAAAGTTCTGCCTGATACCGTCCTTGAATTTCAGAAGCAATAGCCGTATCTTCAACGACCGTCAAATGTTTCTCTAAGATCATATTTGCAACCAGTGCAAAGTATGTATCAAGGATATTATTCCCAAGATATCCGGCTTTATATGCAGCATACAGTTTTGTTACATTTTTCATCTTTTTTCCTCATTCCACCTTGGCCTGTCCATTCATCAGCATAGGTAGGAGCCAGTCTCGGAGTTTTGTCAATTCTTGGTTTTCAATCGCTTTTTGTTCTTTGAGTGCAAGTATCTTTTGAACTTTCTTTGAAAAGATGTCAATAATATTCTTTTTGGGGAAAATGGTGATGATATCCAAAAGAGTATTTATTCTAATCCCCTTAAAGATACTCCCTGTTGAGCTTGATGTTGCACTCTTGATAAAGGTATCGCTCATAAAGTACATATACAGAAATTCTGGTGTAAATGCATCTATGTTTGCCCGGATAGAGAATATAGATTCATTAATATCCCATTCTTGTGGTTTGCTTTGAATTAAGTAGCAACGCCCGAGCGGAGCTATACTTGCAAATAGAATGTCCCCTATGGAAATATCTGATCGAGCGTGAATGATATTTCTTGCCGATTCATTGACAGTATCACAACCTGAGAAATCAATAGTTCCAGAAGTTGTAAGATTTTTCACTGTAAGATATTGAATATCTCCATCCCCCAGCACAAAGTTATCTCTGGGATTGAGTCCTGTATTGATGCCCGATATTCCGTGAGAAAGTGATTGAACTATCCACCCCTTCGGAATCTCCCGTTTGAGTTGCTCATTCCAGACCATCTCGCCGCCAGAGGTGCGGTAGGGCCTGCCGTACTCGTCGGGGAAATCAAACTGCACAAACCAGTAGTCATAGAGGGTTTTCGCCATGGCTTCCAGTTCGGAGCAGATTTGTTCGTTAAGCTCTATTTTTGAGTCGATTCCGCTAAGAAGTGAAACCATTTTATCTTGATAAGGCTTTGGTGGAATTTTGAAATCTAGTGTTTTTAAATAATCAATATTAATATTATCTTGAATACTTCCCGAAACCGAGTTTTGGATTGATTGACGAATGTATGTAAATACATAGTGCATAAACGCTTCTGTAGTTTCTTCTGGATATGCAGTAAATCCAACTACGCTATCTGGGAAACACATAGGGTATGCCAGAACGCCAGTTTCTGCTATATTTGCAGCGATCGTTATACAAAGTGTACCAGTTGGCCAAAGCTTGCTTTGCGATAGTCCAAAATCATTATATGCTTGCTCATGGTGTGAGATATGGAAAATGGCAGACTTGATATCTCCGGTTTGTACCAAGGGATAAATACCATTTTCAAATAGGCGGGAGTCATTTCTGGGACGATGTTTTGATTTTCCTCTGGAAAAACTGCCAAGATCATTCAACTTTTTTGTATCCCAAGAACTGTTATATCTTGTCTGGTTATAAATCATATGTCACCTTTTCCAGCGTATCACAAATTTCTTGCTCGATTTCCCTAGACTGTAAGAATAGTTTAGCAAGATTATCTTTGTAAAAGGACATTTTTATTTTAAACTCTTCCGGCGTTAATTCGGAGCAAATAATCTTACTTTCGAAATACTGACCCGCAGAGAAAGACAGCTTCTTCTGCTCGATGTCCTCATAACTGACCGCCACACAGAAATCATCTACTGGTTGTCCGGCGTTGAAGGTGTCAACGATAAGAGCCATATCCTCCTCGCTGAGTACGGTTTTCTGATTTTTACCGTCCACCTTCTCCTTCGTCCCCCGCTTGGAGGCATCCATCAAAACTACTTTGCCGTCTTTGTTCTCCTTATCCAGAAAGAGGACGGAAACATTGGTGCCGGTATTGGCGAACACGTTGGAGGGCATAGACACCACACCCCGCAGCATACGGTGCCCCACGATATACTCCCGAATCTTTTTCTGGATTCCAGAACCGGCGGTCAAAAAGCCGGTGGGGACGACAACAGCGGCTTTTGCCCTGTCATCCATGGAATAGATGATGTGCTGCAAAAACATCAGGTAGATATCCATGCTGCTCTTTTTCTTTTGGGGAATGTTTGGTACACCGGCAAAGAACCGCTCCTTATGGTTCTCGCCCGCCAGTGTTTCCCGATTATCGCTGAAATCCATATTAAAGGGCGGATTGCTGACGATATAGTTGAATTTTGCCAATCCGTTTTTCCGGGCGTTCAGGTGCCGGGGAGCGATCAGTGTATCGTCATGCACCACATTTCCCAAAGAGTGGACAAGGTTATTGAGAATCAGGTTCAGCCGCAAAAATTCGTTGGACTTGGCGGAGATGTCCTGGGTATAAATGGTGCAGTTCTCCTCGCCGATCTGATGGGCCAGAGCCAGCACCAGTGTGCCGGAACCCGCCGCCGGGTCATACACAGTGACGTTGCTGATATCCCCCTGCACCATGATGCGGGCAATGATGGTCGCGATGGTATGGGGGGTATAATATTCGGCGTACTTGCCGGAATCCTTGTTGTAGTCTTTGACAAGGTACTCAAAAATCTGGGCGAAGAAATCATACTTCTGCTCAAATACCTCGGCAAAGTTAAACTCCACCAGCTTGTTGATGAGAGCGCGGCAGAACAGCGGTTTTTTCGCACTCTCAATGATATACTGGGAGATCGGCTCAAACAGCTTGATCTTCTCCTCGCCGCCAGTCTGGACGGAGAAAATATCCAGGTTAAAGTTGGCAATATCTATCAACGTATCATCGAACAGCTCATGAAACGGATAAGCAGAGCCGTCCGCCTTCCGCATTGTGTCATCATTCTGATGGTTAAACAGGTAGGAGATATAATGAGTCTTTTTCAGCTTGGCCGTACTGCCGCCCAGCATCATCAGCAGCATTTCATACTGGTCGTCCGGCATATCGGCCAGGGCACCCTCTACGTTGTCCGCCCCAGTTAAGGAGAGCTCCGCTTTTTGCGCCTCATAGATGAATTTGTCGCTGAGATACTTGTACAGGAACACTTGTGTAATAATCTTATATTCGCCAGGGGAACCGCCCAGGCCAAAATTAGCGCAAATGGTTTTCAGGTCGTCGATCATTCTCTTGGTGCGGATTGTAATGGATTCTGTCTGCATTATGCTGTCCATGTCCTTTCTGCGAAGTATTCACCGGAAATGCAGGTTTCCATAAATTTGGCCTGGCTGGCAGTTGGTTGTATCCCGTTGCTGCGGCAGCTTTGGATAATCTCCGGCATAACCTCGCGGGAAAAATAGGCGGGGTTATCCATCATATGTTGATTTTTCAGCACTTTCCGGTCAACAGCAGCCTTTATTCCCATGAGAACCCCGAAAATCACGGGGTCACTGCCGATCAGCGGCGGGGCATCCTTGATGCGCTTGTGGGCGCGCATATACTTTACATCATTTTGATATTTGGCGCAAAGAATCTGATTCCGCAGGTTTTGCTGCGCGGCAGCTTTTCGGATGCGCTCTAACTCCTGAATATTCCGCTGCATCTCATCCGCGGTCAGTTCTTCAATGTTTTTCTTCTTGAAAATCCGTTTGAGTTCTTCCAGCAGGGAAATATACTCTGGGTCTTTGGGGTCAAGATTACGCCCCAACTCCCGGCGGGTCTTTTCAAGGATGTCCTGAAATTGATCAGCAATGACCAGTTCACTTTCAGAAACCTTGCGGAAGTGGAACTCGATCTGGTCTAAGGCCAGGTTCAAAAGGCCGGAAACATCCTCGCCGTCCTGCATATTTTGCTTGAGATTGACCAGGGCAATGCGATTATTGACCTCCGTATACAACGCATGGAGATTCTCCATTGTAAACCTTTGCGCCAGTTCCTCATAGCCGAACAGTTGAATGATGTTTATCAGTTCTTTGTAGGTATCCAAGGCTTGACGCAAATCCAGCAGTTCTTGCTTATCATCCAGTGCGGTAATTTGTTGGGAAAACAGTTCCGCATTGTCTGTGGCATACATGAACAGCTTGTCCTGAATCGCCTGGATGTCCTGCTCAATTTCCTCCTGGGACTTGAAAATGTCCCGGTAACGCTGAAATTCGTCCCCAAGTTCTGCTTGTAATTCCTCAAAATACGCCTTGTTGGTTTTATCAAACTCGGCACGAATATCCGCAAAGTCCACGACATAACCATAGCGGAAAGATCGATAGGGCCGATTGACACGGGTCAGTGTCTGCAAAAGGTTGTGCTCCTTGATAACACGCCCCAGGTACTGCTTTTTCAGACGGGGAGCATCAAAGCCGGTAAGCAGCATATTAAAGACCACCAGCAGATCAATTTTCCCCTTCTTAAAATCATCCTGGTATCCCCGTCGGGTTTCCTTGTCGTCCACATCGTGCAGGATCAGCACATGGCTGATTTCCGGGTAGGCATTTAATGTTTCTTCCACTGCGCGGGCCTGGTCGGAAGAATCACAGACAATCATGCCTCCAATAGACGAATCTCCCAACGCAATGCGGCTGTGCTTAAAATCCTCTACAATGTAGTCCACCAGCGCAGACACATATTTCGGATGCGCATAGATGTCCTTCTTTTTGAAGGAACCCTCCTGCATTTTTAGATTTTCCAAAATCGACTGTAACTTTACCCGGTACTCAGTCTTGATTCCCTCTCGGATGAGTTTCAAGGTATACCCGTCAGCAATAGAGCGGTTGTAATAGTATTTGTGGATGTATTCGCCGAAGACATCCTTGGTGTTATAACCATCACCAATCAAAGGGGTTCCAGTGAGTGCAATCATGACAGCTTCTCGGTCTGATGCCATGAGATTAGCCAGGAAAGAACCTTTTGGGTTATAGCTGCGGTGTGCTTCATCAAGGAAATAAACGCGCTGCACATTCACATCGTAATCTGCTTTGCGGACGATAGATTCAGTTGAAAACTTTTGAATATTTACGACTGTGATCGTATCCTCGCCGGTGTTGTTGGCTGTACCAATGGTACGGATATTCTGGATAAAATCATCCTTGGAATTTACCTTCTCCACATGAAGGCCACGGGCGGCAAATTCCTCTCCAGCCTGTGTCAACAAGTCCAGACGATCCACAACAAAATAGAACTTTGCAACCTTGCCTTGTTTCTGATAATAGTCCCGCAGATAGCGTACATTGTGGAAGGCCAGAGCTGTTTTCCCGCTGCCCTGGGTGTGCCAAATGATGCCATGCTTGATGCCAGTATCCAATTTTTGCTCGATAGCCTTCGTTGCGAAAAACTGTGGATACCGCATGACGTGCTTTTCCAGCGTCTTGATGCCATCCTTATTGGTGCGCTCCACATAAGCAAAACCATATTTGAGCAGCATCATAAATCGGTTATGGGAAAACAGGGATGTTAAAATCCGATTTGTTGGCGTCAGCTCACTCAGATTTGTGTTATACTCATTTGTTCCTTTGATGGAGACCAAATTGTTATCAGCCAGAATAAAGTCTTCTTTCTGACTGTTGATTGTTGGGAGTGCAGTATGGATTTGCGGTTCTTCTTCCCGAAAACGGTTGAAAAACAG
Organism: Bacillota bacterium; assembly: GCA_023406225.1. GTDB lineage: Bacteria > Bacillota > Clostridia > Oscillospirales > Oscillospiraceae > Oscillibacter. Next base: position 31,212 of record JAEXWS010000149.1, on the reverse strand, counting down.
CTTACTATAGCTGCTGGAAGCGTAAAAAGCCCCTTCAATCGGCTCAGGGTCAGAATCATCATATTCCATGTTGTTGGAAAACACCATCAACTGTGTGATGTTCACAAAACGGCGAAACACTTTCCTGGAAAAGCGTGTATTGATACGGGTATGCTCCGCAATGATCCCATCCCGGTTGTTGGGCTTTTTGACTTCGATAAAAGCAAGGGGCAAACCGTTAATAAGCAATGTAATGTCAGGCCGGAACTCATCATCCCCGTTCCGGCAGGTCAGTTCGGTAACAACATGGTATGTATTTCGGCTCACATCTTCTAAGTCAATAATATGCAGACCGTTGATGCCGTCCAAAAGAATTTTATAAAATACCCGCCCTAAATCATCGTTGGACAGTTTGATTGCAAGCTCATCCAAGAGCCGGTCAATATCTTCCTCCGGCAGAGAGCATCCGTTGATTCGGTTTACTCCATCCCAAAACAGCGACTTAAAAATGTTTGTGTCCGGGCAGAATTTCCCATTGTCTTGCTTTAATGACAGGTACTTGTAGCCTAAGCGCGTCAAATGAACCAATGCAGGAATTTTGACGCGAGAATTTTCATTGTGGACCACACGACTCCCCCCTATTGGCTCTGTAACAGTTTGCCTTACATATTTTGCCAAGAAAGCGCATCAATTTGGTGATGCATTTCCTCTGGCACAAAAGGATTTAAATATTGTCGTAATTATACCAAGCAGGCTTCCTATTTACAATATAAATGTTGTAAAGTTACCCTTTTGCATCTGATACTGAAATGCCTGTGAAATTATCAGCGGCACAGTTGACAAACACGTGTTCTATACGATAAAATATTTTTATAAGACGAACTAAATAGCACATAAGCACACCTTTTTGGCGCTTGTAAAATACAAGGCCGGTACATCAATTTGCTTCAGCGGGACGGAAATCTCCGCTGGGGCTGGTTTTGATGTGCCGGCTTTTTTACTTGCCCGAGGGGAACAAAATTTTTAAAAAAAGCCCAAGAAAAAAGTTCCGTTTTGGGCATCGAAAGTTGTAGTAGGGGGTGAGAGGGAAACTCAGAGTGACGGCAAAATTGACGTCATTTCGTCAACCACAACCGGCCATGACGGCATTTTTGACGTCACCCTTGTGTAGTAGTGGCATCATAGGTGAGACCGTTTTTGTATGTGCCGGATGTGAGATGGCATCCCCTATGATGCCGTAGCTCAGACATGGAGCAGGAAAAACAAATCTATGCAGAATAATACTCTCGGCGTAGCTCTACAAAAAGAAGGCAAACCTCCACGCACCCCACCTCACAGGCGCTGAGAGTATCCCTGTCCACAGGGATAGCGAGCATCGGATTTCGCCCCCCCCACAGGGCAAAATCCATTCCCAGGGGAGACCCCCTGAATCCCCCCCTCCCACGACGGAAATCCAACAGAATGGAGGAATCAATTTGAGTACGAACGATGAAAAAGTCTGCCTGAAAGTCAGGCTGACCGAAGAAGAAAAGGCCAAGCTGGAACATGACGCCGCCCTGTGCGGCCTGACCCAAGCCGAGTATTTCCGGCAGATTTGCTTGGGCAAGCGGCCCCGCCCCAAGCAGCCGCCGGAGTTCTGGGAACTGCTGGACGCCCTGTATGAAGTCCACGATAAGCTGGAACGGCTGGCGGTCTACTGCCCGGAGATGGCAGAAGAATGCTCAAGAGTTGAACGGCTCGTTCTGCTGTTGCAGGAGGTGGCCTGACATGGCAACTACAAGTTTATGGCACATCAAAGGCAATCTTGGCGACCTGCTCGCCTATGTGGAAAATCCGGAGAAAACCGTCCCCAAGGGAACAGAGGACTTCTTCAATGTGTTTTCGTACATCCAGAACCCGCAGAAAACCGCGGACGGTTCCTTTGTCACCGCCATCAACTGCCTGAAACAAACGGCCTTGCGGCAAATGATTTTGACCAAACAGCGGTACGGTAAAGAGGACAAGTACATCGCGTGGCACGGCTATCAGAGTTTCAAGCCTGGTGAAGTGGCCCCTGAGCGGTGTCATGAGATCGGCGTGAAGCTGGCGCGTGAGATGTGGGGCGATAAGTTCCAGATCATTGTCACCACCCACCTGGATAAAGGCCATCTGCACAATCATTTCTGTTTCAATTCCGTTTCCTTCAAAGACGGCAGAAAGTACAACTACTCCAAGGCCGAACAGCAGCGCCTCCGGGACACCTCAGACCGGCTTTGCCGGGAGTACGGCCTATCCGTCATTGAGCATGGGCGCAAGGCCCCCAGCCGCCCGGTCTGGCTGGACGAGCAGGGCGGCAAGCCCACCCGCTACAACATCTACCGGGCAGATGTGCGGGAGGCAGTCAACGGCAGCCGTACCGTGGAGATGATGGAAAAATATCTCCGGCGCAAGGGCTACCTCACCGACTTCACGGGGAAACACTGGAAAATACGCCTACCGCAGTACCAGCACTTCACCCGTCTGGACACCCTGGACGAGCGGTGGACGCCGGAGAACATCAGGCGCAGCTTGGGCACACGGGCCAGCTTTGGCAACAAACGCCCCACTGTCAATTTTGCCCCAGAGCTGCCGGAGGAACTGCGGGTATATGTGCCGTTCCAGCGTACCTCCTACATCTACCGGCTGTTCCTCTATTGGGAGTACCAGCTCGGCATTTTGCCAAAAGGCACAACCTACCAGCCCACCAGCCCGTTTATGAAAGAGGAACTGCGAAAGCTGGACGCGATTTCCGCCCAGGTAACTTATCTGTCCAAAAACCACATTGAAACGCTGGACGATCTTCTTTCAGCCCGTGAAACACTCCAAAGCGAACTGGACGCGCTGACCGCCCAGCGGACAAAGCTGAAAAACAAGATACGCAGAGCGTCACCGGCTGAAAAGGAGCAGTTGCGGGACAAAAAGCAGGCTGTGACCGCACAAATCACCGCCTGCCGTAAGAAATTGAAACTGAATGTTGGTGTTGAGGAACGCTCCGTCAAAATTCAAGACACAATGGACATGGTTTACACCAACGAGGAACAGCACCGCCAGATAGGACAGGAGAGAACGAGAGGAGCGAGAAGCAGATGAATATTATCAAGTTGGAATTGACCGAGCAGGAAGCGAAAATCTATGATGAAGTGATGGAGCAAATAGAGAAAACAGCAGCTTTTCTTGTCGGTCTGTCCCACGAGGAACGTCTGGACTGGCTGAAAGAACATCAGTACATCCACCCCATCAGCTTTGAGCGGGAAATCGGCGGCACCGTCTACACCGTTAAAGCCCATTTCAGCGAGAGTACCGACGAACCCGTGGAGGATAAAGTAAATCGCATCCTCAATCGAAATATCACACGTTAAAGTGTTGAAGTTTTGCGCCGGGTGTGATATAATAATAACACCTTGCAATTCATATCACACTCGGCTGCGGAAAGGAGCGCATTTTGAAGAAAAAGCAGCCAAATAATCAGAGAATCACCGTTTTGTATGCCAGATTGTCCCGTGATGATGAGAAAGAGGGTATCTCGGGCAGCATCCAAAATCAAAAGGCTATTTTGGAGAAGTTCGCCGCGGACAACCACCTACCCAACCCCCGGTTCATGTTCGACGACGGATACTCGGGGGTTACGTTCACCCGTCCAGCCTTTATGGAGATTATGGAACTGGCCGAACAGGGGCTTGTGGCCAACCTCGTCGTGAAAGACCACTCCCGGCTGGGCCGGAACCGCCTTGTGGTAGGGCAACTGCTGGAAGAAGATTTTGTCCGGCTGAATATCCGCTATATCGCTATTATGGACAACATCGACACCGCCAACGGAGTGAGCGACATTGTTCCGATGCAAGACCTCTTTAATGAGTGGCACGCAAAAAATACGAGCGACAAGGTACGCCGTGTCATGCAGAGCCGGGGCAACGCTGGGATACCGCTCACCACTAATGTCCCTTATGGCTACAAGAAAGACCCGGAGGACAAGAACAGGTGGCTGGTGGACGGACCAGCGGTAGAGGTGGTGCGACGTATCTTCCAGATGAGCGTGTCCGGCCTGGGACCTACTCAAATCGCCAAGCGACTAAAGGCTGACGGCGTGTTGACACCCAGCGAGTATCTTCACAGCATCGGCGTGAATTGCCCTGTCAAGCCCCCTGTGTACCCGCGCAACTGGTGTTCCTCCACCGTGGCCGCTATTCTGGACAGGCAGGAGTACACCGGCGATACGGTGAATTTCCGCTCGTTCAGACAGTCCTTTAAGTTGAAAAAGCGGCTGGACAAGCCCCAGGAGGAATGGAAGATATTCCCGAATACCCACCCCGCCATCATTGACCGGGAAACCTTTGCCCTTGTCCAAAACCTCCGCCAGCACCGCCGCAGGCCCACGAGAACGGGCATTGTCAGTATGTTCTCCGGGCTTCTCTATTGCGCTGACTGCGGCAGTAAGCTGGGATATAGCGCCACCAACAACTACAAGCGGGAGCAAGCGTTTTTCTTCTGTTCTGCCTACCGCGGCAATTCCGATGTTTGCTCCGCCCACTTCATCCGGGAGAAAGTCCTTGAAGAACTGGTGTTAGAGGGATTACAACGGTTGTTGTGGTACATCCAGGTCTATGAAAAGCGGTTTGCCCAAGAGCAGATGGAGCGGTTTGGGCTGCAAGAGAAAAAAGAGTTGACCGCCAGGGGCCGGGAGTTGGACAAGGCCAAGCGGCGAGTAGTGGAAATTGACCAGCTTATCCAGAAAAGCTATGAGGACATGACCAAGGGCTTACTCTCGGAGGAACGGTTTGCCACCCTGTCTGTATCACTGGAAACCGAGCAGAAGCAGTTGAAAGCAGCTATCCCGGAGATGGAAGCCAGTTTGGATTCTACTACAGACAAGGCTGCTGACTTGCAACGGTTTATTGAACGGGCTAGACAGGTGACCCGGCTGACGGAGTTGACACCTGAGATCGTCCACGAGTTCATTGAGAAGATCGTGGTATCCAAGCCGGAGAAGATAGACGGTAAGCGGCATCAGCGGGTGGATATCTACTACAACACTGTTGGCCTATGGTGCGCTCCCACCCCGGAAGAAATGGAGAAGCTGTTCCAGGAACACCTTGCAGACAAACGGAAAAAGACGGCGTAGCAACCGCCACACCGTCCCAACAGATAGAACTTCTTTACAGGTTAGCCTAAGGCCGACACTTCCTTACGGAGTGTCGGCCTTGCGGGCGGCTGCTTTTTATTTTTATAAGTCGTTGATGTTCATCTTGTCCACCTGGTCCTTCACCCGCCGCTTCTCCCGGGCCGCCCAGTAGATGGCCAGCAGCACCAGGGTCGGGATGTTGGCGATCAGCAGCGTGGCCGCGACCAGCAATACGTTTTGGAACACGCTGCCCGTGTCCATGACGTTCATCACATACAGCAGCGACAGCGCCAGTGACAGCCCGGGCAGCACCAGCCCCGGCCACTTGCTCTCCCGGCGGGAGAGGAATATCTGCAAAAGGACGCCCCCCACCAGCAGCGCCGCCAGCAAAACCAGATACACCGCCAGGATCGTTGAAACATTCGCCATATCATTTCTCCTCCTTTGTCTTCCGGTAGGCGCTGATGAGCACCTTGGCCGTGCCGAAGTCCAGCTTGTCGTCCACCGCCAGCCGCTTGACCAGCGACACGTAGGGGTCCGCCTCCGCCGTCTCGCTGAGGCGGATCTTCTGGATGAGCCGGTCCAGCCGCAGCCGCACCGTGGGGTAAGTGACGCCGTACAGCGCCGCCACCTCCTTCAAAGACCCCGACGAGAGCAAAAACTTCTTGATGAAGGCCACATCCGCCTCCTCCAGCTCCGCCATCCACTCCGGGACCACTTCCAGCGGCACGCCGCCACCCCCTTTCATAAAATTAAATATATACTTTAATTTTATGAAAGTCAATCCTTATTTTATTTTTAATAAAACGCATCCGCTCTCCGAAGGGAGCGGATGCGTTTTGCACTCAGCCCATGTGCAGCGCGTCCCGGACGGCGCTGTCGAAATAGGCCACCGGGTCCTGGGCCGCGCCGTCCTGGCGCACCTGGAAGCACAGGTGCGGTCCGGTGGACATGCCTGTGGACCCCACGGCGGCCACGGTCTGCCCCGCTTTCACGGCGTCCCCGGTCCTGACCGTCACCTGCCGGCACTGGGCGTAGACGGTCTCCAGGCCCTCCCCGTGGTCCAGCACCAGATAGTTGCCCCGCCGGGCGTCGAAGCCCGTCTCCTTCACCGTGCCGTCCATGGCGGCGGCCACCGGCGTTCCTTCTCCGGCGGGGATGTCGATGCCGTCATGGGCCGCCGCCCCGCCGGACTGCGGGCCGAAGGGACTGCTCATGCAGACGGTGTTCGCCCCCGCAACCGGCCACCGGAACCAGCGGCTCTTCGATTCGGACGCGGCGTACACGCCGTAAAAATAGGCCTCGTCGTCCCCCGCCAGCCCCGGCAGCAAGCCCATAGTCCCGTCGTCGTTCCACACCGCCCGCAGCTTGCCCGTGGACAGGCGGTATACCTCCGTTTGCGCCGTCCCGTCGGCAAAGGTGACGCGCACCGTCAGCGACGCGCCATCCAGTTGGTCCACGCTGGCCCAGGACGCCTCTCTGGGGTCCTCCCGCCAGAGGGCCTCTTCCACGCCCGGCACCCAGAATCCGTAGCGGGCCTCCGGGTCATAGTCCTCCGTGACGCTTTCGCCCAGGCGGGTCATCTCCTGGGTGGACCAGGCCCCGGCGTCCTCGGTCTCCCGGTCGATGGAGGACGGGGCCATGGTCCCGGCGGCCTGAGCCTCCCGGATGCCGCGCACGTCCTCCTCCGTCAGGTCCGTCAGAAGCCGGCAGCGGTAGAGCTCTCCCCGGTCCAGGGACAGCGACACGCTTTCGATCCGCTCTCCGGTGATCTGGAACATGCAGCCCGTATAATAGCCGCTCTCCGCCGACCAGTGCATCCCTCCGCCGGTCTCCATCGCCAGGGCGCTGTTGGCACCGGAGCGTCCGGCCTCCTCCGCGTCCGCCGCCCAGGCCGTCAGGCCGAAGGACCAGGACGGCGCCGGAACGCCTCCCGCTTCCTCCCCCTCCGCCGGGCGGAAGGTCAGGGACCCCAGCACCAGCGCCAGGGCGCAGGCGGCGCACACCGCCGCCCGCAGCGCGGGCCTTCTCCGGCGGGGCGCGGGCCCCTTCCGCCGCCGCGCGGCGGAAAGCACCCGGTCATTGAGCCCGGCGGGCGTGTGAATATTCTCCATCAGGGTCTGATAGCTGTTCTCTCGCATCATCATCGCCTCCTAACAGGTCTTTCAGCTTTGCCCGGGCCCGGCAGAGCCGGGTGCGGACCGTGGCGGAGGGGCAGCCCAGCAGGGCCGCGATCTCCTCCGTGTGATACCCCTCCGCGTAATACAGGTGGATCACCGTGCGGAACTTCTCCGGCAGGCGGGCCACCGCATCCCACAGCTCCGCCGCCTCCTCCCCGGCGGGCAGCGGCGTCTCCGGGATCTCCTCCAGCCTCACTGTCCGCCGCCGGAAACGGAGCCGTCCCAGATCGGCGCAGCGGTTCAGGACCGCCCGGATGAGCCATGCCTTCATATGCTCGCTGTCCCAGCTTCGGGGCGGCTGGTCCAGAAGGCGCAGAAACACGTCCTGGTACACGTCCTCCGCGTCCGGCACGCACTGGGTCCGGCACAGGGCCAGACGGTACACCGTATCGCCGTGGGCCTCCATGGCGTTGCGCAGGAGCGCCTCTTGCTCTTCCATGCAGCACCTCCTCTCTTGGTTTGAAAAGCGCTTTCACCTATAACACGTCTCAAAGGGCCGGACCGCTCCCCAGGGGTGAAAAAAATTTTTAGAGGGCAAAAAAGCGGGCGCTTTCGCGCCCGCCCCAGCCTGTCGAAAAAGCCTCGCAGAGTTCGCGCCCGGAGGCGCGAAGAAAATGAAATCCATGTTCTCCGACGACATGCGCGTCGGAGAACATACATCTCGGTCCGTAAGTGTGCGAACTGTCCGCTTACAGCGGACAGCGAGTGCGCGCGACGGGCCGCGGCCTACTCGAAAAAGTGCCGAAGGCGCTTTTTCGACAGCCTCAAGCGGGCGCTTTCGCGCCCGCCCGTTTGCTACGGCTCCCGGATGCCGTAAATCTCAAAACGCCCGATCAAGTTCTGGACCGTCAGCTTCTGTGCCAGAAGCTGCTGGTACGTGGCGCCCCGGTTCTTTCCCGCGGCCCGCAGGGCGTCCATATCCGCCAGGACCTTGTCCCGCTCCCGCAGGAGGTCGGCGTACATGCGGTCATAGGCCGCCAGCCGCTCCAATGGCTCAGACATTGAAGCGGAAATAGATCATGTCGCCGTCCTGGACCACATACTCCTTGCCCTCGCTGCGGAGCAGGCCCTTTTCCTTGGCGGCGGCCACGGTGCCGCACTTCATCATGTCTTCAAAGGCGATGACCTCCGCCCGGATAAAGCCCCGTTCGATGTCCGTGTGGATCTTGCCCGCCGCCTGGGGGGCCTTCGTGCCCTTCCTGATGGTCCAGGCCCGGCACTCGTCCTTGCCGTAGGTCAGGAAGGAGATGAGGCCCAGCAGGGCGTAAGAGCACTTGATGAGCCGATCCAATCCGGACTCGCCCACCCCCAGCTCCTCCAGGAACATGGCCTTCTCATCCCCGTCCAGGGAGGCGATGTCCTGCTCCATGCTGGCGCAGATGGGCAGCACCTGGCTCCCCTCCGCCTCCGCGATGGCCTTCACCTGCTGGTAATACCGGTTGCCGTCCAGGTCCGTAAAGCCCGCCTCGTCGGTGTTGGCGGCATAGATGACGGGCTTGAGGCTCAAGAGGTCGGAGGTCTCGATCAGCGCCCGGTCCTCGTCGGAGCAGTCGTAGGTGCGGGCGGACCGGCCCGCGTCCAGATGCGCCGCCAGGCTCTTGAATACCTCCACCTCCCGAAGGAATTTCTTGTCGCCCTTGGCGGCCTTGGCGGCCCGCTCGATCCGGCGGTTCACCATCTCCAAATCCGCCATCACCAGCTCCAGGTCGATGGTCTCGATGTCGCCCTTGGGATCCACCGGCACGTTGGTCCCGGCGTCCGCCACCACGTGCATAATGTTCTCGTCGTCAAAGCAGCGGACCACGTGGACGATGGCGTCCGTCTCCCGGATGTTGGCCAGGAACTTGTTGCCCAGGCCCGCGCCCTGGCTGGCGCCCTTCACCAGGCCCGCGATATCCACGAACTCCACCACCGCCGGAGTCTTTTTGTCCGGATCGTACATCTCCGCCAGCTTGTCCAGCCGCTCGTCGGGGACCGCCACCATGCCCACGTTGGGGTCGATGGTGCAGAAGGGATAGTTGGCGCTCTCCGCGCCGGCGTTGGTGATGGCGTTGAACAGGGTCGATTTGCCCACGTTGGGCAGGCCCACGATACCGAGCTTCATAGATTTCAAATCTCCTTTATTTTCAATGGTCTGCGGCGCTTTGGCAAATACCTCCGGCGGGCGTGCCTGCAAAACCGCTTCGCTCCAGTTCGATCCCGTCTATTTTACACCATGCGCAGGGTGTTTTGCAAGAAGGTCGTAAACGGCCATCCGCTGGTTTGCGGGACCGTCCACGCGGGGACGCTCCCACGCCCGGAGCCTTTACGCATAGACCCCGGAGAGCATGTGGTCGAAGAAGCGGCGGAGCTTTTCGATGCAGAACGCCTCCGTATAGTCCGCGATGTGGGACCACTCAAACTGGGCCATCAGGTAAATGCCCATCACCATGTCCACGATGTCGTCCGCGGGCACGTCGGCCCGGAAGTCCCCCTGGTCCTGAGCCTCCTCCACCAGCTGGCGCAGGATCTTCATCATGGTGAGCCGGGTGGCGTACAGCGGGCTCTCCTCGCAGGAATTCAGATAGGTGATCTTCCGGGAGAGGGAGATATAGGGGATGGAGTCCACCACAAACACCTCCATCACTCGCCGCAGCTTCAAAAGGCTCCGCGCCTCGTCCCGCAGGTCCTGGGCGATCAGCCGGCGGATATCCGCCAGCTCCGCCTCGGCAATGCCGATGAGCAGGCTCTCCTTGCTTGGAAAATAATTGTACAGCGTGGCCTTGGAGATCTCCGCCCGCTCCGCCACGTCCTCAATGGTGGTCTCCTCATAGCCCTTGCCGCTGAAAAGCTGGCGGGAGGCCTTTAAAATCCGCTGGCGGCAGCGGAGCTTGTTCAATTCCCGGCGGCTTTGTGTCTGCATATCGTCCCTGCCTGTTCCGCCTGCGTCCACCGGACGGAGGCATATGAATTTTTGTAATCCATATTATAATTATACCGGAATCTCAGATTTTGGCAAGCGAAGATTCCATTGTGCCTTTTGCACAGAATCCCTCCGTTTTTTTCGCCCCGCATAGCCAAAATGCCAAATTTATACTTGACTTCAATTTTAGAATCCAGTACAATTATGTTGAGCAGACCCCGGAGACCTGTCACGCAAAAACAGAGAGCAAGGGGGAGAGACCGCATGTCAGTCAATGTGATCGCTTACGACGTGGGAACGACGGGTCTGAAGACCTGCCTGTTTCGGATCTCGGCCGATGAGAGCGTGCGCTTCATCGCCGGAGAGGTGGACGCCTACGAGCTCCACGTGCTGGAGAACGGAGGCGTGGAGCAAGACCCCGACGACTGGTGGGCGGCCATGGGCCGCAGCACCAAAAAGCTGTTGGAAAAAACCGGCATCCCAAAGGAGGACATCCGAGGGATCACCTTTTGTTCCCAGTTCCAGACGGTGGTGCTGGTGGACGAGGCGGGCCGCCCCCTCCGCCGGGCCATGAGCTGCATGGACGCCCGGGCGGACCGGCAGTTTAAAAACTGCATGAGCACCGGCATCAAGGTGGAGGGGCTGGACGTTTTCAAGGTCCTGAAGTTTTTAAGGATCACCGGGGCCGTGTCCGGCAGCGCCAAGGACCCGGCCTGGAAGTACCTTTGGGTGAAGGACAACGAGCCGGACCTCTTCCAGGCGGCTTACAAATGGCTGGACGCGAAGGAGTATCTCATCTGCCGGGGGACCGGCGTGATGAAGGCCAGCCGGGACGACGCGTGCTGCACCTTCCTTTACGACGTGAAAAAAGACTGCTGGAGCAAGACGCTGTGCGATATGCTGGGCGTGGAGATGCGGCACCTGCCGGAGCTCTGCGCCTCCACGGACCAGGTGGGCGCGCTGCTGCCCCAGGCGGCGGAGGAGCTGGGCCTGGCCCCGGGAACGCCCGTGTACTCCGGCGGCAGCGACGTGAGCCTGTGCTCCGTGGGCGCGGGCTGTACGGAGGTGGGCGACGTGCTGGTATATTCCGGCACCTCCGGATGGGTGGCCACCACCGTCGACAAGCTGCACCTGGACCTGAACAACCTCATTGGCGCGCTGGTGGGCGTGGACCCCCATACATACAACTACGTGGCCGAGGTGGAGACCTCCGGCAAGTGCATGGAGTGGGTGAAGGACCGGGTGGATCAGATGGGCATGGACTACGACCAGATGATCGACTACATCAAAGACACGCCCGCCGGGGCCAACGGCGTGGTGTTCTCCCCCTGGATGCACGGCAACCGCTGTCCCTTTGACGACGCCAACAGCCGGGGAGTGTTCTTCAACCTGGACATCGACACCCGGGGCAGCGATTTGATGAAGGCCGTCATCGAGGGCGTGTGCCTCCACATGCGCTGGCTGCTGGAGTGTACGGAGACCGCCTTTAAAACCGCCCCCGTGGTCCGCTTCACCGGCGGCAGCGCCATCTCCTCCCACATCTGCCAGATCATGGCCGACGTTTTGGGCCGGGACGTGGAGACCATCGAAAATCCCCGCCAGGTGGGCGCCATGGGCGCGGCGGCGCTGATGGCCGTGAGCCTGGGGATGCTGGACGACATCAAGGACATCAAGAAGATCATCCAGGTCACAAACGTCTACCACCCCATCCCGGAAAACACCGCCGTTTACGACAAGATCCTTCCCGTATTCAAAGACCTGTACAAAAACAACAAAAAAGCCTTCGCCGCCCTGAACGGCTGAGGCCGGTGTGAAAGAAAGCAGGCAGCTATGGAAGAGAATACCGCGACCTACCGGGTCTATCCCTACCGCTGGGTGGTCCTGGCCATTTACGGCATCGCCACCGCCGTCATCCAGCTCATGTGGACCACCTTTTTCTCCATCACCACCGAGGCGTGGAAGTTTTACGGCTTCACGGACGCCCAGCGGGGCGAGAGCGCCATCAGCCTCCTTTCCATCATCTTCATGGCGGGCATGATCGTTTTATCCATTCCCGTCATGGCCGCCTTTGAAAAATTCGGTTTTAAAAAGGCCGTGGGCTTCGGCGTGGTGCTCACGGGCGTCTGCGCCCTGATCCGGGGCTTTTGGGGCGGGAGCTACGCCGTGGTGGTGGCCGCCAGCGTGGGCTTCGCCGTGGCCCAGCCCTTCCTTTTGAACTCCCCCGGCCTGGTGGCGGGCAAATGGTTCCCGGAAAACGAGCGGGCCACCGCCAACAGCGTGCCGCTGCTGTGCAGCTATGTGGGCATGTGCGTCGGCCTTCTGCTCACCCCCGTCCTGCTGGAGGCCGGGCTCACCATCCGTTCCATGCTGATCCTCTATGGGATCGTGGGCGCGGTGACGGCGGCGGCCTTCCTGCTCCTGGCCCGGGAAAAGCCCCCCACGCCCCCCTGCTCGGAGGAGGAGGCCGTGCGGGACGACTTTGGCGCGGGCATGCGGGGCGCCATGAAAAAGAGGGACTTCGTCCTGGCCCTGCTCATCTTCTTTTGCATGTTCGGCGTCTTCAACACCTTCTTCACCATGATCGAGCCCATCCTCCGCCAGCTCTCCGGCGAGGCGGTGGACGCCACACAAGTCGGCGTCATCGGCGTGGTGATCTTGGTCACCGGCGTTGTGGGGAGCCTCTTGATCTCCATGGTCAGCGACCGGGACAAGCGCCGCCGCCGGCTCCCCTACGCCATCGGGGCCAACCTGATCGGCGCGGCGGGCCTGGCCCTGTTCATCTTCGCCAAGGGCTTCGGCCTCATGATGGCCGCCGCCGTGCTGTACGGCTTCTTCATCGTGGGCGCGGCGCCGCTGATGCTGACCTTCGCGGCGGAGGCCTCCTATCCCACGTCCGAGGGCACCAGCGAGGGCCTGCTCATGTGGGCCGGCAACGTGGCGGGCGTGGTTTTCTTAGGCGGCGCGTCCCTCTTCGGCGGCAACCACCGCCTCCTTATGATCGTGATGGTGGCCATCACCATTGCCTATATGATCCCCATGCTCCTGGCAAGGGAAACCAAACTAAAATCTGAATGAAACCGGAGGAACGAATCCCATGCTGAAAGAACATTACGGCGTCTCCCACTGGCCCGACGAGGCGGAGGTCCTCGCCAAGATGGACCGTCTCGTAAGCGAGCCTATCCACCACATCAAGCCCGCCGCCATGGAGAAATACCTGCGTTACTTCGACGAGAAGTGCCGGGGCTCCAAGGAGATGATCGAAAAGGCCAAGCAGGTCATTCCCGGCGGCGTGCAGCACAACCTGGCCTTCAACTATCCCTTCCCCCTGGTGGTCACCAAGGCCGAGGGCGCGTACCTTTACGACATCGACGGCAACCGCTATGTGGACTATCTCCAGGCGGGCGGCCCCACCCTGCTGGGCAGCAACTACGAGCCGGTGAACCGGAAGGTCTGGGAGGTGGTGAAGGAGTCCGGGCCTGTGACGGGGCTCTTCCACCCCTATGAGATGAAGCTGGCGGAGAAGATCCGCGCGTGCATGCCCTGGGTGGAGAAGTACCGGTGCCTCGCCAGCGGCACGGAGGCCGACATGGTGGCCATCCGCATCGCCCGGACCTACACCGGCAAGCAGCGCATCGTGAAGGTGGGCGGCGCGTACCACGGCTGGAGCGACCAGCTGGTCTACTCCCTCCACATCCCCTACACTAAGACCTTTGAGGCCCACGGCATCCCCAAGGAGGTCAGCGGCAACACCAGCGAGTTCTTCCCCGGCGATCTGGAGGGCCTTCGCAAGGTCCTGGAGGCCAATGAGCAGGCGGGCGGCACCGCGGCGGTGGTCATCGAGCCCTTCGGCCCCGAGAGCGGCACCCGTCCCGTAGCCATGGACTTCGCGGCCAAGGTCCGGGAGCTGTGCGACGAGTTTAACGCCCTTTTGATCTTCGACGAGGTGGTTACCGCCTTCCGGGTGGGTCCCGGCGGCGCCCAGGGCTTCTTCGGCGTGAAGCCGGACCTGACCGTATTCGGCAAGATCGTGGCCGGCGGCTATCCCATGGCCGGCGGCGTGGGCGGCAGCGACGAGATCATGAGCTGCGTGGCGGCCGGCGTGAAGGCGGGGAAGAAGAAGGCCTACGTGGGCGGCACCCTCACCGCCAACCCCCTGAGCTGCGCGGCGGGCTACTTCGCCATCGACGAGATCGTGCGGACGGATGCGGCGGTCAAGGCCGGTGAAAACGGCGACAAGCTGTGCGCGGGCATCCAGAAGCTCATCGACAAATACGCCCTGCCCTTCGTCACCTGGAACACCGGCTCCATCGTCCACTTCGAAGTCTCCGGCGTCATGTACCTGAACGCGGCCGACCCGGATATTTTCACCAAGATCCCCCAGCGGCAGCACTATATCGAGGAGTTCGGCGCGGCCCTCACCGCCAACGGCGTCATCACCCTGGCGGGCAGCCGCATCTACACCAGCATGGCCGACAACGACGAGACGATCGCTCAGACGCTGGCGGCCTTTGAGGAAGTTCTCTCCAACGTGGAGCAATAAAAAGGAGGAAATGCCATATGATCCGCAAACTCGATCAGGAAAATCTGACTTACGCATTCCCGGAAGTCGCCTTTGACGACGACTACGTGATCGCCACCTACCAGGCCAAGGTCAAGACCAGCAACATCGAAAAGCTGGCCATGGCCATCGCGGACGAGCAGACCACCGGCACCTGGATCAAGGTGGGAGCGGACTCCATCGAAAAGACCCGCCGCTTCGGGTCCAAGCTGGTGGCGCTGTACGAGGTGCCCGACATCGGCTGCGACTACCAGTCCGACGAGCCCCCCGTGTACATCATCCAGATCGCCTATCCCATGCGCAACTTCTCCCACAGCATGTCCGCCCTGCTGACCATCCTCTTCGGCAACATCTCCGCCTCCGGCATGATCCGCCTCATCGACGTGGCCTTCCCCAAGAAGTTCGTGGCCCAGTTCCAGGGCCCGAAGTTCGGCGTCCAGGGCCTGCGGGACGTGCTGGGCGTACCGGACCGCCCCCTGCTGAACGCCATGATCAAGCCCAACATCGGCTGGACGCCCGACGAGGGCGCAGACCTCTTCTATCACGCCTGCAAGGGCGGCGTGGACGTCATCAAAGACGACGAGCTGATGCTGGCGGACGGCGAGTTCTGCCCCCTGAAGGAGCGGGTCACCAAATTCATGGCCGCCGAGAAGCGGGTCTTTGAGGAGACCGGCGAGCACAGCCTCTATGCCGTCAACATCTCCGACAGCACGGAGAAGGTCCGGGACAACGCCTACCGCGCCCTGGAGTACGGCAACAACTGCCTGATGGTAAACGTATATACCACCGGCTTCGACACCCTGAAAATGCTGGCGGAGGATCCCAACATCAACGTGCCCATCCTGGCCCACGTGAACTTTGCGGGCACCATGGCCGCCTCCACCTACACCGGCATCTCCGCTCCCCTGCTCATCGGCAAGATCACCCGCCTGGCCGGCGGCGATTTCCAGATCAACGGCCATCCCTACGGCAAGTTCCCCGTGCCCTTCAAGCTGTTTTACCGCTGCTTCAAGTCCTTCACCCAGGACTGGTGGAACATCAAGCCCATGATGTACGCCTGCTCCGGCGGCACCACCCAGATGGCCGTGGAGAAGATCGTGAAGAACGTGGGGACCGACGTGATGCTGGCCGCGGGCGGCGGCGTGCACGGCCATCCCAAGGGCAGCGAGGCGGGCGCGAAGAGCATGCGCCAGGCCATCGACGCGGCCATCGCGGGCATTCCCGTGGCCGAATACGCCAAGGACCACGTGGAGCTGGCCCAGATGCTGGCTTTCCTGAATCCCGACCTCAAGAAGAACTTCGACTTGATGAACTAAAGAGGGGGCTTTGCCCCCCCTTTAGATCCCCCCTCTCCAGTGACGTCGGTCACTGGAGAACGCCGCCCAGGGCGGCTGGGACGGGGAATTTCCGGCAGGTACACGCCCTGCCGGAAATGATTTGATTTTCTTCTTTCGCCGAGGGCGAAAGAACTGGGGAAACCCACGCGGGTTTTCCCCAGACCCTTTCGGCGGCGCCTGCGGGCGCGAAACAACGGACAAAGGCCCCCGGCAGAGCCGGAGGCCTTTGTGGAAGGAGGGATCTTTTGTACAAAACCATCGTTTTTACGGATTTTGACGGCACCATTACCATGGAGGACACCCTGGCCGGGGCCATCCGGCTCTTCGCGGAGCCGGAGGAGTTCCGCCTGTACAATGAAAAGCTGGCCAAGGGCGAGATGACCTTGAGCCAGGTGGTGCGCTACGCCTATGACGGCGCGCCCTCCAGCCGCCTGCCGAAAATGCTTGATTACGTGGACAGCGTGGCCATACGGCCCGGCTTTCCCGAATTTCTGGACGCCATGGACGCGCTGGGCATCCCCGTGGTGGTGATCTCCGGCGGCGTCCGGCAGTTCTCCGCCCGGAAGCTGGCGCCGTACCGGGACCGGCTCCTAGGGCTCCACGCTGTGGAGCTGGACGCGGACGGGCCTTCCATGCATCTCGTCTCCGGCTATGACGACGGCAACGAGCTTTTGAAAAAGACCGACGTGATGGCCCTCTACCAATACGAGCGCGCCATCGGCATCGGGGACAGCTTCACCGACGTCAACATGGCCCAGGCCGTGGACGCCGTGTTCGCCCGGGACGTGCTGGCCCAGGTCCTGCAAAAACTGGGAAAGCCCTTCACCCCTTACGAGGATTTCTTCACCGTGGCGGAGGCGATCAAAAGCTCCAGGTAGGATCTGCGGCTCAGGGCCTCCCGGGAGATCCCCAGCCGGTCCAGGAGAGACAAAAGCACATCCACGGCGGCGTTCCGGTCCCCGTCCTCCAGCAAAATCTCCAGCTCCAGGAAGCTCCCCAGGCCCTCCACCGCATCCAGGCACAGCGTGACGTCTCCGGCGGAAAACTCCCGCCGGACCTTGTCCACGGTGTACTGGGCCTTGAAGCCCAGGGCCTCCAGCACCCTGCGGGCGGTGTCCAGGTCCCCCACGGAAGTCTCGTGCTCCGTGCGGGTGTTGGAGCGGGAGTCCTCCTTGGGGCCCTTATAGGTCATGAGCGTCCCTTCCGTCCCCGCGTCCAGGTCCCGCCGCCGCCGCAGGCGCAGG
Organism: Bacillota bacterium; assembly: GCA_023406225.1. Lineage (GTDB taxonomy): Bacteria > Bacillota > Clostridia > Oscillospirales > Oscillospiraceae > Oscillibacter. The sequence goes on along the minus strand of JAEXWS010000149.1, from coordinate 13,875 downwards.
GCCTCGTCGGTCTTGCGGAAGTCCCGCTCCCCGCCGCCGTTAAAGTACAGGTCCGTCTCCCGCAGGGACGCCTTGGGCGCAAAGCCCAGCCCGGGCAGCGCCTCCGGCAGCGCCGCGGCCTGCGCGTCCGTCAGGGCCGCCTTCAATTCCACCTCTGTCATCCGATACGCCTCCCATACCGCCGCAGCGCGCGGCGGGTCATTTGCAGACAGTATACCACATCCCGGCGAAAAATACGACCAAGGAGGAGACAAGTATGGCGCATTATCCGGAATTGTTCACCCCCACCCACATCGGGAAGGTGCAGCTCAAAAACCGCACCTCCATGGCCCCCATGGGTCCCGTGGGCTACGCGGACGCCTTCGGCGGCTTCCACCAGCGGCTCCAGGATTACTATGTGGAGCGGGCCCGCCACGGGGTGGGATTGATCTTCACCGGCATCTGCAGCGTGGACACCCGCATCGAGGGCATCCCCACCGTGGGACTGCCCTGCCCCATCACCATGCCCATCGCCTTCATCCACAGCTGCTACCAGATGAACGAGCGCATTCACGCGTACGGCTCCAAGTGCTTCCTTCAGCTCACCGGCGGCCTTGGCCGCAGCGCCCTGCCGGGCTTCATCTCCAAGAACATCGCCCCCTCGGAGCAGGGCAACCGCTTCATCCCCTCCGTCACCCACCGGGAGATGACCAAGGAGGAGATCATGCAGCTCATCCAGGGCTTCGTCATGAGCGCCGTGGTGGCGAAAAAGGCGGGTTTCGACGGCGTGGAGGTCCACGCCGTCCACGAGGGATATCTTCTGGATCAGTTCGCCATCCAGTGCTTCAACCAGCGCACCGACGAGTTCGGCGGAAGCCTGGAAAACCGCCTGCGGGTCTCCATCATGATCGTCCAGGGCATCAAAAAGGCCTGCGGAGCGGACTTCCCCGTGAGCCTGCGGTACAGTTTGAAAAGCTGCATGAAGGCCCTGCGCCAGGGCGGCCTGCCCGGCGAGGAATACGAGGAGTTCGGCAAGGACATCCCCGAGGGCGTCGAGGCGGCCAAGATCCTGGTGAACGCCGGCTATGACGCGCTGAACGTGGACGCGGGCACCTACGACTCCTGGTATTGGAACCATCCCCCCATGTACTTCGAGGACGGCCCCTACATGGAGTTCGGCCGCATCCTGAAGAAGGAGGTGGATGTGCCCATCATCCTGGCGGGCAAGCTGGACGATCCGGCGCTGGCCGTCAAGGCCCTGGAGGACTGCTGCGACATCGTGAGCTACGGCCGCGCCCTGCTGGCGGACCCGGAGTACGTGGAAAAGGTCCGCTCCGGGCGGCTGGACGAGATCAGGCCGTGCCTGGGGTGCCACGAGGGGTGCCTGGGCCGCATCGCCAACGGCCCCGTGAGCTGCGCGGTGAACCCCGCCTGCGGCCGGGAGAGCATTTACGGCGTCGTGCCCGCCGCCCAGAAAAAGAAAGTCTTGGTGGCCGGCGGCGGCATCGCCGGACTGGAGACCGCCCGCACCGCCGCCCTGGCGGGCCATCACGTGACGCTGTGCGAGAAGTCCGGGGCCCTGGGCGGCAACCTGATCCCCGGCGGCGTGCCCCACTTTAAACGGAACGACCACAAGCTGGTGGCCTGGTACAAACGGCAATTGGAACTGCTGGGCGTGGAGGTGCGCTACGAAACGGCCGTCACGCCGGAGTTTGTCCGAAGCTTCGCCCCGGATGCGGTGGTCACGGCCACCGGCTCCAAGGCCCGGAGGATGACCTTCCCGGGAACGCTTCCCGCCGTCAGCGCCGAGGACGTGCTGCTGGGCAAGGCGGACGTGGGCGAGAACGTGGTGATGGTGGGCGGCGGCCTGGTGGGCTGCGAGACCGCGCTGTGGCTGGCCCAGCAGGGCAAGCGCGTCAACGTGGTGGAGATCCTGCCGGAGCTTTTGGGCGGCCATGGCTCCATCCCCCATATGAACGAGTTCATGCTGATGGACCTGCTGAATTTCCACAAGGTGGGCCTCCACACGGAGACCTCCGTGGTGGACACCAAAGCGGGAGCCGTCACCGTGAAGCACGGGGAGGAGACGCTGGACCTGCCGGCGGACACCCTGATCGCCGCCGTGGGCTATCTCTCGGACAACAGCCTGTACGAAAGCCTGAAGGACCTGGATATCCCGGTCTACAACATCGGCGACTCCAGCAAGGTGCATAACATCATGTACGCCGTCTGGAACGCCTACGAGCTGGCCCGCGGCCTGTAAGAACGGGGCCGCGTACCCGCTTCCCCCGGCCCGGACGCCCTCGGGGCAAACGCGCCCGTCCGCGGATCGGTGCGGGGGGGGAGCGGTCAAGGAAAGAGCGGGAGGAGCCTTTCGGCTCCTCCCGCTCTTTTCCTGGCGTCCAGGGGGGACCTCATCCCCCCTAAACCACGTAATCCACGCACACCCGGTCCTCCCGGATGGACCTGCACAAAGCGGAGACCGCCTGATGCCGGGGGTCGCTTTTATAGGCCTCCAGGTCCTCCAGCGTCTGAAACTCGCTGACGAGCACGGCGTCGTAGTTCCCATCTCCCACGTTCACCGCCACTTCGCTGCGCTGAAGCTGGGGGATCACGCCCTGAAGCCCCCGCAACCCCTCCAGAAACGCCCGCTGCTCCGCCTCCGTCCCGGGGCGGAACTTCCACATGACGATATGCCGGATCATCGCGCGTTATAGGCCTGGATGCCCTTGGCCAGCACTTCCATGCCCCGCTTCAAGTCCTCCTGCTTGAGGATGTATGCGAAGCGCACCTCGTCCCGGCCCTTGCCGGGGGTGGCGTAGAAGCCCTCGCCGGGGGCGAACATCACGGTGTCTCCATTGTCGTCAAACTCCTCCAGCAGCCAGGTCTGGAACTTGTCCGCGTCGTCCACGGGGAGCTTCGCCATGATATAGAACGCGCCCTTGGGGCACTTGCACACCACGCCGGGGATCTTGGAGAGGCCCTCCATGCAGGTGTCCCGCCGCTTTTTGTACTCCTCGCGCACCGCCTCGAAATACTCGGGACCCTCGCCGTACAGGGCGGCCGCGCCCACCTGGTCCAGCGTGGCGGCGCACAGGCGGCCCTGGCACACCTTCATGGCCTGGGCCATCAAGTCCTTGTTCCGGGAGAGCAGCGCGCCGATGCGGGCGCCGCAGGCGGAGAACCGCTTGGAGACGGAGTCCACCACCACCACGTTTTCCGCCGCGTCCTCAAACTCCGCCAGGGACGCCAGCTTCTCGCCGCCGTAAACGAACTCGCGGTACACCTCGTCGCCGATGATGAAGAGGCCGTGCTCCTTGGCGATGTCCACCATGAGGCGCATCTCCTCGTTCGTGAGCACCGCGCCGGTGGGGTTGCCGGGATTGGTGATCATGATGGCCCGGGTATGCGCATTGATGAGCGGCTCGATCTTGGAGCGGTCCGCGTAGTGATAGCCCTCCTCCGGCGTGGTGGAGATGGGGCGGATGGACGCGCCGGTGACCCGGACGAAGGTGTTGTAGTTGGGATAGAAAGGCTCGGGGATCAAGATCTCGTCTCCATCGTCCAGGATGCACGCAAGAACGATCTCCAGCGCCTCGCTGCCGCCGGTGGTGGCCAGGATATCCCCGCTGGCGAAATGGATGCCCAGCTTGTCATAATAGGCCTTCACCGCCTCCACGTAGGCGGGGATGCCGGCGGAGGGCGCGTACTCCAAAACCGGCTGGCGGAAGTTTTTCACCGCGTCGAAAAACGCCTTGGGCGTCTCGATATCCGGCTGGCCGATGTTCAGATGATAGATCTTCCGTCCCTTGGCCTCCGCCGCCACCGCGTAGGGGTGGAATTTCCGCATGGGAGACAGCCCGCATTTTTCGATCTTGCTGGAGAATCTCATACTCATGTACCTCCTCAAGAAATAATGGAGTTTTCCAGTTTCATTGTAACACCCCCGCCGCACATGTCAATTGCTTTTCTGGCATGGGGGATAGGAAAAAGGAGGGGAAGAAATCCCCTCCTTTCGTCTCAGCCCGTCTGCAAAAGCGCCCGGACCCGGGCGGCCCCGTCCGCCGCCTTGACGCCGATCATGGGAACGGCCAGCCCCGCCGCGTCCAGCGCCTGTTCCAGCGCCGCGGTGAAGACCCCCCGGCCCGCCAGCTCCCGGTCCTCGTCCGAGGTGGTGTCCACCCCGCAGCAGGGGGAGCGGTTCATGCCCACCACGCCGCAGACGGTAAAGCCGTGTTTTCGGTACTCCGCGATCTGAAAGACCACCTGCTCCGCCAGCGCCGCCATCCGGGCCGCCGCCGGCGGCGCCTCCATGGCCCTGCGGATGCGGGTGTTCTCCACCGTCACGGGGCTTTTGGCACCCAGGGCGTTTCCCCGGTCCAGCCCCAGGCAGCAAAGCTCCGGGCAGGGCATCTGCACGATGCCCACCCCCGCGTCCAGGGCCGCGCGGACGATCTCCGCGTGGGCCGCGGGAAAGTCCGCCGTGCCGTCGGAAATGGCGTTTTGATTCAGGATGCAGTGGGCCACGAACAGCACCCGCCTGCCTCTGGCGTCCGTAAACACGCGCCATTCCCCCTTCTTTTAAAGTTCGCCGTCCCCGGAGAGATCCGGCGCCTCCGGCAGCGGCTCGCCACCGCCCATCTGCAATTCCTGCCACTGGGCCCGGGTGATGAGGAGCTGCCGGGGCTTGGACCCCTCGAAGGGGCCCACGATGCCCCGCTCCTCCATCTGGTCCACCAGCCGGGCGGCCCGGGAATATCCCAGCTTCAGCCGCCGCTGGAGCATGGAGACGCTGGCCTGTCCGGTCTCCAGCACCACCTCCACGGCGACGGGCAGCAGCTCGTCCCCCTCCTCGCCGGCGGGTTCCGCCGCGGACACGCCCTTGGGACCCTTTTCCTTCTCCTGCATGGACTCTTCGATCTTCGCCATGACCTCGTCCGAATAATGGACCTCGCCGGTCTGCTTCACGAAGTCCACCACCTGCTCGATCTCCTCCGGGCCGATGAAGCAGCCCTGGACCCGGACGGGCTTGCCGATGCCGAGAGGGGCGTACAGCATGTCGCCCTTGCCCACCAGCTTCTCCGCGCCGGTGGTGTCCAGAATGATGCGGGACTCCAGCGAGGAGGCCACGGCGAAGGCGATCCGGCTGGGGATATTGGCCTTCATCAGTCCGGTGATCACGTCCGCCGAGGGACGCTGGGTGGCGATGACCAGGTGCATCCCGGCGGCGCGGCCCATCTGGGCCACCCGGCAGATGGATTCCTCCACCTCCTTGGCGGCCACCAGCATCAGATCCGCCAGCTCGTCGATGACCACCACGACGCTGGGCAGGGTCTCCAGTTCCCCGCTGGACTTGGCCAGGGCGTTATAGCCCGCCAGGTCCTTCACGTTGCGCTCGGAGAAGAGCTTATAGCGCTTCATCATCTCAAACACCGCCCACTGGAGGGCGCCCGCCGCCTTCTTCGGGTCCGTCACCACCGGGATCAGCAGATGGGGGATGCCGTTATAGGGGGCCAGCTCCACCATTTTGGGGTCCACCATGATGAAGCGGACCTGGTCGGGGGTGGATTTGTACAGCAGGCTGATGATGAGGGAGTTGGTGCACACGGATTTGCCGGAGCCGGTGGTGCCCGCGATGAGCACATGGGGCAGCCGGCCGATGTCCCCCACGACGCTGCGGCCGCCGATGTCCTTGCCCAGGGCGAAGGCCACGGCGGAGGAATGGCCCGCGAATTCCCGGGACTCGATCACGTCCCGGATCAGCACGGGGGTCACCTGCTTGTTGGGCACCTCGATGCCCACCACGGAGATCTTATCGGGGATGGGGGCGATGCGCACGCCGCTGGCGCCCAGGGCCAGGGCGATGTCGTCCGCCAGATTGGTGATCTTGGAGAGCTTCACGCCCTGGTCCAGCACAAATTCATACCGGGTGACGGAGGGGCCGTGGACCACGTCGCCGGGGGTGGCGTCCACGCCGAAGCTGGTGAGCGTCTCCGCCAGGCGGCGGGAGTTGTTCCGCAGCTCCGCGCCGGTCTCGATGTGGTTCTCCCCCCCGTTCTGCCGCAGCAGCGTGATGGGCGGGAACTGGTAATCCTCCTCGCCGGTGGCCATTTTCTCCGCGATCTCCGCCGTCACGGCGGCGGTGGCGGCGGCAAGCTCCCTGGCCGCCGCCTTCTTGCCGGGAGCGGGCGGCTCCATCGCGGGCGGCTCCGGCATGGGCGGGGCCTCGGGGACGGGGACAGGCGCGGGGGCCGCCTTGGGCGCCTCGGGAACCGGTGCGGGAACAGGCGGCTCCTCCTCCCGGACCAGCACCTGATCCGGGGTCCGCTGGCCCTCCGGCTTATGGCGGAAGAAGCCTGTGAACCGGCCCGGTTCCTTTTTCTCCGGCTCCGGGGCGGGCTCGTCGTCCAGGGGGATGTCGATGGTGGCCTTGGGCTGGACCTGCCGCCGGGGCGTCTCCAGGGGCGTCACCTTGACGGCGGCCTCCTTCTTCTCGGGCTCCGGCTCCTCCTCGTACGCGGGACGGCTCCGGTGCTTTTCGATCAGCGCCCCCACCGTCAGCCGCAGGGCCACCATCACCAGCACCGCAAGCAGCGCGGTGAAGAGAACGATGGAGAGGACCTTGGAAAAGACCGCCTCAAAACCGCCCGCCAGCGCGCCGGAAACCGCGCCGCCGGACTGGAGGGCCGCGCCGTCCTGCCATAATACTCTCAGGATAGCAAAGCCCGGATCATACGTTTTGGATACCAGCGCCAGATGCAGCAAGGACCCGAACAGCACCGGCAGCAGCAGCGCGCAGGCCACCCGCAGCCGCACGGGGCGGCCGTGATGAAACAGCAGGATCAGTCCCGCCAGCAAAAACGCCGGCCCCGCCAGCCAGTAGCCGTAGCCGAACAGGCCCTTCAACAGCAGGGCGAACCAGTCCAGAAAAATGGCGCTGATGCCGCAGTAGCTCACCAGCACACACAGTGCCAGCACCAGCAGCACGCCGCCGCCGATCTCCCGGCGGATGGGCCGCTTTTGCGGCTGGGCCGGCTTTCTGCCCCGGGACGCCGTCCCGCTCTTCTTCGTCGTCGTTTTCTTTTGTGTGGTAGATGCCACGGTCGTAGACCCTCCTTCGGGGAATGTCGCTTCCAAATCCGGGGCAAAGCCCGGCGATCTCAAGGTTTTGCCTTCGGCAAAACGCTTGTTCGCGCCTTCCGGCGCGGGGCAAGCTCTTTACTTTTGGATGAACGTCAGCGCCAAGGTCACAAGGCCCGCCGCCCAGCAGTAGTACGCGAACCAGCCGAACTTGCCGTTGTTTGCGATCATGCGCAGCAGCCGGATGCAGAAATAGCCCGTCACCGCGGCCACGGCCACGCCCACTAAGTACACCGGGACCTCGCTCCACTGCACGGTCTCCATGGCGTCCTTCAGGCTGAGGATGTTGGCGCCCAAAACGGCGGGAATGGACAGCAGGAAGGAAAACCGCACGGCGAATTTCCGCTCGAAGCCCAAAAAGCACCCGGCGGTGATGGTGGTGCCGGAGCGGGAGATGCCCGGGCAGGTGGCGACGGCCTGGGCCACGCCCACCAGCAGCACGTCCGCCAGCGTCGCGCTGCGCTCCGTCTTGCGGCCGCGGCGCACCCGGTCGCTGGCAAAGAGCAGCCCGCCCGTGACCAGCAGCGCCCCCGCCACGAAATACATGTTGTCCCCCAGGCCGGACACCAGGTCCTTGACGGGCAGCACGGCGAAAAGCGGCAGTGTGCCCACGATGATCAGCAGGATCATCCGGCGGGCGGGGGGCACGGGGTTGGGCGTGGAGCCGCGGGCCAGGTCCCGGACGCCGTCGATCAGCTCCAGGACCATGTCCCGGATATCCTCCCAGTAGGCCGCAAACACGGCGATCAGCGTGCCCAGGTGAAGGAGCACGTCGAAAAACTCGGGGATGTTGGACGCGCCGGACATATTCAGCAGATGCTCCGCGATGGCCAGATGGCCGGAGCTGGAAATGGGCAGGAACTCGGCGATGCCCTGGATCAGGCCCAGCAGGACGGACGACAGCAAAGACAAACGGCTCACACTCCTTGACGGCTCATATGGAATATAGTATAGCACGCTCCGGCGGTAAATTCCAGTAATATTATGCGCCCCTCCGCCGCCGGGCAAAAAAAGCCAGCCCCGGGAAGGGGCTGGTCCTCTTCATTCTTCCAAAGCCTCCAGCGCCGCCTTGGCCGCGGCCTGCTCGGCTTCTTTTTTGCTGTGGCCCGAGCCGCCGCCTATGACCGCGCCGTTGAGCAGCACCTCGGCCTGGAACACCTTGGCGTGGTCCGGCCCCGTCTCGCCCGCCATCTGGTAGGTCAGCACCTGGTCCGCCTGGCGCTGGACCAACTCCTGGAGGGCCGTCTTATAGTCCCTCCGGCGCTCCTCCACCTCTTCTTCCTTCTCCGCGTCCAGCAAACAGCGGTGGATCAGGGCGGAGGCGGCGGAGATGCCGCCGTCCAGATAGACCGCGGCGAAGACCGCCTCGGTGGCGTCCGCCAGGATGGAGGTACGGGTCCGGCCGCCGCCGGCCTCCTCGCCCCGCCCCAGCTTCAAATACTGGCCCAAATCCAGCTTCCGGGCCACCTCATAGAGGCTCTGCTCGCACACCAGGGCCGCGCGGATGCGGGTCAGGTCGCCCTCGGGCAGATCCGGGTGCTGGAGGAACAAAAACTCGGCCGTGACGAACCCCAGCACCGAATCCCCCAAAAACTCCAGCCGCTCGTTGCTCTTGAGGCGGCCGGAGCGGTGCTCGTTGGCGTAGGAGCTGTGGCTCAGGGCCTCGCTGAGAAGGGCGGGGTCGCGGAAGGTGTAATTCAGTTTTTTCTCCAGTTCCTGCATGGCGGTCCTCTCCAAAAGGAAACCCCGCGCAAGCGGGGCTCCTGCTCTTTCTTATTTCAGCTTGCCCGCAATGTAATTCACGGCGTCGCCCACGGTCTTCAGCGCGGCCAGCTCATCCTCCTGGATCTCGCCGACCTCAAATTCCTCCTCCATGGCCATCACCAATTCCACCAGGTCCACAGAGTCGGCGCCCAGGTCCTCTTCAAACGAGGTCCCCATGACCACCTCATCCGGCTCCATGGCGAATTGTTCCGCCACCAGGGCTTTCATGGTCTCGAAAATCTCTTCGTTCGACATGCTTTTCACTCCTTACAGGATGTTCGGTCTTCTCTTGCTGGGGTAATCATACGGCATCCAACGCAGTGGTGTCAATAGGGGATTTCAAACTTTTTCCTGGGCCGGTCCCTGCCTCACCCGCATGTAGTCCATATTGGCCTCGATCTCCGCGATGAAGCCGCTCTCGGCGTACTCCTTCGCCCGCAAAATGGCGCAGGAGACGGCCCGGGCGTCGGAGGAGCCGTGGGCCTTGATAACGGGCCGGGAGACGCCCAAAAACGCCGTGCCCCCCACCTCGGAGGGGTCTAGCAGTTTTTTCAGTTCCGCCATGTCCCCCTTCACCAGTCCCGCCGCCAGCTTGGTCCTGGCGCCGGAGAGGAACATCTCCTTCAGCTCCTTCATCAAAAACTTGGCCGTGCCCTCCAGGCTTTTGAGCATCACATTGCCTGAGAACCCGTCGGCCACCACCACGTCCGCCTTGCCCATCATCACGTCGTTGGCCTCGATGTTCCCAATGAAGTGCAGCCGCCCCTGGTCCGCCGCCTCCCGGAGGAGGGCGTGGGCCTCGTGGCGCAGGGAGTCGCCCTTTTCAGATTCGGAGCCGATGTTCAAAAGCGCCACCCGGGGCCGCTCCACGCCCATGACCCGCTGGGCGTAAAAGCTGCCCAGGTATGCGAACTGGAGCAGATACTCCGCCGTGCACTCGGCGTTGGCCCCGCAGTCGCACAGCACGGCCCGGCCCCCCAGCACGGGGATCTGGGGGCCCATGGCGGCCCGGCGGACGCCCCGGATGCGCTTGACCAGCAGCGTGGCCCCCGCCAGCAGGGCCCCTGTGGACCCGGCGGAAACGAAGGCGTCTCCCGCCCCCTCCTTCAAAAGGTTCAGCCCCACGGTCAGGGAGGAGTCCTTTTTCATCTTGAAGGCGGTGGCGGGGTCGTCCGCGATCTCCACCACCTCTTTCGCGTCCCGGATCTCCACGCCGGCGGGCAGGGTCTTCTGACCGCTGGCCTCCACGGCCCGCAGCACCTCCGCCGCGCGGCCCACCAGCAAAATCTCCACGCCGTGGTCCCGGTGGGCGTCCAGCGCGCCCTGCACCACGGCGGCGGGGGCGTTGTCGCCTCCCATGGCGTCTACGATGATCTTCATGGCAGAACCTCCTTTTTCAGCCGGTCGATGATCTCCAGCGACCGGGCCGACAGCTCGGCGTTTTTGTTCCGCTTTCCCTTCACCCGGTGATCCAGGGGCGGTATGATGCCGAAGTTGATGTTCATGGGCTGAAACTGGGTGATGGACTCGTTGCTGACATACAGCCCCAGGGCCCCCAGGGCGGTCTCCTGGGGGAAGTCCACCGGCGGCAGGCCCATCAGGCGGCGGGCTGTCTCCACCCCCACCAGAAAGCCGCTGGCGGCGGACTCCACATATCCCTCCACGCCGGTCATCTGTCCGGCGAAGGAGATGCGCGGCTCCGCCTTGAGCCGGTAATAGCGGTCCAAAAGCCGGGGGGAATTTAAAAACGTGTTGCGGTGCATGACCCCGTAGCGCAGGAACTCCGCGTCGTGGAGGGCGGGGATCATGGAAAACACCCGCCGCTGCTCCGGGAAGCGCAGATGGGTCTGGAAGCCCACCAGATTATAAACGCTGCCGTCGGCGTTGTCCCGGCGGAGCTGCACCACCGCGTAGGGCCAGCGGCCGGTGCGGGGATCGTCCAGCCCCCGGGATTTCAGGGGGCCGTAAAGCAGGGTGTCGTGACCGCGGCGGGCCATGACCTCCACGGGCATGCAGCCCTCGAACACCATACCGTCCTCAAAGCCGTGGACCGAGGCCTCCTCGGCGGAGGTGAGCGCCGCCCAGAAGGCGTCGTACTCCTCCCGGTCCATGGGGCAGTTCACATAGTCCGCCGTGCCCTTGTCGTACCGGGAGCCGAACCACGCCTTGTCCATGTCCACGCTGTCCGCGGAAACAAGCGGGGCCGCCGCGTCGTAAAAGTGGAGGGCGGTATCCGCGCCCAGGAGGGCCTGGAGCCGCTCCGCCAGCGCGTCGGAGGTCAGAGGGCCGGAGGCCACCACCACCTGGCCCGAGGGCAGGTCCGTGACCTCCCCCTCCGCCACGGTGATGTTGGGATGGCTGCGGACCCGCTCCGTCACCAACCGGGAGAAGCCGTGGCGGTCCACCGCCAGCGCGCCGCCTGCCTCCACCCGGGTCGCGTCGGCGCAGGAGAGGATCAGGGAGCCCAGGCGGCGAAGCTCCTCCTTCAAAAGGCCCACCGCGTTTTCCAGTTGGTCGCTGCGCAGGGAGTTGGAACAGCAGAGCTCGGCAAAGTCCGCCGTCTCATGGGCAGGGGTCTTTTTGGCGGGCTTCATCTCGCAGAGCGTGACAAGCACGCCCCGCTGGGCAAGCTGCCAGGCGCATTCGCTGCCCGCGAGGCCCGCGCCGATGACTGTGACGTTGTTCATGGGATCATCCCCTTCTTTGGGAGTTTTGAAATGGAGAGGGCCGCACCCCCTACGTCGTCGAAAGGAACTGCGCTCCGCTCGCCCCGCCCCGGGGGCAGGGTTGTGCTTTCGTATCGTTTGCTTCGATGGAAGCAGGCATCCGCACCCCCCATGTCGTCGAAAGAAACTGCGCTCCGTTCCTTTCTCCTCTCCCCACGCGGCAGGCCGCGCGGGGGCCCCGTCTGTTCTTGCCCAAAGAAAACGGGCCGTGCACGGTCCAAAAGAAACCGCTGAAGGGCAGTCCCAAAATGACCCCTCCGGGTCATTTTGGGGGTCACGTGCCCGCTGCGAGACTTTGGGCGCTGACCCCGCGGCTTTCATCCGGCTCGCGCCGGAACATAGCGGACGTTTAGGCTTTCCGCCGCGTTTGCAGGCTGTTACGTCGGGAAGGTGGTTCCGGACACACCCTGCTTCTCTTTTTGCTGCCGCACCGCTCTCTTCCGGAAATACCAAGGGGCGGCAGCAAAAGAGGAGAGCAGGGTGTCCGGGCGCGCCCCGTTCCTGTGGTTCTGTGGCAAAACGGCTCTTGGAACCATGCAAAACAGTCGGTCAACACGGGCATAATCCCCCGCCCCCGGAAAGTCCGAAAAAGTCCCACGGCCTTTTTCGGCCCGGGGATGTCTTTTTCTTCGTCCTTCTTTTTCTGCGCCAGAAAAAGAAGGACCCCCGTGCGGGCAGCACCCCCCGCCGCGGGCGCGGCACGTCTCCCGCCGTCCTCAGACGGTGTTTCCCCCGTCCCGCCGCTCACTGCGGCCCAGCAGATAATCCGTGGTCACGCCGAAATAATCCGCTATTTTCATCAGGCCGGGAACATCGGGATAATGTTTTCCATTTTCATAATTCTGATATTGACGCACGCCAACTCCAAAAGCGGCCGCCATATCAGACTGCGTCATTTTTCTTTCTTTTCGCAGTTGTTTGATCCGTACCGCAAAACTTTCCATACAGCGCCTCTTGACATGCAGTTTAACTTCATGTATCACAAACACGAAATCAAACTGCCGTTTTTTGGCGGAATGATTTATGACAGACCTAACGCAGCACCTCTATGACTACCTGGAAGAACATATCAACGACTATATGCCCCACAGATACTTCTGGCACGAATCCCGCGTGCGGGAACTCCGGGAAGAAGCCCTTCTCAAGACGCTGACAGAAGACCAGCGGGAGCTGTGGGAGGATCTCCAGAGCGCGGAGGGCGCCTGCGCCGATTTGCGGGAGCAGGCCCTTTTTCACTCGACCCTGGCCCTGGTCCGGGCGCTTTCAGTGGTCATTCCGCCGTCTTTTTGACGGTTTTCTTCGCCGCGGGCTTTTTTGCGGCGGGCTTCTTCTCCGCCGCCGCGGGCTTCTTTACGGCGGGCTTCTTCTCCGCCGACGCGGACTTCTTTGCGGCGGGCTTTTTCTCCGCCGTTTTCTTGGCGGCAGGCTTTTTCGCCGCTGTTTTCCTGGCGGCGGGCTTCTTCGCAGGCTTCTCCTCCGCCGCCGGGGCGTTTTCATCCTTTTTCTCCCCGGTGGAAGCCGCCTTCTTCTGATAGCCCCGCTTCTCCTCCGGCAGGAAGTTCTCGCACGCGGGATTGATGCAGAAGGGCTTGCGGAAGCCCTTACCGGACTTTTTGAACATGGTCTGCCCGCAGATGGGGCAGTCGTCCTTCACGGGCACGTCCCAGGTCATGAAGTCGCACTTGGCGGCCTCGTCCTTGCTGTTCACATGCTCACAGCAGTAATAGGAATAGCTCTTGTTGCTCTTCTTGCTGGTGCCGCTGCGCTTCATCAGCCGTCCGCCGCACTTGGGGCAGCGGCCCGGCATCTCCACCACCAGCGGCATGGTGAAGCTGCACTCCGGATAGCCCGGGCAGGCCAGAAAGCGGCCGAACCGGCCGGATTTTATGACCAGGTTCCGCCCGCACTCCGGGCAGACCTCCTCGCTGACCTCGTCGGGCACCTTGATGCGCACGCCCTCCAGGTCCTTTTCCGCTTTTTGCAGGCTCTGGTCGAAATCGCCGTAGAAGTCCCGGAGGACGTTTTTCCAGGGGGTGCCGCCCTCCCCCACGGAGTCCAGCTTCTGTTCCATGTGGGCGGTAAACTTCAGATCCGCGATGTCGCTGAACCGCTCCTTCATCAGCTCCGTCACCACCCGGCCCAGATTGGTGATGCGCAGGTACTTGCCCTCTTTGATGACGTACTCCCGGTCCAGGATGGTGGACACGGTGGGCGCGTAGGTGGAGGGGCGGCCGATGCCCTGCTCCTCCATGGCGCGGATAAGGGT
>JAEXWS010000079.1 GCA_023406225.1 Bacillota bacterium | reverse complement strand
GGTACTGGATGCGGTCCATCGAGGACGCCATCAGGCAGTCCGCAATGGCGTCCAGGCGCTTTTCCAGGTCCGTTTTCCGGGCCGCGCCGCTGTCCTGCCGCCGGGCCCTGCGCTGAAGGAAGAACTGTACCACGCCGTCCAGCAGCTTGATCGCCGCCGCCCCGGCCGCCCCGGAAAACAGCAGTAAAACCGTCTCCACTCCGCCGCCTCCTCAAATCAGTTGTTATCAGGCCGTTCTTCTCACCTCCAGCAAGCACCGCAGCCAGTCGTCCAGCACTGCCCCCGCGCAGAACTCCGCCGCTGTGACCGCCGCAGCGCCCAAGACGGCCTGCGCGGCCAGGACCGCTTCCCTACGCATTCCCTCCCACAGCTACGTAATCCACGACCACGGCCGCCACGGCCTCCACCGTCCCGCACGCCATGATCTCCACCTCTTTGGCCTGCTGGTAGGCAACCAGGGGCTTCACATACGCCTTGACGGCAACTGCTAAGGCGCACAGGTCCGCGAAGGCCCACTCCACGCACTCCTCGCCGGTGGCGTTCCAGGTGATCTCCGCCGCCGGATTGCCCTGCACCTCCAATTGGTACGCGGCGATGTTGCCCATGAGCAGGGCCTGCTTCTCCTCGGTCACGCTGTACTGCTTGCCGTCCGTCCAGGTCAGCGGATGGCCCACCAGGTATGCGGCAAGGCCGGACTTGCTCTGGGCCACCCGCTCCGCTTTGATCTCATCCAAAGGCGGCTCCTCCGCCACCGCCTCCGGCATCTGCGTCAAAACCAGCGTGTTCCCGTCCAGGTAGCACCGCAACCAGTCGGCCACGGTCCAGGGCGGGCACAACTCCGCACTGTCGTTGTCCGTAAGAGTCACCGTCTCTCCGATGACCTCCGGGACGGCCTCCAGCGGCAGACGCACCGTCCGCTCCCCCAGGCTGGGTATCGCAGCGACCGGGTATTCCAAGCCGCCGGTGATAATTTTCATAGGCTCCTCCTTTACCATGCAACGGCATGGATATGCTTTCTATATGAAAAAATATTGTTCTGCTCTAACGTGAATTTCCCGGTGTCTGGATTCCATGTCGCCGGATAAGCAAACGCACTTGCTCCCGAACCATATCCATTTCCCCAGCTCGCAACGTCATCCACAACCCGGAACATATACTTGCCGCCATCCGACCCTTCCCCGATAGATACGCCCAACAAATTGTGTTTTCCTTTAAACTCTGAAAAGGTGTGGGAATTGGCGCCGGCGGACACGTTGAAATAGGTTCGTACTACTTCCGCGCCCGTCCCACCCATGGGCCGCATCCTGATCTCACCCATGGAGGAGCACCCCCTCCTGGATGCGGTCAGGTGCCGTACAAGTAGTTGTAGCCCTTTCCGTTTTGGTTGGCATACTCCCCGATCTCGATGCCGCCTTCAACGATTTTAATTGCAGTTCCAAAGCTATATGCAACTGGATATCCCTGCAACGCAAGACCGCTGTTTGGAGAGTAATACCCCGAGCTTCCTGTTTCGTTTGTCGGCAAAAGCAATATCCATGCGGGCGTAACGCCAAGGCTGATGGTTCGGAATCGCTGCCCATCACCAGTATAGTGTCCGCATTCAATTTTGCTTCCGCCGCCGGAGCGCATAAACCTGATTTCACCCATTGCAGCCACCTCCCCGGGAGGTTCCACAACAGGCGGACAAATCTAATTGTGTGTGTGTGTGTGTGTGTGTGTGTGTGTAGACCTGGGCGGTCTTTTGTTTGCGTATCATGTACATCCTCCCGTTTATAGCGCCTGATTCTGATACTTGTAAGGTCCTTTATATGTAACGGTCGCGTATACTTCCTTGTCGGCTACTCCATATGCCTCGAATGAACTATTTGTAGTCAGATCGTCCATATAAAATCGGACCCGTTCGCTGGTGGAACTGGCGAGGTAAGCTATTTTAAACAGTTTTGCCCCGCCGTTAAAGGACACGTAATGATCCTTCAGGGATGATGCAATATCTCCATCAGTGATATGTACCGTTCGCACCTCTCCGACCGGGACGATCACGCCGTCCATGACTTTCAGATTTTCATAGACCAAAACTCGCTGCGCATCTGAAAAATAATAATAGCTGCTTGTGCTGCGAGTATAGGTAGTAACGCGCATCCGTTCTTTGACGTAGAGGTATTTCCCTTCCCGAATCGCTCCACTGGAAATCATTTTTCTCGCAATTTCCGCCATATCCTCACCTCACAACCGCAATGGCAATGCTAAAGTTTACCGCCGGTTTTGCGGCCCCCGGCGGGCACCGCAGGAACATCTGCCCGTTGGCATTGCACCAAGCGAGACCACCTGGGCCCGCCATCAGGGCGTATGCCGCGTCCGTCAGCATCTGGGCCGCCGCGTCCGTCTTGTTGCCCACCGGGACGATCTCCGCGTTTTGCAGGTCGTCCGTTGCCAGCAAACCGGACACGGCCACCGTCTGCTGGTAACAGGTCCCCGACAGCGTCCAGGAGGCCGTGGGGACCGTGGCTGTCAGCTTGATGGGAGCTTTGGCGAGCTGTACCCAGGCTGACCATCCGTTAACGCTTTGATAGGCCCGCATGAAGATCGTATCCTTCCCATAGGACATGATCAATTGGGTGGCTGTGGCAGCGGGCGTTCCAAATACGAATACATGTGTGTATTGCAACGATCCATCGGTCGTATTTGGCAGGTTTGTGCAATTTCCCCGCAGTCGGTAGCTTCCAAATTGCTGAAGTTCATTTAAGTCCCCGGTAAACTGCGCTCCATAGCCCGCCTTCCCCGCCAGCCCCGCTGCCACGCCCCCGCTGGTCACCGGATTCGTGCTCCCCGCCGTGGGGGCCGCGTCGAAGGTCAGCGCGTTCTGTTTGCCCTCCAGCAGCTCCGCCAGGGTGATCTCCGCCCAGTGGGCCTCGTTCCACGCCTCCCCCGCCGGGATGGCCGTGGTACATTTCCACAGCTTCCCGCCCTGGGTGCAGTACGCCCCAAGCGCATAAGCGGCTGTTGAATCGTAGGCTCCCGCCGCCGCCACGGCCTGCGACATCGCGTCCAGCTTGTCCCAGTTGTCGTTAAAATCCGCGATGGAGTAAAAGTCCGCCTCCCCTGGTTTTTTCAGCTTCAGATTCGGGGTCTCAGTTGCCATTCGTCAGCACCTCATTTCGTAGTTGGTCGTGGGTATAGGCCGCAAGCTGCGCGTGGGTGGACGCGGCCAGCGTCCCGTGTGTGTTGTACAAGATCACGTAATCCCATTGCAGATGTGCCGGCATGATCTCCCGCAAAGCCTCCGTCAGATCGTCCATATTGGGCGGAATGCCGACGGTCCCAACAAACTTGATCTCCAGCCGGAACAGGTCCGAAAACTCCGTCACGGCCACCTCGCCGTTGGAAAAGCTCTCCGCCACGTTCTGAATCATCGCCACGGTGGTAACGCCCGCGCCGCGCAGCTTGGCCCTGATCCGGCCCCGGCGGAACTCCGCTTCCTTAGCCTCCTCCACGGGGATGCCCAAGGTCTGCTCCCAGTATTTCAGCCCCCAGGTGGCGGTCTCCACGCTGAGCTGGTCCATCACGCTGTCCCGGCGCTCCCACAGGGCCAGCATCTCCGGCTCCAGCGATTGCTGGAGGTCCCGAAATTCCGCGCTCCCCGCGTAAAAATCCGGGTATCGTGCGATCAGCGCCCTCACGTCACCGTCACCCCCGTCAAAACCGGCACCTGGTGTGCCGCCACGGTGATGTTCCCGGTCCCGCCGCCCACCGTCAGGGCGGTGTAATCCACCACGCCGGGGATGGACAGCAGCAAAAAGGCAATGCGGTTGTAAAGGACCGTGTACGTCTTTTCCGCCAGCGTCTCCAGCTGCAGGTCGATGTTGTCCGCGAAGGCCGCCGCGGCCAGGTCCCGGAGATAGCCGCGCACCGCCGTCTCCAGCGCCGCCTGCACCGCCGCCCGGGAGGTGGTGCCGTCAATGGTGATCTGCGCCGCCACGGCCATTTCCAGCCCCTCTGCGGCCTCCACGGTGACGGACGGTCCCACGGGCCGATTCGCCGCGATGTGAGCCGCACAGGCCGCCACAGCGTCCGCCGCGGCCGGTTCCATCCCCGGGTCCGCCAGGATGACCTTGACCGTTCCCGGCCCGGCCCACTTGCTCACCACCCGGCTGGCCCCCACGCCGTCCACGCTGTTGGCCCAGAGCTGGTAGTGGTAGGGATTCCCGGAGGTGGCGGTGCGCCGCATCCGCTCGTGATACCGCGCCAGCAGCGCCTCGTCCGTCTCCGGGTCCGTTCCGCCGGAGGCCGCCTCGTTGGCATAGCCCGCGATGCCGGGGTAGTTCCGCAGGGTGGAGACGATCTCCCCCGCTCCGATGTTGTAAGCGTCCCCGGCCTCCGCCGCCTCCAGCATCCCCCGGGCGCTGCCGCCGGAGACCGTCACCGCCTCCGCCAGGTAAAAGGCCAGCCCGGCCGCCGTGTAGAAGGGCGTGCCCGCCGGGACCGCGGCCCCGTCGCTGCCTGTGAACACGATGGCGCAGCCTGCCACCTTCCCCGCCTTGCGGAACACGCCCACGGTGGCCGCCTGCCGGTCGATATACGGCCCCGACGTCCCGTCCACGTAAAACGCGGGCAGCATAGCGTCCATACTGTGATAGCACTCGCAGATCTCCGCCGCCGCGGCCGAGATCACGTCGTTTGTGAAACTCCCCTCCCGGGTCTGCAAGCCGGTGGTCAGGCGGGCCAAAATGCGCCCCTTCACGCCCTCCACCGTCCAATCCTCAAACATGGACCGTCACCTCCCCGTAAATCGTCGCCACGGCGCAGCGGATGGTCAGTCCGCCGTCCGAAAAGCTCACATCCACCTGCCGCACCTCCTTGATGTATGGATTTGTCCCCAGGGCCTCCCGGACGTACCGGACGGCCTCGCTCTCCTTCACCTGGGGCGTGAAGGGCCTGCCCGTCAGGCTGTCCAACTCGCAGCCGTAGTCCCAGGTGTAAATGTCGTGGCGGAAACGGGCGGTCTTCAGCGCCTTCCACATCCACACCTTCACCGCCTCCGCCCCGGTCACCTCCACCGGGCGGCCGCCGGAAAACACCGGCACGCCCCGCTCAAAGTCCCAGGCGATCTCCCGGCACAGGGGCAGCGCCTCCCGGGCCGGGGCCTCCGCTTCGGGCTGGATGCTCGGGAAAATATCCGTCATGCCTCTCTCACCACCTTGTCGAGCAAATAAAACGTCTGGTCGTCCTCCGTCAGCAGCAGCACCAGGTCCCCGGCTCTCAGCACCGGGGAATCCAGGACCAGCTCCGCGCCGCCTATTTGCAGCGTGCCCGCGTCCAGGGTCACCGCGTGGGTGTGGCCGTTGGCGGAGAATCCCCCGGAGCCGCCCCGGAGGGCCACCGTCTCCCCATGTCCCTTTCGGAGCCGGTCCGCGATGTAAAACCGCTCCGCCTCCTGGGTGGTCCCGGCCACGTCTATCTTCAGGGGAGACGCCGCCAACACCGTCCCCAAGCGGACGCGCAGTCCCCCCGCGCCCCCGCTCCCGGCCCTGCGCATGGCCTCATACAGCCGTCCGAACGCGTCTCCTCCCATGTCGTCCTCACAACCTCCATATCCTTCGCCGCGCCCTGTGGGCACGGCTCTCTACGTTGGGGCTTTTCTTTATTTCGTCGGCACGCTGCCCGCCGTCTGCTTGTCCATCAGGTTGCGGAAATCCAGCGTCACCTGGGTCTGGTAGATGCCGCGGTTGAAGCTGTGGCTGTCCGACAGTATCCAAAACAGCCCGTCCGTCCCCGTCACCGGCTCATGGACCGCCACCGCGTTCCCGGTGATGAGCTTGACGCTCCCGATGCACTGGGCGGTGATGGTGGTCTTGACGCCGCCCTCCTCCAAGATCTGCTTGGCGGACTTGGCCGGGTCCTCCTTGTCGCTGGCCTTGATCGCCTGCTGCATCAGTCCGTACAGCGCCCGGAAGTCCTCCGGGCTGTCGTATGCGGCCACCCGCCTGTATTGGTCGTCATACACGCCCACAGTGGTCACCATGTCCTCGATGCTCTCCGTGGTCTTGCAGGAGAGCAGGTTGCTCCCCGGCACCAGCCGCAGGCTCTCCGGCCCGATGGCCTTCTCCACCACCTCCAGCGCGTCCCCCCGGAAGCGGACCTGGTACTTCTTTCCGGTCTGCTCCGCCGCCAGGGTGTACATGGTCTGGACGATCTGGTACAGGCTCGACCCCAGGAAATTCCGGGAGAGCGCCACGCCCGTCGCCGCCAGCGCCCCGGTCTGGATGCCGAACTCCCGGCAGACCTGGGCGGCGACGGCTTCCGGCGTCTGCTTGCGCACCGCCAGATACGTGCTGTTGCGCTTTAAGTAGATGCCCCGGTCATAGGCCGTGCAGGCGAACGCCTGGGCGGCGCTGTCCCGCTCCCGCCGGAACACGGACCCGGAAAACAGGATGTCCGGCCCGTGGTACAGCCGCACCCGCCCGCCGGTCTCGCTGAGGGCCGGCGCCAGCACGCTGTAGCTCAGTTTCCGGGCGCAGTCCGTATAGCTCCCGCTCCAGGTCTTGTTCTGGACCTGCTCCGTGATGTGGCTGGTCTTTCTGCCGTCCAGGCTCCAGGCGCGGATCTTCAAATAATCGTCGTAAGCCATAGCCCGCCCCCCCTTAGAGCTGGCTCTTGTCCGGCAGCGCGATCCGCTGCCCCGCATAGATCAGATCCGCGTTTTTGATGTCGTTGTAAGACGCCAGCTTGTATGCCAGCGCCCCGTCGCCGTACTGCCTCCGGGCGATCCCCCACAGGGTGTCTCCCTTCGCCACGGTATAGGAGCCCGCCGGCTTGACCGCCGCCGGGGCCGCGGAACGCCCGGCGTTGCCGGTGGCGGTCTGCTCCGTGGTCTCCGCCGCCAGGTCCCGGTACTGCCGCAGCACCAGCCGCACGGTCACGTCTCCCGCGCCGCCGCTCTCGCCGTACCGCACCGGGGCCAGCAGCACCGGGACGTTCACGGGGGTCTCCGTCACGATGTAGCGCAGCACGTCCCCGGCCAGGCTCCAGGCCGCCAGCCGGTCCACCACGGCATATGGGTCCCCGCCGTAGCCCGCCGCCGTGTAATTCCGGCGGCCCGACGGCAGCAGGAACTCCTGCTCCTCGTTGAACAGCGCCTCCAGCCCCGGCAGATTGACTTGCCCGGTCTGGGCCATGTCCAGGCTCTCCACCAGCCGCCCGGCCTCCACCTGGTATCCCGGCGGCGTCACCGGCATGGTGAGCTGTTCCCCCGTCCGGGTGTTCAGAAAAATGATCTCCATCTTACGCGCCTCCGTACGCCAGGTCCCTGGCCTCGATCTCGTCCGCCAGGGCCGCCGCGATGGCCGGGATATCCGCGTCCGAGCGCACCTGGAACGTGTTTCCCGTGATGAGCACCTGTGCGCCGCCTCCGCGGTCCCGCTCCCGGGCCTCCGCCGCCGTCAAAAGCCGCTCCCCCTGGTGGGCTGTGATCGGATACCCGTCGTAGGGCACATAATTCAAGCCGAAGGCGTGGCTGTTTCGGTGCTTTTCCTCATAGTCCTCTCCGTAGAGCTCAAGATCCTCCATCAAACTGGTGTCCGCGGTGATTCCGGCGGGCAGCTCCGAGGAGTTGCTCATGGCCGCCGCGCGGCCCTTGGAAAATTCCTGCCCCAAGGTATATCCCGCCATACAGTAATCGTCGTTGAGGGCCGTATCATCCCGCACGCTCTGGATCAGGGACCTCTCCGACTCCAGCATAAGCTTCGCTCCGTCGCTGGCGTTGTACTCGTTCTGGGCCTGGATCTTGGCCCGCATGATTACCTCGCCCATTTTCACCGCGTCTCCGGTCGCTTCCGCCTCGATGTACTCGCTGCCGCTCATCGCCTGGTCCACAAATTCCCGTTCCAGGCGCTCCCTCTCGTTCTCCAGCTCCGCCTGCCACGCTCCGATAGCTTTATAAGCCTCCTGCATCCGCTCTCCGCTGGGGCCATCCAGCCACTCCCGCTGGTTCTCCAGCCCCGCCATCCGCGTCTCGTTGAAGCCCTCGCCCATGGCGTTCTCCATCTCCTGGTTCAGTCCCTCCACGATAGAGGTCAGCCCGGAAAAGGTCTTGCTCTGGGCTTCCATGGAGTCTGGAAACGCCTCCGTCATCGCGTCCAGGATGATCTCAACGGCCTCAGTCCCCGTGATCTTACCCTTGGAGATCATGTCGTATATCTTCTCCTGATCCACGCCCTTGGCCTCTGCCAGCATACCGTAAACACCGATGCCCCGGTTATTGAGGGTATCCAAGGTATCCCGTGTGGCCTTGTTGCTGGATCTCATCTGTCCGATGGCGGTCGCCACCTCCGTCATATCGCCGGTGGACTGCCCCAACGCGGCGCCCGCGTCGCCAATAGTCTGCAACACAGGCAGGATGCCGTCCGCGTCGTAACCGTAAGTCGCCAGCGTTTTGCTCATGGCCGTCAGATCGTCGTACAAAAACGGCGTGGCGTTGGACATGTCCACCAGGTCCTTTAAATACTGATCCGCCACGTCCTGGTCCTTGAACATCGTCCCAAAGGAGAGTTTGTCCGTCTCCCGCCTCGCCGCAATGGCGCTGCCAGAGGCCAGCATATCCTTCTGCTCGCTGTACTGCCCCTCCACAGCCTCCTGGACGTAGCTTTTAAACGCCTCGTCCCGCTTTTCATAGATCTGCGCGCCCCCGGTCAGCAGTCCCACGCCGCCGCCGATGACCGCGCCCACGGCAGTCCCCACCGGGCCGAAGGTAGACCCGATGGTCGCGCCGCTGCCCGCGCCGGACAGGGCGCTGGAAAACAGCGTCCCCGCGTCCGAGCCAAAGGCGGAGGAAACCAGCGTCTCGCTCCACTGGCTGGCGGCGTCGCCCAGCATCTTGATCCCGCCCGCCTTGGCCAGAGCGGCGAGCGTGCCCCCGCTCTGGCCAAGACCGCCGATACTGCCGGCGCCTCCGGTACTGCCGGTGGTATCTCCCAGCTTCCGCATGGCCTGGAAATTTTCATTCATGGCCTGCTGCGCGTCTTTTGCGGCGACGGTGTATCCCTTCGCGGAATCCGTCAGCGCCTGGTACTCCTCCCTCAGCTTCTCAAGGCTGACCCGGTCCGCTTCATCGCCGGTCTTATTGAAAGCCTTTGCCGCTTCATTCATGGACCTCTTGACTGACACCGCTTCCACAGAGGTCTGAGCCGCTTTCTTGTTAAGATCGGCATACCGTGTGCCCAGGGCCTCCGTCTTTCGTCGCAGGTCCTCAAACTCTTTGGAAACGCCTTTGGACGCGCTGGCGATGGACTTCATCGTGCCGGTGATATCCTCCTGCATCTTCCTCACAATAGAGATGGAATCCGCCATAATCGGCCCTCCTTCCGATTTACAATAATTGGATGCACTGTTATATTGAGTTTAGAAACAAGGTGGGAGGTCCGGATATGGCAGGATTTGAACGACAGGGCCGGATATTCGAAGAGATCCAGCGGCTCCAGGCCGAGCTTGACGCCTGCCTCTCCGGCAGTCCGGACTATCTCCCCCTGCTTCGAAAGCTGAACGCCGCGCTTTGGGAGTACAATGCCGTCCCTTCGGATAAGGGCTTTCAAAAGAAAATCAGCGCCCGCCCGGACCATCTCCGGATACTGGAACCGTCCGCGGAAGTCACGGAGGAAATCAACGCGCTCTGCCAAGAGCGGCAGAAGTTCCCCCATTCCTCGCCCGCCGGCGCTCTGCCCGCGGGATGTGCTTTCGGCTTCGCTGGCTCGTCTGGATCAAGGCCGCCGTTCTGTGCCTGATGACGCTTCTCTTCGCTCCCGGTCTGCTTCATACCTGCATGTGCGGGGGCATTGCCGTGATATTAATCCTCGGCTCCATCGCAAGCCTCGTCCGGGCCGTCCGGGCCAACGGCCATAAAGCCTGACCTGCTCCGCCCTCCCGCCCGGGAGGGCGGCTTTTTCATCTCCCCATGGCTTCCGCCCGCTTTTCCGCCTCATAGGCGGAGAACTCCCGGATGAGCTCCTGCCATCCGTCCCGGCATCCATAAAGTTCCCGCAGGTCCCCCAGCGCCCAGTGATGGATATGGAACAGATAGTACAGATAGCTCAGCTCCGGTTCGCTCCCCGCCTCTAACCGTTTTTTACGTCAGAGATGGTCCGCCGCAGATAGCCGGACAGCTTCTGGATCTCCAGATACAGGTCGTCGATCTCCCCGGAGAGGAGCCGGGCCTTGATGGCGTCCACCGGCGTCACGACGCCCCGCTCCTTGTCCAGAAGGCGGGGGTCTTTCCATTCAGGCTCCACGCAGCCGTACAGCACACCGTAGGCCGCTTGGTCCTCCCGGGCCTTGTCCTGCACCTTTCGCACCTGGTCGTAGGTCAGCCCCCGCAGGGTGAACACCGCGGCCTCCCCGGCCGCCTCGCTCAGCCGTGTCACTTCCACCCGCTTTTCCGGCAAATTCTTTCGCACGTCCGGCAGCTCCGGCCGCAGCAGCAGGTCCAGCACGCTCACATTCTTTTCGTCGTTCATACGGTCCTCCCTCACGGCTCCACCGTGTCCAAGTATTCGACGCCGGTGGCCTGGAAGGGGATGGTGACACTTCCCGCCTTGGCGGCCTCCCAGTCCATCACCGTGGTCTCGTCGTATCCAACGCCATATACGGCCACCCGCTCCGCGCCGTAGGCGTCCGGGTCCGCCAGCTTGCCCACCAGCGTCCTGCGCAGGTCCCGGCCCGCCAGGGCCGCCTTTGTGTCCGCCGCTCCCCGGGTGTAGACCTTGTGCAGCGTCATGCTGCCGGTGATCTTCACCCCCGTCAGTTTTCGGTCCTCAGCCATCTGGCGGCAGAGATTGATGGCGTCAAAGTTTTTTGCAATTTTCACCTGGAAGGCGGAAACCTCCATGATCTCCGTCCCGTCTTCCCACACCTGTCCCCAGGTCCCGCTCATGATCCGGGCCGCGCTCTCCATTGCCATCGTTCTTCCTCCTTACAGGTAGATGTTCACCGCCACGTCCTCCATGGCGTCCACGGGTTTGATGTACAGCGTCAGGAATACATGCGTCCCGGTGTTGGCCTCCTTGATTTCCTGCTCGCTCATGTCCGGGGTGGGGGTCCCTTGCTCTTGGAGCCACGCGTCCTGGGCCTCCACGTCGATGCCGCAGGTAAAATCGTCCTCGATCAGACCGTCCCGGGCCAGCGACTGCAGATACACGTTGATGGCCGTCACGAGCTGCAGCTTGTTGTCATAGGTGTTGGAAAGCTTTCCGATGTAGCTGTCCTGAACGGTCAGCCGGATATCCTGCCGCACCATGTCCAGCAGTTCCACAAGCTTGATCTTCTTCCACACGCCGCTCTTCCCGGCGGCGGTGGTCAGGGAGTTCACGCCCCGGCCGCACTTGACCTTCTCCCCGTCATGGTAGAGGATCAGCTTGCCCGCGCCCACCGCCGCGTCCATCTCCAGCGGCGTCAGCCGGTGGATGTCCTCCACTTCCGGCAGCGCCGCATAGGTGACGGACTGAGTCATGGGCGTGCCCGCGATCAGTCCGGCGATCCGCCCGCAGTATCCGGCGGCATCGAATTTGCTCCCGTCCACCAGGATATCCGCCGCGCAAAAGTTCACCACCGCCTCGCTGTCGGCCGCCAGATCCGGCAGCACCGCCTTATAAACGGCGTGGTTGTCGCTGCGCTGGGCGATGATCCAGGTCTTGATGACTCCGGCCTCCGCCGCCGTCAGGTCGCCGGGGCCGGCCAGATAGTCGAACTTCTGGGTGGAAAGCCACCGCAGCGCCGCACTGTCCGCCGCTAAAACGGCATCCGCCGCGGCCACATACACCAGCACTTTTTTCGGCGGATTTGCGCCGCCCAGGAATACCCGCCGGATGGCCGCCTGATTCTCCGTGCCCAGTACGGCGGGTATCTGGGCTGTGGAGGTCAGGACGTACTGCTTGTCCGCTTCGTTCGCCGCCGCGTCCCGCAGCACCAGCGCCACAATCCCCTTTTGACTGCGGACCGCCGCCGTGGACGCCCGCTGTTTGAATGCCACCGTCAGGGTGGGCATGGTCAGATTACTCATAGATGTTCCTCCTCTGTTTCATACCGCGTCGTCAGCTTCCGCATGATGGGCAGCAGCTCCGCCGGTTCAAATTCGCCCCGGTCCATGGTCAGGGTCAAAGTCAGCAGCACTTCAGCGCTGTCATATCCTCCGGTGTCCGCCATCAATGCCGCCACCCTGGGCGCCCGGTCCTCCACCTTCAGATATCCGGCGGCGAAAGCCCCCAGGATCATCACGGCCCGCAGGGTCAGAACCGCAAGATGGGAGTTGTGCACCTGATCTGCTTCAGTAAAGGTCGTGATCTTGTACTGGTACCGGAAACTGACCGCGCCATGGCCTAAAGACTGGGTATCCAGCTCAATCTTCATCAATTTCAACAGATTGCTGGGTCGCTGAAATTCCTGCGGCATGATCTCTTCATAAATCATTTCGCCCGGAAATGCCGCCGCCAAACACGTTTTGATCGATTCCTGTATCTCAGTCGAAGTAATCGTCATGCACCCCTCCCTTTCCGTTCCGTTGGATTTGTCTGCCGCAGCGCCGCTCACTGATGGCCGCCCTCGCACCTTAATTGCACGGATCCGTGCAATTAAAAATATTTTATTTATAATCATCATAAATCTTCGTAAGAAACGCCGCCTCGTCCGCCGCGGTCTTTTGGAACTGGGCGTCCGCCGTCCTGTAAAAGTCATGGTCCCTCACCCGGCCCGTTCGGACGCGCGGCACATACCGCTTCGCCCGGCAGGTCACGCCCGCGGTCTGGACCACCATTTTGCAGTCCGCCATATCCGGCACGAAGGGATGTGTATGTTTCATGTGACATCACCTCACCGCACTTTACTGGCCTGCGCTTGTCCTATGCATGTTCCGATGCAAGCTCCAGGCCGGTCTTGCTCAATTCCTTCACCTCCCGGTCGATTTCCAGATACAGCGGCATTTCCGCCTCCGCGATTTTTCCATCCTCGGCGATCTCCGGCAGCTCCTCTCCCCGGTCCTTCCGGCAGAACGTCAGGCGGAGAAAATGGATCTTCTTCAGGAGAAGATGGTGCCCGCGGAGACATTAGAGGCCGCCGAGGAGCATCTGGACCTGCTTGAAGCCACTGTTCGGCGCCGCGCCAAGGCCATCGCCCAACTGAAACAGGCCCAGTGACGCCAAGAGCCGCCCTTTCGGGCGGCTCTTTCCACAGGAGGGAACCATGGACCAATATCTAATTTATCTCCACAAATCCCGGAAGGGCCAGGAGCTGGAATTGCAGGCAGCTTCAACACCCTCCAGCGCCACAGAGACGCCTTCCTGGCCCTCGCAAAGCAGCGGGGTACCGCCGCTTTGCCGGGGTCCTGGTGATGGAGGTCCCCCGTCTGGCCTGTGGCAGCACCCGGGACCAGGGCACCACGGCGGAAACCTTCCAGTATTCCGGCCAAGATCATCACCCCGGATCAAGTCCGCGCCCCCTCCGACGAGGCCGACGAAGAGTATTTTGAATTCGGCCCGTTTATGTCCCGCCGGGAGTATACGGCCATCAACCGCCGCCCGCAAAGGGGACGCGCCGCCTCTCTGGACGAGGGGAAATACGTGGCCGGCTCCGCTCCCCACGGCTGCCGGAAAGTGAAGATGACCGCCTCCTCGGTCCGGAGCGGAGTGGTCAGCCCCGGATGTCATACAGGGAGGCGGCGGTCAGCCATGTCTGGGAGAAGGGGCGCATGAGGTTCCAGAAGCCCGCGCCCCGGAAGCCGTACTCCGCGATGAGCCGCAGCTTGGCCTCCATGCTGCGGGCGTCCTCGAACCAGACCTCATGAACGGCGCCGCCCCTGTCGGTATAGTGGAAAAAAGGCGATCGGGCCGTCTCGTCGTACTGGATGGCCACGCCGTACCGGATGGCCAGCTCGATGGCCCGCTGGTTGGAGATGGACTGCGCCCGGGTGGTCCCCTGGACGAAGGGAAGGGGCCAGTCGTATCCATAGTTGGGCACGCCCAAGAAGATCTTCTCCGGCGGGATCTCCGTGACGGCGTAATCCAGCACCGCCCGGACATTCGGCAGCGGCGCCACCGCCATGGGCGGTCCATATATATAACCCCACTCATAGGTCATCAGCAAAACCGCGTCCGTGGCCGCGCCCACGGCGGCGTAGTCGTGGCCCTCGTACAGAAGGCCCCGCTGGCGGGCGTTCGTCTTGGGGGCCAGCGCCGCCCAGAGAAAGGCCCCCTGGGCGTTCAGCAGGCGGCGCAGGCGGGACAAAAACGCCGTGTACGCGGCCGCCAGTGGGCCGGGCAGGTACTCAAAATCCACGTCCAGGCCCGCATAGCCCCGGCGGCGGAGGGTCTGGAGGACCTCCTCCACCAGGCGCTCCTGCACCGTGCCGTCCGTCAGGACCAATTCCGCCCGCTCCGTGTCGAACCGGCCGGACTCCGTCAGCGTGGACAGGTGCATTACCGGACGGACGCCCCGCTGCCGGGCGGCGGCAAGCAGCGCGTCGTCCTCCAGGGGCAGCAGGCCGCCGGAGGCGGTGATCCCGTAAGTGAACGGGGTCATATCCGTGAGATAGGGAAGCTGCGCCTCCAGAAGGGGCAGGTCCACAAAGGGATAGGCATAGCCGTTGAACTCAGCGGCGCCCAGCGTCTCCTGAAAATAGGAGATCACCAGCGCCTCGCCGGGGCGGATGGCCGCGCCGCCGCCCAGGGACCAGTTGTTCTGCCAGAGCGTTCGGACCGTGGTCCCGTAGTCCGACGCGATGGACGTCAGCGTTTCACCCGGGCGGACGGCGTGGACCGTTTGGGGAAAGCGGAGCACCAGGGTCTGGCCCACGGCCAAAGCCCCGTCCGCCGGAACGGCGTTGTCCGCCGCCAGACGCGCCGGGTCTACGCCGTACCGCGCCGCAATGGAGGCCGTCGTCTCCCCGGCCTGTACAACATGGATGGTCATGTTCGCATCACCTCTCTTGAGGGAGCCTATGCGGAGGCGAAGCGGAATAGAAGCCCTCCGGGAGAGCGTCTCCCGGAGGGCTTCTATTCCGATCTTGCCAAGAGGAAAATGGTGGCGAGGATGGCGGCGAAGCCCGCCAGGTCCACGGCGGAAAAGCTGGTCCCCAGCCACACCGCCGAAAAGACCGCCGCAGCCACCGGCTCCGTGGCCGTCAGCATGGAGC
>JAEXWS010000207.1 GCA_023406225.1 Bacillota bacterium | reverse complement strand
CCTTCGCGCCCGCGGGCGCGGGACGGGGGATGGGGACGGGGACGCGAGGGCCGCTATCCCGCCCGGTATTTGGTGGGGCTGACGCCGAAATGGCGCTTGAACACGTAGCTGAAATAATTGGGATCGTCGTAACCGCACTGGCGGGCGATCAGGTACGTCTTTTCCTCCGTGCCCCGCAGGGCGGCGGCCGCCGCCTCCATGCGCACCACCGTCACATAGGCGGTAAAGCTCATGCCCATCTCCCGCTTGAAGAGGGTGGAGAAATAGGCGGGGCTCAGGTGCAGGTGGTCGCACAGCATTTCCACGGAGAGCTCGCTCTCCGGGTAATGGGCGTTGATGAAGTCCTTGGCGCTCTCCACGGTCCGCCCGGCGGAATCCGTCCGGCGGCGGCGGATCAGCTCCTGGATGCGCAGGCACCGCTCCGCGCACCATCCGCCCAGGGCCTCCGGCGTTTCAAAGTCCCCGGCCTGGATGCCGGTGAAGCCGGGACCGAATACCTCCTCCAGCTCCAGCTCCGCGCCCCGCGTCAGCTTCAAAAGGC
Organism: Bacillota bacterium; assembly: GCA_023406225.1. Classification (GTDB taxonomy): domain Bacteria; phylum Bacillota; class Clostridia; order Oscillospirales; family Oscillospiraceae; genus Oscillibacter. Next base: position 2,028 of record JAEXWS010000207.1, on the reverse strand, counting down.
AGGTCAGCAGCTCCAGAAAAAACAGGTTGCACTGGGCCATGGTCAGCCCCGAGGCCCGCAGACGGTCCGTCAGGGCCCCCACGGCGGCGCGGACCTCCGCCTCGCCGCAGAGCTTCACCGCGGCGGTGAGGGCCCGCTCGTCCGCCTCGTCAAAGCTGGGGCGGTCCACCGCGTCCGGCTCCAGGTCCCCGATATAGATCGTGCGGCCCCGGCCCACCAAGCTCCGGTACTCCAGGGCGCTGCGGGCCCCGGCGGCGGACTGGGGCAGCTCCTCCGGCTTCGTGCAGGGGAAGCCCACGCCCACCGTCAGCTTGATGCCCAGATAGCTCTCCGCCAGGGCGCAGACCCGGTCCGCCGCGGCGATGAGGTCGTAGATGGACACGCCCTGCGGCAAAGAGGCCAGCAGGGCCACGGAGTCGTTGTACAAAAAGGAGCGGCAGCCCTCCAGGTCCAGATTCTCCTCCAGAAGCTGCTGGACGGAGAGGGCCTGCAGCTCCCGGCCGCTCCGGGGGCCGTCGGCGTGGATGTGGACCAGGGCCGCCGCCAGGGCCGCGCCGTCCAGCGCCACGCCGTACCGCTCCGCCTGCTCCTCCACATGGTCCACCCGTCCGTCCAGCAGCCGGGAGAGAAAGAGGCTGCGCAGCACAGGCAGGCTCTCTTCATACCTGCGGCGCAGGGTGTCCACGTCCTGCCGCTCCGTCCGCTCCCGGTCCAGCTGCTCCCGGAGCTTTTGCAAAACGGCGGTGAGCTCGGCGGCGTTGATGGGCTTGAGGATGTATTCAGATACCTTCACGCGGATGGCCTGCTTGGCGTACTCAAACTCGTCAAAGCCGGAAAACACCACGAATTTAGCCGCCGGGAGCCGGTCCGTCAGAAGGCGGCACAGCTCCAGCCCGTCCATAAAGGGCATCTTAATGTCCGTAAGGACCACGTCGGGCTGAAGGGACTCCGCCAGCTCCAGCGCGTCCCGGCCGTTTTCAGCCTCGCCCACCAGGGTAAAACCCAGGCCCTCCCAGTTCATTTTGCGGCTGATGCCCACGCGGATATCCTCCTCGTCGTCCACCAGCAGCACCCGGTACAGGTCCATTCCCATCCCTCCCTTATTTCAGAGGTAGTATACCACAAACAGAACGATGAAAAAAGGGGGCCGCGCATTTCCATGCGCGCCCCCTTGTCCCCGTCTCCACCCCGCGCCGCAGGCGCGCAGGAGGGGGGCCAGGGGGAACCCGTGGTCCCCCCCATTCTTTCGCCATGGGCGAAAGAAGAAAATAAAAATCACTGCGGAAAAGCGGCCCCGCGTCCCACCCCCGTCCCGCACCCGCAGGCGCGAAGGAGGGGGGCCAGGGGGAACCATAGGTTCCCCCGGTTCTTTCGCCATGGGCGAAAGAAGAGAATAAAATCATTTTCGGCAGGACATGCGCCTGCCGAAAATCCCCCGGCCCAGCCGCCCGGGGCGGCGTCCCCAGTGACCGACGTCACTGGGGAGGGGGGAGGTCGAGGGGGGACAGCGTCCCCCCTCGAAATACCGGGCTTACTTCTTAACGAGGTACTTTCTCATATCCAGCGCGCAGGCGAACAGGATGATGCCGCCCTTGATGGCGTACTGGAGGTTCTGGTCCATGCCCACCAGGGGCAGGGCCACGAAGATCAGCCGCAGCATGATGACGCCGATGACGATGCCGCTGATCTTGCCGATGCCGCCGACAAAGCTGACGCCGCCGATGACGCAGGCTGCTATGGCGTCCAGCTCATAGTTCACGCCGGTATTGGCGGTGTTGGAGGCGATCCGGGCGCTCTCCACGAAGCCCGCCCAGCCGTACATGGCTCCCGCCAGGGCGAAGACCGCGATGGTGGTGCCGAACACGTTCACGCCGGAGACCCGGGCCGCTTCCTCGTTTGCGCCCAGGGCGAACATGTTCTTGCCGAAGGTGGTCTTGTTCCAGATGAACCACATCAGGGCGGTGAGGAGGACGGCGTAGATGACGTAGTTGGGGATCTTGATGCTGCCGAAGGTCAGCAGGGGCGGAT
>JAEXWS010000151.1 GCA_023406225.1 Bacillota bacterium | reverse complement strand
GTGAAATAGAGGTTGGGCAGGGGGTCCAGGGCGAAGGGGTAGTCGTCCTCCGCGGCGGAGAGGTAATCCCCCAGCCGGCCGCCCTGGCCCCGGAGCTGACTCTTACGGACGCCCGCCATCATGGCGGCCACCATGTCCTTGTCGCTCAGATCCTGGAAGTAGGCGCTGAGGCTTGCCCGGGCGCGCTCGTCCAGATTGCCCGCCTCGTCCAGAAACTGGCGGATCAGGTCCTTGCGCACGTCCGCGTCCGTGATGGACTGGACCACCAGGTCCGTGAGGTAGACCACCTCCACGCCCTGCTGGCGCAGGCAGTCCGCGAAGGCGTCGTGCTCCCGCTGGGCCTCTTTCAGATAGGGGATGTCGTCAAAGAGCAGGCGCTCCAGATATTCGGGCATCAGGTTTTCCAATTCCCTGCCGGGACGGTGGAGCAGCACTCGCTTCAGCCGCCCGATCTCGGACGTATTGTGGATCGTGTGTTCCAAAATGCGGTCACTCCTTTGCATGTTGCGGTCGTTCTGGATTAGGGTTTCTGGTTTTTCCGTTTTCATGCGCGGAACCGCCGGGATTTTGTAAAAATTCAAAAAGCCGCCCCATTTGGGCGCAAAAAAAACGACCGCTCAAAAGAGCGGTCGTTTTCGCCGGTATGGAGCTTATGCCTTCTCGGCTGCCTCCGCCTTGGCGGCGGCAGCGGCCTTGGCCTTTTCAGCCTGGGCCTTCTTGACGGCCTTGTACTTCTCCTTCTCCTCCGCGGTGGCGATGGGAAGGATGGCGTCCCGGGGACAGACCTTGGTGCACATCTTGCAGCCGATGCACTTGTCGTAATCCACCACGGCCACGCCGTTTTCCACATGGATGGCGTCCTTTTTGCACTCCTTTTCGCAAAGGCCGCAGCCGATGCAGGAGCTGGAGCAGACGCTCATGGCGGCCTTGCCCTTGTCCTTGTTGGCGCAGGCCACGTGGACCTTCTTGGCGGAGGCGGGGACGGAGGCGATCAGGTGGCGGGGGCAGGCGCTCATGCAGGCGCCGCAGTTCGTGCACTTGTCGGGGTCCACCACGGCGGCGCCGCTGGGCCCAATGCTCATGGCGCCGAACTGGCAGGCCTTCACACAAGAGCCGAAGCCAAGGCACCCGAAGGCGCAGTCCAGGGGGCCGCCGGCCACCTTGGTAGCGGAGATGCAGTCCTGCACGCCCACATAGTCAAAGCGCTTGACGGCGTTCACGCCGCCGTTGCAGCGGACGAAGGCCACCTGGCGCTCGCCGGAGGGGGCCTCCTGGCCTAAAATGGCGGCGATGGCGGCGGCGTTCTCCGGACCCGCGGGGGCGCAGGCCGTGACGGGGGCATCCCCCGCCAGCATGGCCGCGGCGCAGCCGCCGCAGCCGGGATAGCCGCAGCCGCCGCAGTTGGCGCCGGCCAGATGGCTCAAAATCTGCTCCTCACGGGGGTCCTTTTTCACCTCAAAAACCTTGGAGGCGACGGCCAGGACCAGGCCGAACACGGCGCCCAGGACGCCGAGCACCAGAATTGCAGCTAAAATGTTCATCGTGTCCTCCTTACCAGACCTTCAGGCCGGAGAAGCCCATGAATGCCAGGGCCATCAGACCTGCGGTCACCAATGCGATGGGGAAGCCTTCAAAGGCCTTGGGATACTCGGAGAACACCAGGCGCTCACGGATGCTGGCGAACAGCACGATGGCAAGCAGGAAGCCCAGGCCGCCGGTGATGCCGTAAACCACAGATTCAATGAAGTTGTAGCTGCTCTGGATGTTCAGCAGCGCCACGCCCAGCACCGCGCAGTTGGTGGTGATCAGGGGCAGATAGACGCCCAGAGCCGTGTAGAGGCTGGGCATGGACTTTTGCAGGAACATCTCGATGAACTGCACCAGCGCGGCGATGACCAGGATGAAAGCCACGGTCTGCATGTAGATCAGGTCGAACTTGACCAGAATAAACGTGTTCACCAGCCAGGTGATGGCGGAGGCCAGACCCATGACGAAGGTCACGGCCAGACCCATGCCGACGGCGGTATCCACCTTTTTGGAAACGCCCATAAAGGGGCAGATCCCCAGGAACTGGGAGAAAATGAAGTTGTTCGCCAGAATGGCGCCCAGGGTGATCGAAAGGAGCTCGAAAATCTGATCCATTATTTGCTCCCCTCCTTATTTTTGGATTTTGCAAGGGCCCACTGCATGGCTGCGATCAAGCAGCCCAGGACCAGGAAGCCGCCCACGGGCAGGGTCAGCATACCGGCGGGGAACTGGCTGGGAAGGAGCTGGATGCCCTTGCCGCCAGGACCCAGGAGGCCGCTGCCAAAGGTGCCCGCGCCCAAAAACTCGCGGATGACGCACATGGCCAGCAGCACCAGGGTATAGCCGATGCCCTGGCAGACGCCGTCCACCGCGGAGGCCAGGATGCCGTTCTTATAGGAGAACGCTTCGGCCCGGCCCAGAATGATGCAGTTCACCACGATCAGGGGGATGAACACGCCCAGGGACGCGGCCACGTCCGGCAAAAAGGCTTGCAGCAGCAGGTCTACGCAGGTGACGAAGCCCGCGATGACCACGATGAACATGGCGATGCGGATCTTGTCAGGCACGATCTTGCGGATGGCGGAGATCACGATGTTGCTCAGGGTCAGGATGATCAGTACGGAGACGCCCATGCCCAGACCGTTCATGAAGGATGTGGTGATGGCCAGGACGGAGCACATACCCAGGACTTGCACCAAAACGGGGTTGTTGGTGATCAGGCCCTCTTTAAACTGTTTCCCAAAATTCATAGTTCAGCTCCTCCTCTCTCAGCCCATCACATTGGACACGGCCAGCGCAGCGTTCACGCCGGCAGTGACGCCCCGGGTGGACACCGTCGCGCCGGAGATCGCGTCCACGTTCGAACCGACCGTCAGCGCGCCGTCTGCGGAGCTCTTCCCCTGGAACTGGTCCAGCACGCCGTTTTCGTTGTTCATGACCTTGGAGCCGATGCCCGCGGTCTCCTTGTTGCTGACGATGGAAACACCGGTAACGACGCCGTCGGCGTCCACGCCCACCATCATCACGATGTCGCCCTGAGAACCGGAAGCGGTGATTTTGAAAGCGTAGCCGACGCAAGCGCCGGCGGACTGGACCTCATACGCCTCGTTCAGCGTGCCGCCGCCGGCCTTGGCGGCGCCGGCCATTTCGTCCGTGACCTCCACGGGGGGGAAGGCGCTCTCAGGATCGGCCACCACGGCGGCCAGCGCCGCTTCGGTCTTTTCCTGGTTGATCTTTGCAATGTTAGGGGCCGTTACCTGGTTCACCAGGCCCAGAAGGCCCGCCACGATAACGCAGGTCACCAGCAGAGTCACGGTCAGCGTCAGGATGTACTTGGGGTCCATGTTCACTTTTTCTTTGGTCTTGACTTCCTTGCTCATTTCGCAGCCGCCTCCTTCTTTTCGGATTTTACGACGCCAAAGCGGGAGGGCCGCAGGTTCTTGTCGATCAGCGCCACAAACAGGTTCATCACCATGATGGAATAGCACACGCCCTCATTGTAGGAGCCGAAGTAGCGGATGAACACGGTGAACAGGCCGCAGCCCACGCCAAAGACCAACTGGCCCTTCTTGGTGACGGGAGAGGTGGCGTAGTCCGTGGCCATGAAGAAGGCGCCCAGGAACAAGCCGCCGCCGAACAGGCTGTACAGCATCCACTCAAGACCCGTGCCCGCCTTGGGGAACAGGAAGGTCAAAACCGCCACGGTGCCGATATAGGCCACGGGGGTCTGCCAGTTGATGACCTTGCGCCAGATGAGGTACACGCCGCCGATGAGCAGGAACAACGCGGAGATCTCGCCAAGAGAGCCGCCGGTCTTGCCCAGGAACATGTCCATGACGGGATACTTGCCCGTCAGCTCCGCAAAGCTGGCGGCCACCACGTCGCCGGAGCCCTTCATGTAGGCCAGGGGGGTGGCGGAGGTCACCACATCCACCGCGCCGCCCAGCAGGGGGGCTTTGTTAAGGGCGGGATCGATCCAGGTGGTCATGACGCCCGCGTAGCTGCCCAGCAAAAACGCGCGGCCCGCCAGAGCGGGGTTGACGAAGTTCTTGCCGATGCCGCCGAAGAGCTGCTTCACCACGATAATGGCAAAGAAGTCGCCGATGAGCAGCGCCCAGCAGGGCAGCCCGATGGGGCACACCAGCGTGAGCAGCAGGCCCGTCACGGCGGCGGAGCCGTCCTGGACCGTGCAGTCC
>JAEXWS010000148.1 GCA_023406225.1 Bacillota bacterium | reverse complement strand
CTTTCAAAGATGTTGTCCTGGTCGATGACCAGGTAATCGGCGGAGACATAGCCCACCTTGCCGGCATAGTTGATCTGATACCAGCCCTCGGTGGAGTCGTCCAGCACGGCGACGGCCACGCTCTTGTCCAGCGTGGTGACGACGGCGGAGGAAGTAGAGGCTTCTGCGCGCATTCTCAGGGAGGAGCCGGTGGTGGCGCCGACGGCGATGGCCTGGTCGGCGGCCATGGCGGCCGCGGTCAGCAGCAGCGTCGTGAGCACGGAGAGGAACAGGACCCTTGCCGCTTTTCCTGCGAAGTGTGTCATAAGGTGTACGCTTCCTTTCGTCTTTGGTGTGATTCCGGGGAAGTGGGGCGCCGGTTATTTCTCTTTACCGGCCAAGGCCCGGTCCAGCCAAATGGCGGCCACGTCCATGGCGGCGTACAAACTGTCCTTTTCACTTTTCTTGACCACCCGGTCCCTGGACTTCAGGTTGGGGTCCGTCAGATGCAATTGGACGGAGACCTTGGTGGCCACGCTCAGGTCCTGGTCCTTTTTGCTGTCCATGACCTGCATCATGATGATATATTTCTCAGCCATCGTTCCGTAGTAGATCAGATTGTCTACCCGGCGGAGCGGATGGCCCTTATAGATCAGACCCTCTGCCTTTGCGGACTTGCTTTCTGCCATAGAAACACTCCTTTGAAAAATTGTAACCAAATTGTAACAGATTTTATCCGCTTTGTCAACGATTGGTGACAACTTCTGAGAGAAAATTTTTGGAAGAAGATTCCGGGATACGGAAAAATATCCCCGCTCCGCCAAGGCGGAGCGGGGATGGCCGGTCATAGCTTTTTCCAGACGGTCAGCATCATGACGGTGAAGCAGAGGCCGCCGCCCACCAGGTTGGAGATGGGCTCCGACCAGAGCACGCCGTCCACGCCCAGGCGGAGGGGCAGCAGCCAGATCAGGGGGATCACCAGCCCCACCTTCCGGAACAGGGAGAAGAAAATGCCGAATTTGGCCTTTCCCAGGGCGGTGAAGGTGGACTGGCCGGACATTTGAAGGGCCATGAAGCAAAAGCCGAAGAAAAAGATGTGCAGCAGGTGCGCGCCCACCTCCACCAGCTGAGGATCGTCGTTAAACACCCGCACCAGCGCCTCCGGGAAGAGGAAGATGGCTCCCCAGGCCAGCAGCATGTAGAGCAGGCACCCGCCGGTCATAAAGAGGATGCCTTTTTTGACCCGGCCGTATTCCCCAGCCCCGTAATTGTACCCCAGCACCGGCTGCGCGCCGCCGGTGAGGCCGTTGGCGGGCATGACCACGATCTCCCGCACGGAGTTGATCACCGTCATGGCCCCCACGTACACGTCTCCCCCCAGGCTCAGCAGGGCGTTGTTGTAGGCGAACTGGGTGGCGGCGTTGGTGAACGACATGACGAAGTTGCAAAAGCCGAGCTGAACGATGTCCCGCAGCAGGTCCGGGCGCCAGCGGACAGACTCCCGCCGGAGCTTCAAGACCGCCCGGCCGCCCGTCAAAAACCGCAGGACCCACAGCGCGGAGAGGAACTGGGAAAAGACGGTGGCGATGGCCGCGCCCCGGACGCCCAGGCTCAGCCCATAGATCAGCAGCGGGTCCAGAACGATGTTGACGGCGGCTCCGGCGGCGATGGTGACCATGCCGATCCGCCCGAAGCCCTGGCTGTTGATGAAGCCGTTGAGGCCCAGGCCCAGCATGGCGAAGGGGGTGCCCCATATGTAGATGGAGAAGTAGTCCATGGCGTAGGAGAGGGTGTCCTCGCTGGCCCCGAAGAGACGGAGCAGGGGGCCGCGGAACAGCAGGCCCGCGGCGGTCAGCGCCGCGGCGGTGAGGATCAGCATATAGCAGGCCGCGCCCATGATCCGCTCGGCCAGGGCGTCGTCCTTTTTCCCCCGTGCGATGGAGCACAGGGGCGCGCCGCCCATGCCGTACAGGTTGGTGAAGGCCGTGATGACGCTGACAAGGGGGAATACGATGCCGACGCCGGTGAGCGCCAGGGAGGCCGCGCCGTCGATATGGCCGATAAAAAAGCGGTCCGTCACATTATAAAGAACGTTCATGAGCTGCGCGATGGTCATGGGAACGGCCATGCGCATGATGTTTCCGGCGACGCTGCCCTGTGTGAAATCCTGGTTGCTGGTCACGGGTCCGTCCACTTCTTTCTCTCTGGAATGGAGCATGTCCGCAGGCAAAAAACCACCCGTGGGAAAAGGACAGGCGCGTCCCAGTTTCCACGGGCGGTTTGTTCCGTATCGTCAGGCGGTCATTGCCCCAGATATTTCCGGACCAAAACCTGCAGCAGCTCGTCCCGGTCGATCTTGCGGATCAAGGTCCGGGCGTTGTTGTGATTGGTGATATAGGTGGGGTCCTCCGACAGGATATAGCCCACGATCTGGTTGATGGGATTGTATCCCTTTTCTTCCAATGCCTGATAGACGGTGGAGAGGATCTGATGGATCTCCGCGTCCTTTTCCAGGGCGATACTGAATTTTCTGGTGTAATCGTCCAAACAGACACCGCCTTTCTCTTATGCTCCCCAATATAGAACTAGTATACTCGCTTTTTGAAAACCTGTAAAGTATTTTTGAAAGAATTTTGAGCCCCGCCGTCCGGCGGGGCTCCACTGCGCGCTCAGCGCAGAACGGCGTCCAGCTCGCTTTTCAGCAGGCTCAGGATGCTCTTCACGTCCTCGTCCGCCTCCTGGGCGGTAAGGTTGCGGTCGTCGGCCCGCAGGGACAGGTTGAAGGCCACGCTCTTTTTGCCGGCGGGCACGCCGGCCCCCTCGTAGATGTCGAACAGCGCCACGTCCTTCAAAAGGCCCTTGGCGCCCCGGCGGATGCAGTCCTCCAGGTCCGCCACGGGGACGGACTTGCCGCACAGCAGGGAGATGTCCCGGGTGACGGCGGGATACTTGGGCAGCGGCTGGTACAGCGGCGCGGGGCCCATGCTCTCATACAGGTCGTCAAAGCGCAGCTCGGCGGCGTACAGCTCGCAGTCCACGCCGTAATTCTCCGCCACATGGGGGTGGATCTGCCCCAAAACGCCCAGCAGGCGTTCGCCGGACCAGACCTTGGCGCAGCGCCCCGGATGATAGGAGCAGGCGTTCTTTTCCGCCGTGTAGCGCACGCCGGGGACGCGCAGGCCCTCCAGCACGGTCTCCACCGCGCCCTTCAGGGTGAAGAAGTCCATCCCGTCGCCATAGCCTCCCAGAGACAGCACCTTCGGCTCGTCGGCCATGCCGGAGCCGTCGTTTTTGGCGAAATAGGTGCGGCCCAGCTCGTAGAGCCTGGCGGACTTGTTGCGGAAATTGTAGTTCCGGGCCAAGATCTCCAGCATGGAGGGCAGAGTGGTGGTGCGCATGATGGAGGTATCCTCCCCCAGGGGGTTCAGGATGCGCATGGAATCGCGCAGGGGGGAGCCGGCGGGCAGGTCGATCTTGTCGTAATAGGCGGGGCTGATGAAGGAATAGGTGATGATCTCATTGTATCCGGCGGTGCGGCAGAGGAGGCCCACGGCGTTTTCCGCCCGCTGGACGGGGGACCATCCGCCCAGGACGGTGTCGCCCCGCATGAGGGTGTTGGGGATCTTGTTGTAGCCATAGAACCGGGCCACCTCCTCGGAGATGTCGGACCAGTGCTCCACGTCGCTGCGCCAGGAGGGGACCAGGATCTCGTCCCCGTCCAGCCCGAAGCCCAGGGAGAGGAGGATGCGCCGCATCTCGCTCTCGGGGATGTCGGTGCCCAGGTGGGCGTTGATCTTGGCCGGGTCCAGCTTGACCGTGACGGGGGCGGCGTCCCGGGCGATCACGTCCATCACGCCGTCCACCACTTCGCCCGCGCCCAGCAGCTCCACCAGCTCGCAGGCGCGCTGGACGGCCGCCAGGGTGTTCATGGGGTCCAGGCCCTTTTCATACCGGGAGGAGGCGTCCGTGCGCATGCCCAGGGCCAGGGCGGTGCGGCGGACGGAGGCGCCGTTGAAGTTGGCGGATTCAAAGAGCACCTGGGCGGTGTCGCCCACGATCTCGCTGTTGGCGCCGCCCATGACGCCGGCCACGCACACGGGCCGGTGCTCGTCGCAGATGCAGAGCATGCCGGTGGAAAGGGCGTGGTCCTTGCCGTCCAGGGTCTGGATGGTCTCGCCCTCCCGGGCGGTGCGGACGATGATCCTGCCGCCCTCCACGCAGGAGAAGTCGAAGGCGTGCATGGGCTGGCCGTATTCCAGCATCACGTAGTTGGTGATGTCCACGATGTTGTTGATGGGCCGCACGCCGGAGTTCCGCAGCCGCTCCCGCAGCCAGGCGGGGGAGGGCTGGATCTTTACGTTTTTCACCATCCGGGCGGTGTACCGGGGGCACAGCTCCCCGTCCTCGATCTCGATGTCCACCAGCTCGGAGATGTCGCCGCCGCAGCCCTTGATCTCCGGGGTGTGCAGGCGCAGGGGCTTTTGGAAGGTGGCCGCCGCCTCCCGGGCCAGGCCGATGACGGAGAGGCAGTCCGGGCGGTTGGGGGTGATCTCAAATTCCACCACGTGGTCGTCCGCGCCGATGACGGCGGCGATGTCGTCGCCGGGCTTCACGCCCGCTTCGTTCATGACCCAGATGCCGTCCGGGATGCAGTGGGGAAACTCGGATTGCTGGGCGTGGAGGTCCTCCAGGGTGCAGACCCGGTCAGACTTCGTATCCAGCGCCACGGTGTCGCAGAAGTGGATGTTGGAACAGTTTGTGGAGAGGATGCGCTGCTCGCCGCCGACGTCGCAGTGGAGCGTGTACCGGCCGTAGCCGTCCGGCTCAAGAGAGGTGACCAAAGCGGCCTTCACGGAGCCGAAAATCTTGTGGCCGGGGGCCACGCCCTCGGGAATGGAACGCTTTTCGGGGTCCAGAGGCTTATAGTCGTTCAAAAGCGCCGCGGGGGTGATGACGGCGTAGGGATAATCGTGGTCGGCGGTCAGGCCCAGCTCCTTCAAGGAGCACAGCATGCCGCAGGACTCCACGCCCCGGAGCCTGCCCGCTTCGATCTTCACGCCGCCGGGGAGGAGGGAGCCGTCCTTGGCCACGGGGACCAGGTCGCCCTCGTGGATGTTCCACGCGCCGGTGACGATCTGGACGGGAGCGGCTTCGCCCACGTCGATCTGACAGATCCACATGTGGTCGGAGTCCGGATGGCGCTCCATCTTTTCGATGCGGCCCGCCACCACGTTTTGCAGGGATTCGTTCAAAATCTCCGTGACCTCCACCTTGGACCCGGAGATGGTCATGGCCTCGGCGAACTCCCGGTCGCCCACAGGCCCGATCTCCACAAATTCATTCAGCCATTTACGGGAAAGTTTCATAGTAACACCTCATCATTTCAGGTTAAAGCAAAGGAAAGGGTCTCACCCCTCAAGCTCCCCGCCCGCAGGCGCAAAGAAAGGGGGCCAGGGGGAACCATCGGTCCCCCCAGCTCTTCCGCCCGCAGGCGCAGAGGAAGGGGGCCAGAGGGAACCACGGGTCCCCCCAGTTTTTCCGCCCGCAGGCAAAAAGGAGAGGGGCTAGGGGGAACCATGGGTTCCCCCAGTTCTTTCGCCTCCGGCGAAAGAAGAAATTGAAATCATTTTCGGCAGGGCGTGTACCTGCCGAAAATTCCCCGCCCCGCGCGTCCGGGGGACGCGCACACCAGTCCGCAGACTGGTGGTGGGGGATTCTCAAGGGGGAGCCTGCTCCCCCTTGACCAAAGCGCGCTTAGAACTGCGCGAGGAACCTTACGTCGTTTTCAAAGATCAGCCGCATGTCGCTGATTTTGAACTGGCCCAGGGCCAGCCGCTCCAGGCCCATGCCGAAGGCGAAGCCGGAGAACGCGTCCGGGTCGATGCCGCAGCCCCGCAGCACCTTGGGATGGACCATGCCCGCGCCCAGCACCTCGATCCAGCCCTCGTCCTTGCAGGTGGGGCAGCCCGCGCCGCCGCACTTGTGGCACTGGATGTCCACCTCGCAGCTGGGCTCCGTGAAGGGGAAGTGGTGGGGGCGGAAGCGGGTCTGGGTGTCCGGGCCGTAAATTTTCCGAATGACGGCGTTCAGCGTGCCCTTCAGGTCCGCCATGGTAATGCCCTTGTCCACCACCAGGCCCTCGATCTGATGGAACATGGGGGAGTGGGTGGCGTCCACCTCGTCCTTGCGGTACACCCGGCCCGGAGAGATGATGCGGATGGGAAGCTCCCGGGTCTCCATGGCCCGGATCTGCATGGGGGAGGTCTGGGAGCGCAGCAGGATGGAGGAGTCCTCCGTCAGGTAAAAGGTGTCCGTCCAGTCCCGGGAGGGATGGTTTTCCGGGGCGTTGAGCTTGGTAAAGTTGTACTCCGCCTGCTCGATCTCCGGCCCGTCCAGGATCTCGAAGCCCATGCCGATGAACAGCTCCTTGATCTCGTCCAGCACGGAGTACATGGGGTGCTTGTGGCCCACCACGGTCTTCTTGCCGGGGATGGTCACATCCACGGTCTCCTTGGCCAGTCTGGCCTCCAGGGCCTTTTCCTCCAGCACGGCGGACTGGGCCTCGATGGCATGCTCCAGGGCGGCGCGGACGTCGTTGGCCATCTGGCCCATGACGGGGCGCAGCTCGGCGGAAAGAGCGCCCATCTGCTTAAGAACGGCGGTCAGCTCGCCCTTTTTGCCCAGATATTTCACCCGCAGAGCCTCCAGGTCAGCGCCCGCCTGGGTGGCGCTGATGGAGTCCAGCGCGCTTTTGCGAATGGCTTCCAGTTGTTCTTTCATACTTGATGCTCCTTATATCAATGTTGTTTGGACAAAACAAAAGACCCCTCGTCCCAATCAGGGACGAAAGGTCATCCTTCCGCGGTACCACCCAAATTCGCGCCGATGGGCGCGCACTCGCAGCCCCTGTAACGGAGGGCCTCCGGCCGTGTCTCCACGGCGGCTCCCGGGCGAACCAAGCCTGGCGTCCGCGGTCTGGCTTTCAGCCGGTGGCCAGACCTCTCTTGGCGGCGTTTCTCAGCTATTTTCCCGTTCATTGCCGATATCAAATATTACTTATAGCACAAAGAATGAGGGAATGCAAGCCCCAATCCGCCGGATTCCGGCGAATTGGGGCGGAACGGGTTCAGTGCGCCAGCAATTGACCGTCCATCAGGTCCTCAATCTCAATGGAGGTCACGATTCCGTCCCTGATGAAAAAGGCGATGTGCTTGCAATAGGCGAGGCCGCCGGGTTCATAGATCAGGGCATGGTCCGCCCCCGTCTGCCACTCGCCCACGGCCTCCAGGGGGATGGCGGCGGGATAGGCCGCCTGAACGTCCGCCTCCGCGTCTCCCACTTCGATGCCGCCCAGGGTGTGCGCGCCGGCCTGGGCGATGGAGATCCGAAAAACGGATTCCGCTCCGTCGTCAGGAGAGACGCTGTACCACACCGTCAGGCCCCCGCAGTCCGCCTCATAGAACGGGTAAAAGCCGTCCGTCCCCTCGTGATAGGTCCGGGAACGCGCCTCCAGGTCCAGGCCCCAGGGGAAGGCGCCCTCCTTGCCGCCCAGGGAGAGGAACTGCCCATCGGCCGCCAGGCAGAAGGAGGCCGCGGCGTCCTCCGTTGCAAGCGCCATGGCCCGCTCCCGGGCGGCTTTCAGCCCGTCCAGCAGGGACTGCTCGGCGCTGCTTTTCGGCTGGCAGGCGTCTAAAATATCCTGAAACCGCCGCTGCTCCGCCTCGCCGTACCAGGCGTAGATGGCATAGGCCGGTCCCTCCATGGGGAAATGGGCGTTTTCCAGGGGACTGTCCACAAGGACGGACAACTGGGAGAACCAGGTATCCGGGTCCTCCAAAAAGCGGCGGGCGAGGAGGTCGGACGCCCCTTCGGAGAGGGCGTCCGCGTGAAGCAGCCAGCAGGCCAGCTTGAAGTCGGACCAATGCTCCATGTCCTGTTCGTCCTTTGCAAAGGAATCCCAGTCATACTGGAACTCGAACACGGTGTCCGCGTCCAGGTCCAGGCCGTCGGTGGGGCAGAAATCCGTGAACCGCCAGCCGTCCTCCGTCCGTTCATAATCCAGCGTGGTCCGGGAATAGCCGGTGGTGGCTGCAAGGGTCAGGGTGGTTTCGCCGGTGCCGGGGAGGGGTGTCTCGATGTGATCCGTGTAATCCGCCCAGAAGGTGATGGTCACCGTCCAGCGGCCGCCGTCCACCTGGGCGGCCTCCACGGTCTTGTCCAAAAGATAGATGTTCGCGCCACGGGCGCCGTCCTGGGTGTACAGGTTTCCGCCGATGTCCCGGTAATTTTGACTGTTTTGCAGGATTTCGTCCGCCAGGGCCGGGGCGAAGCAGGCCCGGACCCGGGCTTCCAGGTCCGCGTATGCCGCAAGCCCCTCGTATGCCACCGGCCAATAGGTGATCCCGTCCACCGTCACCGCCTCCCCGGCGGTGGGCAGGGAGCAGAGGTCGAACCAGTCGTAGACCTCCGCTGCGGCGTCGTAGGCGGCCAGCACGGCGGCCTCCGTGGGATCGGCGGGGGAATCCGGCTCCGCCGGGGCGGCGGGGCCGCCGCAGCCGGACAGCAGCAGGGCCAGCGGCAAGGAGAGAAGAAGCCAGCGTCTCATGGGATCACCTCCAATTTCGAAAAGCCGGAGCGCGCCGGCGGGATGGAGCCGGGGCTTCGTCTGGGAAAGTTTTTTTTCATCGTAGCAGACCGCCTTTTGAAAGTCGTGACGATTCGGTAACAGAAAGATTGTAATAGGGCCGGGCAGGCTTTATAATGGTGCCATTATAAAACTGCGGGAGGGTCTGGCGATGAAACTGGCGACGGCGGCGCAGATGCGGGAATTGGACCGGCGGGCCATCGGGGAGCGGGGCATTTCCTCCGTGGAGCTGATGGACCGGGCGGCGGAGCGGGTGGCGGAGGCGGCGCTGGCGCTGCTGCCCGAACGGCCCGGCAAGTGCCGGGCGGCGGTGCTCTGCGGCAGCGGAAACAACGGCGGGGACGGCATCGCCGCCGCACGGCTGCTGTTTTTAAGGGGCGTCCAGGTGCGGGTGTTTTTGGCGGGGCGCTACGAGCGGCTCACGCCCGACGCGCTGGAGGAGACCCGGCGGCTCAGCGAGTGCGGCGTGGAGCTGGAGCCCTTTGACCGGGAGGACAAGGGCCAGCGGACCTTTATCCTGCGGGCGGACGTGTGCGTGGACGCCCTGTTCGGCGTGGGCCTTTCCCGGGAAATCACCCCGGATTCGGCGGCTTTCGCGGCCATTTGCTGGATGAACGCGGGCCGGGGCAAGGTGGTGTCCGCCGATATCGCCAGCGGCGTGGACGCCTCCACCGGCGCGGTGCTGGGCCGCGGGGTCATGGCTGACAGGACAATTACCTTTACGCTTGCCAAGGTGGGACAGTTCGTGGGGGACGGCGCGCTCCACGCCGGAGAGGTGACGGTGGAGGACATCGGCATCCCCCGGGACCTGACGGCCCAAACGCTGTGCCGGACGCTGTCCGTGGAGGCGGACTACGTCCGGACGGCGCTTCCGCCGCGCAAGGCGGACGGCCACAAGGGGGACTTCGGCCGGGTGCTGGTGGTGGGCGGCAGCGTGGGCTATACCGGCGCGCCGTACCTGACGGCCGCCGCCGCGGTGCGGACCGGCTGCGGGCTGGTGTACCTGGGCGTGCCGGAGGCCGTCTGGCCGGTAGAGGCGGTGAAGTGCGTCTCCGCCATGCCCTTCCCCCTGCCGGACAGGCATGGGATGTTAAGTGAAAAAGCTTTGCAGAAGATCCTGGAAAAGCTGGAGGGCTGCGACGTGCTGGCCCTGGGGCCGGGGCTCGGCCGCTCGGAGCCGGTGGAGCGGCTGGTGCGCGCGCTGCTGAAGGAGACGGAAAAGCCCGTGGTATTGGACGCGGATGGCATCAACGCGCTGGAAACGCATATAGATGTGTTGGATGCGCGCCGGGGGCGCGTGACCATTTTGACGCCCCACGACGGGGAATTTGCCAGAGTGTCCGGGGGAGGCGTGGGGCCGGACCGGGCGGAGGCGGCCCGGCTTTTTGCGCTGGGGCACGGATGTACGTTGGCGCTGAAGGGACACCGGACGCTCACGGCCACCACGGCGGGCACGGTGCTGGTGAACACCACCGGAAATTCCGGCCTTGCCAAGGGCGGCAGCGGGGACGTGCTGACCGGCGTGATCGCGTCCCTGCTGGCCCAGGGGGCCTCTCCGGGGCAGGCGGCGGCCGCGGGCGTGTGGCTCCACGGGCGGAGCGGGGACCTGGCGGCGGCGCGGCTGACGGAATACGGCGCGGCGCCGGAGGATGTGCTCTCCGCCCTGCCCGCGGCGCTGCGGGAGCTTTTGACGGCGGAGACGAATTTGTAAACGGAGGTAGGAACGGTGCGCAAGTGGAAATGCGTACCAATGATGACCCTGTGCCTGCTGCTGGCGGCATGCGGCGGCGCGGCGGGGAACGCGGAACAGGGCGCGGCGGACCTGCGCTCGCCCTATCACGACATGACGGGCTGCACCATGGAGGCGGCGGTGTCCTGCGCCCAGGGGGATCAGGCGTGGGAGGCGGTCCTCCGGTGCGCGTATGCGCCGGAGGGGGAGACCACCGTGGAGGCGCTCTCGCCGGAGACCATCGCGGGGGTGAAGGCGGTGGTGGACGGCGTGGACCTGCGCGTGGAGTATGAGGATATGTGCTTGAACGCGGGGACCCTCAGCGAGCAGGACGTCAGCCCCATGGCGTGCCTGCCCCGGCTGATGAGCGCCCTTCGGGACGGGTGGCTGCTGGAGGAGAACGAGGAGGACTGGGACGGAACGCCCTGCCTGCGCATCACCGTGGACCAAAGCGGCGTGCAGGACGGGAAGATCCTCTCCACCGTCTGGCTGCGCAGGGATGACGGAACGCCCCTCCGGGGGGAGATCGCCGTGGAGGGCGAAATAATTTTGACGGCGGAGTTTACGAGTTTCTCCTTTTATGATACAATCGAAAACCAGGGGTGAGCGCCGGAAACGCGCCCCCATCAAATGAGTGACAGAGGGTGGATCGGCATGGAAGAGAGAGAACTGCGGCGGACCTGGGCGGAGATCGACCTGGACGCCCTGGCGGAAAACTACCGGAAGCTCCGGGCGCAGATGGGCCCCGACGCCAAGTATCTGGGCGTCATGAAGGCCGACGCGTACGGCCACGGGGCCGTGCGGGTGGCCCGGAAGCTGGAGGAGCTGGGGGCCGATTATTTGGCGGTGGCCGAGCTGGACGAGGCCCGGGAGCTGCGGAAAAACGGACTGACCCTGCCCATTTTGCTGCTGGGATACACCCCGGCGGAGATGACGGGCGTTTTGCTGGAGAACCGGGTGACCCAGGACGTGCCGTCCCTGGAGATGGCCCGGGCCTATTCCCGGGAGGCCGGGGACCGGACGCTGAAGGTCCATTTGAAGCTGGACACCGGCATGGGCCGCCTGGGCTTCCAGTGCGACGAGGCCCATTTTGACCAGAGCCTTGCGGAGATCGGAGAGGCCATGGCCCTGCCCGGCCTGGAGTGGGAGGGCGTGTTCATGCACTTCTGCGTGGCCGACGAGCCGGACAAGGCGGAGAGCCAGGCCTTCACGAAGGTCCAGTACGACCGCTTCGTGCGCATGGTGGAGGCGGTGGAGGCCCGCTGGGGAAGAACGTTCGCCATCCATCACTGCTGCAACAGCGGCGCGCTGGCCTACCACCCCGAATTTGCCTGGGACATGTGCCGCCCCGGCATCGTGCTCTTCGGCGCGGAGCCCATGTCCCGGTTCCTGGGGCTCAGGCACGTCATGACGCTGAAGACCGCCGTGGGCCCCATCAAGGAGTACGCGCCGAACACCTCCGTCAGTTACGGCCGCACCTATTTCACCGACCGGACCCGCCGCATCGGCGCGCTGCCCATCGGCTATGCCGACGGCTTGCAGCGGTGCCTTTCCAACCGCTGGAAGGTGATGACCGCCGAGGGCCCGGCCCCCATCGTGGGCCGCATCTGCATGGACATGTGCATGGTGGATCTGACGGACCTTCCCGGCGTGCGGACGGGCGACGTAGTGGAGGTGTTCGGCGGGAAAAATACCGTGGACGAGATGGCCGCCATGGCGGGCACCATCCCCCATGAGCCCCTCTGCGCCGTGAACCGGCGGATTCCCCGGGTGTATATCGAGGGCGGAAAGACCGTGGGCCGGGAGCTGGGGATGAAGGTCTGAACATTCCGCCCGCACTCCGTCCCTGTCCCGCGCATAAGATAGAGCGGGGCAAGG
This sequence comes from Bacillota bacterium, assembly GCA_023406225.1. GTDB lineage: Bacteria > Bacillota > Clostridia > Oscillospirales > Oscillospiraceae > Oscillibacter. The sequence goes on along the minus strand of JAEXWS010000148.1, from coordinate 1,437 downwards.
ATGCCGGAATTTTGCGCTTATGACAAAGTATAAATTCCGTATCTGCGTGGGAGAATGAAAGTGGCCTCACCGGACAAGAGTTCCGGCGATGGGTACTTCTTTCGGCGGAGTGTGAACTTTGTGGATACGAGTGTCAAGCGTGGCGATATTTACTATGCCGATCTCTCCCCGGTGGTGGGCAGCGAGCAGGGCGGCGTGCGGCCGGTCCTGATCGTTCAGAACGATACGGGAAACCGTTACAGCCCCACCGTGATCGCGGCGGCCATTACGTCCCAGACCGGGAAGGCCCGGCTGCCGACACATATCGACCTTCCTGTGGAGGACAGCTGCGGGCTGAGCCGGGATTCCGTGGTCCTGCTGGAGCAGGTGCGGACCCTGGACAAAAAACGGCTGCGGGAGAAGATGGGCCACGTGGAGGAACACGTGATGGAAAAGGTAGACCTGGCCATTGCGGTCAGCTTCGGCTTGCCGCACGACCAGCTTGTTTGACGGCGGGTTCCCCTGGAAAGGCCGGACGCTCTTTTCAGGGGAACGGCCTTCCGCCGCGCACCAAAGAGACTTGGAGGTACATATGAAGAAAAACAGATGGTTCCTGCGTGCGGCGGCGCTGCTGGCCCTTTGCTGCGCGCTGAACATGACGGTGTCCCTGGCGGCGGAGGCCGGCTCCTCCGCCGATCCGCTGGTGACGCTGAGCTACCTGAACGACACCTTTATGAACACCATTTTGCAGCGGGTGGACCAGAAGATCGCCGCGCGAAACAGCCAGATCGTCCAGCAGCTGGGCGGCCAGGTCTCCGGCGCCGGGACCGCGTCCAGCGCCGTCTTTACCGTGGTGACCCTCTCCAGCGGCCAGACCCTCACGGGGGACATCGGCTGCGAGGTGATGCTGCGGGTGGGCAGCGCCGTGTGCGTGGCGCCCTCCGCGCCGGGCCTGATCGACGAGACCTCCGGCGGGACGCTGAACGGCGGCGGCGCGCTGGCGCAGAACCACCTGTATATGATGACCATCGAAAACCGCGGCGTGAAAGCCGGCTCCGCCACCACCAAGCTGCTGGTGCGGGGAACATACGCCGTCGCCTGACCCCTGTGAAATTACATAATCAGACCCGCCTGTGCATATGGATGTACAGGCGGGTTTTTCATTGCGGGAAGGAGTGGGCGTATGGACAAGTTTCCGCTGCTGCGGGACGGAAAGGCCGTTGGGGAGCTGACGGTGGAGCGGGAGGCGCTTTACACCTGGTTCGAGGCCCGCTGCCGCGTCCAGGGTCCGGGGCTTTGGTACGCCTGGGCCGTGGGGGACCAGGGCGAGGTGCGCATCGGCGTGCTGGAGCCCGCCGGGGACCGGGCGGCCATCCGGCGGCGGTTCTCCCAGCGGATGACCGCGCCCCTGGAAAGCTTTTGCGGGGCGAGGTGCGGTCCGCGGCCGGGGCGGCGGAG
>JAEXWS010000111.1 GCA_023406225.1 Bacillota bacterium | reverse complement strand
CCCTGGCGCAGAACAACGTGGGCGAGAACCAGGCCCCCTGGGCCGCCTTCGGCCAGGCCAACTACCTCTTCACGCCCCTCCAGCTCTCCAACTACATCGCAACGCTGGTATCCGGCGGCAAGCACTGCCAGGCCCATCTGCTCAAGGCCGTCAAGTCCTACGACAACACGGAGGTCGTGGCCCTGGGGAACACTGAGCCCAGGAACACGGTTTCCATCTCGGAGACGAACCTGCTGGCGGTGAAGCAGGGCATGTACGACCTGACCACCGTCGGAAGTCTCTCCCCCTACTTCAAAAACTGCGTGGTGGACGCTGGCGCGAAGACCGGCACCGCCCAGATCAACAGCACCGTTGCCAATACCGGCGTGTTCGTGTGCTTCGCCCCCTACGACGATCCGGAGATCGCCGTCTCCGTGCTGATCGAGGAGGGCGGCACCGGCGCGGCCCTGGCCGCCGCCGCCGTGGAGATCCTGAACGCCTATTTCTCCGCCGGAGAGACCGCCGGGGTCATCCTGGGAGAAAACCAGCTTCTGCAATGACCTGCAAAGTACGATCGAATAAAGGAGGACGGCTCATCCATGAGCGAGCCCTTTGTCTTTGACCCACGCTGCATCCTCTGCAAGGACCCCTTCGGAGCCGTTCCCTGCGGCCGCCCGGTCTCCTTCTCCTGCCGTCCCCTGACGGCGGAGGGCTTCACCCACTGCTCCCTGGTTCTGCGGTTCGAGTTTTCCGAGACGCTTTTGGAGCGCGAGCTGGACCGCTGCGGCCCGGAGGCGGAGCGGACCCGCTTTTCCATCACCTTGAACGTCCCCGGAGAGGCGGAGCTGGCCTGGTACCACTTCCGCTTCTGGCGGGAGGACGGCAGCGGCTGCGTTCTGGACAGGACCGGCTACCGCAGCGACGGCTTCACCGCCCCCTGGCAGCTGACGGTCTATGAGGAAAGCCCCCGGCCGGAGTGGTTCGGCGCGGGCGTGACGTACCAGATTTTTCCAGACCGTTTTTGCCGCCTGTCCGTGCCCTCCGCCGCCGGACTGGTGGGGGACCGGTGGGTCCACGCCGATTGGGACGAGGCGCCGGAGTGGCGGCCGGACCCGGACGGCGAGGTGCGCAACCGGGACTTTTTCGGCGGGTCCCTGGCGGGCGTCACCGCGCGGCTCCCCGCGCTGGCCTCTCTGGGCGTCACCACGCTCTATCTCAATCCCATTTTTGAAGCCGCCTCCAACCACCGCTACAACACCGCGGACTACACGAAGATCGACCCCATGCTGGGCACGGAGGCGGATTTCCGCGCCCTCTGCGCGGAGGCGAAGCGCCGGGGGATGCGGGTGATCCTGGACGGCGTGTTTAACCACACCGGCTCCCAGAGCCTCTATTTCAACGCCGACGGCTTCTATCCCACCCTGGGCGCGGCCCAGAGCACGGAAAGCCCCTATTTCTCCTGGTTCCGCTTTCATCCCTGGCCCGACGACTATGACGCCTGGTGGGGCATCCGCACGCTGCCCGCCGTGGAGGAGAGCGACCCGGCCTTTGTGGACTATATCGTGGACGGCCCGGATTCCGTCATCCGCCGCTGGCTGCGGGCGGGCGCCTCCGGCTGGCGGCTGGACGTGGCCGACGAGCTGCCGGACTGGTTCATCGAAAAGATCCGGACGGCCCTGGATGAGACGGTCCCCGACGGACTGCTGCTGGGAGAAGTCTGGGAGGACGGCTCCAACAAGATCGCCTACTCCCGGCGCCGCCGGTATCTTTTGGGCCGGGAGGTCCATGGGCTGATGAATTATCCCTTCCGCACCGCTCTGCTGGCCTACCTCCAGGGCGGGGACGCAAACGATTTCCGGGAGGCCATGGAGACGCTGCGGGAGAATTATCCCCCCGCCGCCTTTTCCTCCGCCATGAATTTTCTGGGCACCCACGACACGCCCCGCATCCTGACGGTGCTGGGGGCGGACTGCGTTCCCGAGGCCAAAGAGGACCGGGCGGCCTACCGCCTCTCCCCCGCCGAACGGGCCAGGGGCGAAGCCCTGGTGAAGCTGGCGGCCCTGGTGCTGTTCACCTTCCCCGGCTCGCCCACGATCTATTACGGCGACGAGCTGGGCATGGAGGGCTTTGAGGACCCCTTCAACCGGGGGACCTACCCCCGGGAGGTTCGCCCCGGGGACCTGTACGGCTGCTTCGCGGCGCTGGGCCGCCTCCGGGGAGAGCGGACCTCCCTGCAAATGGGGGACATCCGCTATCTCTGGACCGCCGGCCCCCTGCTGGCCTTTGCCCGGGAGACGGCGGAGGAGCGGACCGTCACGGTGGTCAACGCCTCTCCCCTGCCCCAGACACTGGACCTTCCCTGGCAGGACGCCTCCTGCCGGGACCTGCTCACCGGCACCGTCCTCCTTCCGGCGGACGGGCGGGTGCGCCTGACCCTTTCTCCCCGGAGCGGATTCCTTCTGGCTTGACGACGCCCGCGAATGTTTCACGTGAAACATTCGCGGGTTTTTTAAATCCATCCTTTTTTGTTTCACGTGAAACATTTCCCTGGGAATTTTGTATTTTTCTGTTTTTTTCTTGCAACCACAGGATGGGCTTGCTATAATGAATTCGTGCGTAAATCAAGAATCCCAGGGATTTTGGAAAGTAGGTGCCTGTGTGGCAAAAACCGTTGCGATCGTGAATCAAAAAGGCGGGGTCGGCAAGACCACGACCTGCGTGAATCTGGCCGCCGCCCTGGCGGAGCAGGGCCGGCGGGTGCTGCTGTGCGACTTTGACCCCCAGGCCAATTCCACCTCCGGCATGGGCGTGGACAAGACCGTTTCCAAGGGGATCTATGAGGTCCTGATCGGCGAGGTCCCCACGGCGGACGCGCTGGTGCGGACCAAATTCGGCGACGTGCTCCCCTCCAACAAGGCGCTGGCCGGGGCGGGCATCGAGCTGATCGGCATGGATCGGCGGGAGTTTCTTCTGCGGGACGCCCTGGAGCAGGTGAAAGACGGCTATGACTTCCTCCTGATCGACTGCCCGCCCTCTCTGGAGCTGCTGACTCTGAACGCCCTGTGCGCCGCGGACTCGATCCTGGTGCCGGTCCAGGGGGAGTATTTCGCCCTGGAGGGACTCAGCGACTTGATGAACACCGTGCGTATCGTGCGGCGGTCCTTGAACCCCCGGCTGGAGCTGGAGGGCGTGCTTCTCACCATGTTCGACGGGCGGACCAACCTGGCCCTCCAGGTGGCGGAGGAAGTGAAGCACTACTTCCCCGGCAAGGTGTACGCCACCGTCATCCCCCGCAACGTGCGTTTGAGCGAGGCGCCCAGCCACGGCAAGCCCATCACCGCCTACGACCGCGCTTCCCGCGGGGCGGAGGCCTATACCGCCTTTGCCCTGGAGTTTTTGAAAAAGCAGCCCGCGTGAAAGGAGTCCTGATATGGCATCCAAAAAGCCCTCCGGCCTCGGCCGGGGCCTCGGCGCCCTGCTGGGCGACGACGTATTGAAAACAGAGACCACGGGCAGTTTGTATCTGCCCATTTCCCAGGTGGAGAGCTGCTCCTCCCAGCCCCGCAAGTCCTTTGACGAGGCGTCTTTGGCGGAGCTGGCGGAGTCCATCCGGGAGCACGGCATCATTCAGCCCCTGACCGTGCGCAAGCTCTCCTCCGGTTATTACCAGATCATCGCGGGCGAACGGCGCTGGCGGGCCGCCCGGGCGGCGGGACTGACGGAGGTCCCCGCCATCGTGATCGAGGCCGACGACCGCAAGGCCGCCGAGCTGGCCATGATCGAAAACCTCCAGCGGGAGGACCTGAACCCCATGGAGGAGGCCGCGGGCTTCCAGTCCCTCATCGACCACTACCACATGACCCAGGAGGAAGCCGCGGCCCGGGTGGGCAAGTCCCGCAGCGCCGTGGCCAACGCCCTGCGGCTGCTGGGCCTGACCCCGGCCGTGCGCAGGCTGGTGGAGGAGGGCGGTCTCTCCGCGGGCCACGCCCGGGCCCTGCTCCCCCTCCCCGCCGCCATACAGGAGCGGGCGGCCGAGGCCGTGGTCTCCGGCGGGCTGTCCGTCCGCCAGACGGAGGCGCTGGCAAAGCGCCTGGCCGCTGAAAAAAAGGAAAAGCCCCTCCCCGCCGGACCGGACTACGCCGCCGAGGCCCAAAAGGACCTGAGCTCCCGCCTGGGCCGGGGCGTGAAGATCGTCACGGGCAGGAAGAAAGGCCGCATCGAGCTGGAATACTACGGCGTGGACGATCTGAACGACCTGCTGGACGCGCTTGCGCTTCTGCGGGTGCATAAAACCACGCCCTGAAAGGACCCATTGCTATGAATTTGGAAAAGCGCGGCGAGGGCGAAGGTCCCGCGCCTCAGGCGGACAAGCCCTCCGCCGGGAAAAAGCCCGTCGTCGTCTATATCATGATCCTGTTTATCGTGGCGTTTTTGCTGATGGCCCTCTCCTTTTTCATGCATCAGCGCAGCAACACGGAGGCCCTGGGCGAGCTGCAGCACTCCGTCACCGCCATGCAGGAGGTCCAGGCCTCCCAGGAAAAGATCATCCAGCTCCAGGAGGAGCTTGCCGCCGCTGAAAAAAAGACGGAGGACCTGGAAAGCCAGTTGGAGGAGGCCAGCCGGACCGCCGGGGACGTCCAGCTCCGGCTCAACGCGGTCAGCGCCCTCTACGCCTTGCAGCAGCACTATTCCGCCCGGGATTTCGACGCGTGCCGGGCCGTGATCCAGGAGATGGAGGACAAGGACTACCCCTCTTACCTCCCCACAGGCGACGCCTCCGGCGTCACCCCCCCCGCCCAGCGCTATTTGCAGCTCAAGGAAGCCGTGGAAGGCAGATAACGATCGTTTCACGTGAAACAATTCAACAAAAAACGAGGTATGCCAATATGTTGGACATGAAATTTATTCGGGAGAACCCCGAGGCGGTCAAAGAGAACATCAAGAAGAAATTCCAGGACGCAAAGCTCCCCCTGGTGGACGAGGTCATCGACCTGGACGCCCGGCGCCGCGCCGCCATCGCGGAGGCGGACCAGCTCCGCTCCAACCGCAACAGCCTCTCCAAGCAGATCGGGATGCTGATGGGCCAGGCCAAAAAAGACCCCTCCAAGCTGGAGGAGGCCGAGGCTGTGAAAAAGCAGGTGACGGAGCAGGCGGAACGTCTGGCCCAACTGGAAAGCCAGGAGTCCGCTTTGGAGGAGGAGCTGCGCAAGCGGATGCTGCTCATCCCCCAGATCATCGACGAATCCGTGCCTATCGGCCGGGACGACGGCGAAAACGTGGAGGTCCAGCGGTTCGGGGACTGCAATCCCCCCGCCTTCGACATCCCCTACCACACGGAGATCATGGAGTCCTTCGGCGGCATCGACATGGACGCCGCGGGGCGCGTCTCCGGCTCCGGCTTCTATTACCTTCTGGGGGACATCGCCCGGCTCCATGAGGCCGTGCTGGCCTACGGCCGGGACTTCATGATCGACAAGGGGTTTACCTACTGCATCCCCCCCTTCATGATCCACGGCAACGTGGTGGAGGGCGTCATGAGCCAGACGGACATGGAAGGCATGATGTATAAGATCGAGGGCGAGGATCTCTATCTCATCGGCACCAGCGAGCACTCCATGATCGGCCGCTTCATCGACCAGATCCTGCCCGCGGACAGCCTGCCCCAGACCCTCACCTCCTACTCCCCCTGCTTCCGTAAGGAGAAGGGGTCCCACGGCATCGAGGAGCGGGGCGTTTACCGCATCCACCAGTTTGAAAAGCAGGAGATGATCGTGGTCTGCAAGCCCGAGGAGTCCAAAGACTGGTATGAAAAGCTGTGGAGATTCTCCGTGGAGCTGTTCCGCAGCCTGGATATCCCCGTGCGCCAGCTGGAGTGCTGCTCCGGCGACCTGGCGGACCTGAAGGTGAAATCCTGCGACATCGAGGCCTGGTCGCCCCGCCAGCAGAAGTTCTTTGAGGTCTGCTCCTGCTCCAACCTTGGCGACGCCCAGGCCCGCCGCCTGCGTATCCGCTACAAGGATGAAAACGGCAAAATGCAGCTCTGCCACACGCTGAACAATACCTGCGTGGCTCCGCCCCGGATGCTGATCGCCTTCCTGGAAAACAACCTTCAGGCCGACGGCACGGTTTTAATTCCCCAGGTCCTGCGGCCCTACATGGGCGGCAAGGAGAAGCTGGTGCCGAACACGTAAGAATTTCCAGATATTGGACCCGTTTCCAGCGGTTTGCGCGGGCCTGAACGATGCCCGGTTCCATTTTGCCGGCCTCAAATCGCTCCAATCCGGTCTGGCCGCTGAACCCTTTGCGCCGCAATGGATTTGGCCGTCACCCTTTTCCAGCGGTCCGGGGGTCTGCGCCCCCCGCTTTCAAACGCCTTTTTGAAAAACGACTGGGAGGTGCTGTTTGATGAAACGACTGTGTTCTTCCCTTCTGGCGGCGCTGCTGGCCTTTCTTCTCTGCCTTTCCGCCTCGGCGGCGGAGACGGCACCGCCCAAGGTCCGGGAGTATCCCGGCTTCCCGGACGTGCCGGCGGAGAGCTGGTGCGCCGGCGCGGTGAAGCTGTGCTATGAGGCCGGGCTGATAAACGGCACGTCGGACGATTCCTTCTCTCCCGACGCGCCGGTGACGGCGGCCAAGGCCGTGGTCCTGGCCGCCAGAGCGGAAAGTCTCCTCCACGGCACCTCCATCGAGACTCTTCCTGACGAGGATGACCGGGTCCAGTTTTTGGACGCCGCCGGGAACCCCGTGGCGACCTTTGAAAACTGGGAGGGCGTTTCCAGCGTCCCCGGTGAGAGCCCTGATATATGCCTGTATTTTGACGCGGAGACGACCCGGCGCCTGGCGGGAACGCCCATGGTCCTGGTGCTGGACGGCTACCGCTACTCCACCGGCAGCTATCGCGCGTCGGTGGACGGCAGGGCCGGCTGGGTCTTCCCCCTGACCGACGAGGAATTCTATGACCGGGACCCCTTTGGCATTCTCGTGGATATCAGCAGTTCTGATTTTTCTGACATCTGGTTTGCCCTCGAGCTGTTCCACCTGGCCTCTCTGGAGCCGGACCGGCTGATGGCGTGGCTGGATACGGCCCCCGCCTTCTCCGGCGACGGGACGCTGCCCGACCGCACCGCCGCCACGCGGGAGGAGTTTTTCTTCCTGCTGGATATGGTCCTCACCCCGGAGGACCTGCCCGCCCTCCGGACCGGCGTCTCCGTGCCGGACAGCGACGATCCCGCCGTTTTGCGGTTTTATCAAGCCGGCATCCTCAACGGCGTGGATGAAACGGGGCGCTTCGACCCAGAGGGCACGCTGACCCGGGGACAGGCCGCCGCCATCCTGGCCCGTGTGCTGGACCCCTCGCTGCGGCTCAAATGAGCCTGAGGCAAAGGGTCCGTGTATACGTTTCGTACTATTTTCTCAGTGTAATACAAGGAGTATTTTATGTCTAAAAACGCTTCCGGCTTCATGGCCGAATTTAAACAGTTTATTGCCCGGGGCAACGTGCTGGACATGGCCGTCGGCGTTATCATCGGCGGCGCGTTCGGCAAGATCTCCACCTCCCTGGTAAACGACGTGATCATGCCCGCCGTCTCTCTGCTCACCGGCGGCGTAGACTTCACCGCCTGGAAACTGGTGCTGAAGGAGGCGGTGCTGGACGCGGCGGGCGAGGTGACGGTCCCCGCCGTCTCCATCAATTTCGGCGTGTTCCTCTCCACCATTCTGGATTTTATCATCATCGCCTTCGCGGTCTTCTGCCTCATCAAGGCCGTCAACAAGCTCCACCGGAAAAAGGAGGCCCCCGCCGCGCCGCCCGCGCCGCCCGCGCCCCCCGCGCCGTCGAAGGAAGAGGTCCTGCTCACTGAAATTCGGGACCTCTTGAAGGAGCGGACTTGATGGAAACGCTGCTGCGCGGCGGCCTGGAGGCCCTGGGCCTGCCCACGGAGGGCGTTCCCGCCCTGCTCCGGTACGCGGAGCTGCTGACGGAGAAAAACAAGGTCATGAACCTCACCGCCATCACCGACCCGGCGGGCATCGCCACCCTTCATTTTCTGGACAGCGCCGCTCTTTTGAATCTGGCGGAGCTTCAGGGCAGGTCCGTGGTGGACGTGGGCACCGGAGCCGGGTTCCCCGGCCTGCCCCTGCGCATCCTGGAGCCGTCCATCCGCCTGACCCTGCTGGATTCCCTGAACAAGCGGATCGATTTCCTCCGGGAGGTCTGCGGCGAGCTGGGCCTCTCGGACGTGGCCTGCGTCCACGGCCGGGCGGAGGAATTTGCCGCGGATCACCGGGAGTCCTTCGATCTCGCCGTGTCCCGGGCGGTGGCCTCCCTCCCCATGCTGGCGGAGCTGTGCCTGCCCCTGGTGCGGGTGGGGGGCCGGTTTCTGGCCATGAAATCCGTGGACTCCGGCGAAGAGCTCTCCGCCGCCGCAAAGGCCCTCCAGACCCTGGGGGGAGCGGTGGAGGACGTGCGGGATTATGAAATCCCCGGGACCGATGTGCGCCACCGGCTGGTTTTGATAAAAAAAACCGCCGAAACGCCAAAAAAATATCCCAGAGCATTTGCAAAAATCAAGAAAAATCCGTTATAATGTAAAGTACGGAAATTGATCGTGGGAGGAAGTCTCAGCATGGATGGACAATGCATCGCCGTGGTGTCCGGCAAGGGCGGCACGGGAAAGACCTCCTTCGTCTCCGGCGTGGGCGCGGCTCTGGCCATCGGCGGCAGGCGGGTGTTGTGCCTGGACTGCGACGTGGGCCTGCGGAACCTGGACCTGGCCCTGGGCCTCTCCGACCGGGCGCTGATGGATTTTTCCGACGTGGCCCAGGGGCGCTGCCCCCTGGACAGCGCCGTGGTGGAGCACCCCAACGTGCCGGGCCTGTTTCTGCTCACCGCCCCCGCCCGCAGCCGGGGACAGCCGGTGACGCAAACCCAGATGGCGGACCTGCTGCGGGAGATCCGCGGGCGGTACGACTACTGCCTTCTGGACGCGCCGGCGGGCCTGGGGTCCGGCTTCCGTCTGGCGACCTGCGCGGCGGACCGCTGCGTGGTGGTGACCACGGCGGACGCCTCCTCCCTCCGGGACGCCCAGCACACCGTGATGGAGCTTGGCCGCTTCCCCGCCGGGACGCTGCATCTGGTGGTGAACCGGGTGCGCAAAAAGATGCTCCGCAGCATGCACGCCACTCTGGACGACGCCATCGACAAGGCGGGCCTGCCCCTGCTGGGCATCGTGCCCGAGGACGACGGACTGACCCTTTGTTTGAACCGGGGCGTTTCCATCCTGCTGGCGGACGGGTTTTTGGCCGCCGCGGCCTACCGCAACATCGCAAAACGCATCCAGGGCGGGAAAGCCCCCCTGCTACGCATCAAATAGAAAGGAGCCCATCCCATGAATATCGCTCTGATGTCCCACGACAACAAGAAGGAACTGATGGTGCAGTTCTGCACCGCCTACGCGGGGATCTTGTCCCAGCATAATATCTACGCCACCAACGCCACCGGCCACATGGTCTCGGAGGCCACGGGCCTGAAGGTCCACTGCTTTTTGTCTTACGCCCACGGCGGCAGCCAGCAGATCGGCGCCCGCATCGCCTACAACGAATTTGATCTGGTGCTTTTTTTCAACGATCCCAGCAACGAGAGCATGGCGGGCGACATCTCCTACATCTCCCGCCTGTGCGACCAGAACAACATCCCCTTCGCCAGCAACATCGCCACGGCGGAGATGCTGGTGCTGGGCCTGGCCCGGGGAGATCTGGACTGGCGCTGCATCGTGAACCCCGCCTCCAACCGCCCCATCGCCTGAGCGGTCGTGGCGGAAAAAAGGCCGCCGCGCCTGCGCGGCAGGATCGCCGCCGTTCTGGCCGCCGTCTCCCTGGTGATCTTGGCCGCGGGCGCCTGGAACTGCGCCGCCGTCCTTCAAAACTCCTCCATGGAGTGGCTGAGGGACCCTGTGACCGGCCTGCTTTATTATTTGATGGCCCTTGTGGTCTGTTTTGCCGTGATGCGGTATTTTTTCCTGGCTGTTCTCGTCATCTGGGCGGCGTATGGCGCCGTGCTGCTGGCGGTCCTGGCCGTAGAGAAAGTCCGCCGCAGCGGCCATAGGTGACCACGCCTCCCCATCCCACACCGCGACGACGCCGCAGCAGTACTCCATACGCCCGCCCCACAGAGAGGAACGCACCGCTGAGAGCGTTCCGGCCGGCCTGGAGGAAGGACAGCGGCGGAGCGGGGGCGGAAACGCCCACGGCCCCCTCCCCGTACCACAGGAGGTCAAAGGAGGTCCCCCTTCGGGCCTTGAATTTGGGTGGCACCACGAAGCGAAGTTCGCTCTCGTCCCAAAGCCTGGGGACGAGAGCCTTTATTTTCAGACATCCACCCGGTTTTTTTGATTTTTGACCGCAGAAAGGAACCAATGTTATGCCCAAAATGACCCCCCGGACCCTGTCCGGCTTTATGGAATTGCTGCCCGCGCCCCAGCAGCAGATGGAGCGCATCATGGACGTCCTCCGCCGCACTTACGCCCTGTACGGCTTCACCCCCCTGGACACCCCCGTTATCGAGTCCAGCGACGTGCTTTTGGCCAAGGGCGGCGGCGAGACGGAAAAGCAGATCTACCGCTTTCAAAAGGGGGACGCGGACCTGAGCCTCCGGTTCGATCTGACGGTGCCCCTGGCCAAGTACGTGGCGCTGCACTACAACGACCTCGCCTTCCCCTTCCGCCGCTACCAGATCGGCAAGGTCTACCGGGGCGAGCGGGCCCAGCGGGGCCGCTTCCGGGAGTTTTACCAGGCGGACATCGACATTATCGGGGACGGCAAGCTCTCCATCACCAACGAGGCGGAGATCCCCGCCATCATCTATAAGACCTTCTCCACCCTGGGCCTGCGGCGGTTCCAGATCCGGGTGAACAACCGGAAGATCCTGAATGGCTTTTACGCCATGCTGGGCCTCACGGAGCAGTCCGGCGACGTGATGCGCACCGTGGATAAGCTGGACAAGATCGGGCCGGAGAAGGTGAAGGCCCTTTTGGTGGAGGACTTCGCCATCCCGGCGGACAAGGCGGACGATATCTTGAAATTCATCGCCATCACCGGGGACAGCGCCGCCATTTTGTCCGCCCTGGGGGACTACCAGGGGAAAGACGCTCTGTTCGATCAGGGACTGGAGGAGCTGGGGACCGTGGTGCGGTATCTGGAGGCCTTCGGCGTCCCGGCGGAGAACTTCGCCGTGGACCTGACCATCGCCCGGGGGCTGGACTACTACACCGGCACCGTCTACGAGACCACCCTTCTGGACCACCCGGAGATCGGCTCCGTCTGCTCCGGCGGGCGGTACGACAATCTGGCGGAGTTTTATACCGACAAGCAGCTCCCCGGCGTGGGCATCTCCATCGGCCTCACCCGGCTCTTCTATGTCCTGGGGGAGCAGGGGCTTTTGAACCCGGACCTTCCCACCGCCCCGGCGGACGTGCTCATCCTGCCCATGACGGAGGACCTATCCGCCGCCATCTCCCTGGCCACCAGGCTCCGGGAAAACGGCGTGCGGACCCAGCTCCACTGCGAGGAGAAGAAGTTCAAGCAGAAGGTGGGCTACGCCGACAAGCTGGGCATCCCCTACGTCATCTTCCTGGGAGAGGACGAGATCAAAGAGGGGGTCGTGGCCTGCAAGGACATGGCCACCGGCGAGCAGACGAAACTGGAGGCCGCCGCCACCATCTTCCGCATCAAGGCAGGGCTGGCGGAAAGGGAAAAAGGGCGCGTCATTCTGGGATGAGCAAAAAACGCGTGCAGTTCCGGTCCGGCGCGCGGTCCTGCCGGGACTTCCGCCGTCTTCCTCCCTCTCCATGACTGGCCGGGCTTTGGCCCGGCACCTGTGGGGTCTGGCCCCGGAAATCGATTCCAAAGCGTAATATCTCCGCAATATCATACAGTGCGTGATTATTTTTGGAGGTGCATCATGAAAAAGACCCGTCTCGCCGCCCTGCTCCTGACTCTGGCGCTGGCCCTGTCCCTGGCCGTTCCGGCGGCGGCCTACAACTCCGGCAGTCTGGTCCCCCAGAAGAGGACCTATTCCGCCCCCTTCTCCGACACCAGGGGCGCCTGGTGCGAAAGCTACGTAAAGACCGTCTACGAGGCGGGCCTTATGGACGGGAAGTCCGCCGCCCAATTCGACCCCAGCGGCTCCCTGACCCACGCCCAGACCGTTGTGATCGCCGCCCGGCTCCATGAGCTGCTTCACGGCGGGGACGGCGTTCTGCCCGCCCCCACCGGGACCCAGCCCTGGTATCAACCCGCCGTGGCCTACCTGACCCAGAACATCAGCGAGGACACGGAGGCGGGCAGCTACCTGCTCTATGACCTCTATGCCATGAGCTACTACGCGGACCTGCCCTGCGACCGCTACGACTTCGTGTGGTATCTGGCGGCGGTCCTGCCGGAGAGCGCCCTGGCCCCCATCAACGCCGTCACCGTCCTGCCGGACACATCCGACGTGGACGTTTTGCGGTTCTATAACGCGGGCATCCTCACCGGCAGCGACAAATACGGCTCCTTCCACGGCAGCGACCTGTTGAACCGGGGTCAGGCGGCGGCCATGCTGGCCCGCATCGTGGACCCGGTCCAGCGGGCGAAGTTCACGCCGGAGGTCCTGGTGGCCTCCCAGGCCCTTCTGGGCCTGGCCCCGGACGCTCCCATGCTGACCGTGGACGGCTACACCGTCACCGCCGAGATGTACGCCTTCGCCCTCTCCTCAAACATCTCCGCCATGGAGGTGGAGAACTACTTCAGCTACTATGAAACCTACCCCGAGTATTACGAGGCCTATTGGGCCGACGACGATTTTGAGGGCGGCTTTGCCGACTACCTGCTGGAAAAGTACAACATCGACGTGGACGCCCCCATCGACTGGAACACCCCCGACAAGGGCGGCATGACCCCCGCCCAGAAGGTCCGGGAGGACACCCTGGCCGAGGTGAAGCAGATGGCGGCGCTCATCAATCACCAGAGCGGCTACGCCCTCACCACCCAGCAGGAGATCGAGGCGGCCGAGTACGTCAAATTCGCCGGCAGCCTGGCCTACGGCTACTCCGCGGACTTTGTCCGGCAGCTCTGCCGCCTGCCCTACCTGTTTGAAAACCTCTCGTCCAAATACGCCATGTCCGCCTCGGAGATCAACCGCTATCTGGCCGAGAGCGGGTATATCTACGGCCAGTACGCCACGATGTACTATTCCGAGGAGTCCGGCTGGCAGTACACCTCCGAGGCCGAGGCCCGTGAGACCGCCGAGACGGTCCGCAGCCAGATGGCGAGCCACCGCAACGAGCCGGACTATATCGGATACCTCATCTGGAAGTACAGCGACTCCTATTCCTCCGAGCCGGGGCTCATCTCCATCTCCGGGTTCTCCTCCGCCACCCAGACCGCGCTGAAAGACCTGGGCGTGAACCAGGTCTCCGGCGTTTTGAAGGAGGACGGGGCCTTTGTGGTGGTCTTGAAGCTGGACC